>NZ_NHSD01000267.1 GCF_016653255.1 Rhodobaculum claviforme
CGCTGGCGGGCGCGGATCTGGGGGGGGTGCGCTTTGGCCTTCTGGCGCTGGGGGATTCGGGATACCGCCGGTTCTGTGCCGGGGGGCTGACGCTGCGGGCGGCCCTGCTGGCGGCGGGGGCCGAGGAGGTCGCGCCGGTGGTCCGCGTCGACGGCGACCCCGCCACGCCATGGGCGGGCTGGCTTGCGGACATGGCCGCGCGGCTGGACCTGAACGCCGCCACCACCGCCGAGGCCCCCGAGGCCGACCGCCCCGTGCAGCTGACGCTGCGCGCGCGCGGCCAACTCAATGATCCCGCCGACCCGGCCACCCACGAGGTCTGGGCGCTGGATCTGTGCCCGGAGGCGCCGCTGCGGTGGCAGCCGGGCGATCTGCTGCTGGTGCGCCCCGCCGAGGGCGGGCCCGCGCGCCCCTATTCCATCGGCTCCAGCCCGCTGGAGGGGCGTGACGCGCTCGCGCTGACCGTCTCGCTGGTGGTCCATGACGGCCCCGAGGGGCGGCGCTTCGGGCAGGTCTCGCACCTTCTGTGCCGCGGCCTTGCGGTGGGCGACCGGCTGGAGGGGCGGCTGCGTCGCCACCCCGCCTTCCACCTGCCCGACGATCCCGACCGCCCCGTGGTGATGGTCGCCACCGGCTGCGGCATCGCGCCGTTCCCCGGCTTTGCCGCGCACAAGGCCGCAGGGGGGTATCGCGGCCCGATGTGGCTGTTTTTCGGCACGCAGAAGCGCGCGGGTGATTATTTCCACGGCGACCGGCTGGAGGGGTGGCACCGTGACGGCGTGCTGGAGCGGCTGGACACCGCCTTCAACCTCGACCCGCAGGGGGGGGGCTTCGTGCAGGACCGGATGCTGGCGCGGGGGGCGGAGCTGGTTGACTGGCTGATGCGGGGGGATGCGGTGCTGTATGCCTGCGGGCGTCGGCGCACGGTGGGCGAGGGGGTCCGCAGTGCCCTGCGGGTGATTCTGGTGGCGCATGGCGCCCTCGGCCCGGCCGAGGCTGACGCGCAACTCCACGCCTGGGAGGCCGAGGGGCGGCTGCGCTTCGACCTGACCGACTGATCTCGGCCGGTTCCGGCGGGGGGGGGCGGCGCCGTGCCCACCGCCTCGACGACGGCTGACATCCCCGTTACGAAAGCGTCATGGCTGCGGCATGGCGCCACGGCCGCAGGCGCTGCGACCGGGAAGGGACGGAGATGGACCACACGACCTTCAACCAGCCGCTGGGCGGCAACGACATGCCGCGCTTCGGCGGCCCGGCGACGATGATGCGCCTGCCCGCGCAGCCCACCGCCGAAGGGCTGGACGTGGCGTTCGTGGGCGTGCCGATGGACATCGGCACCTCCAACCGCGCGGGCACCCGCCACGGGCCGCGCCAGATCCGGGACGAAAGCCGGATGCTGCGGCCGTTCAACATGGCCACGGGGGCCGCGCCCTTTGCCCATCTTCAGGTGGCCGATGTGGGCGATGTGCCGATCAACACGTTTGACCTGAAGAAGTCGGTGGACATCATCACCGGGTTTCACGCGGACATCCTGTCCCATGGCGCGGTGCCGCTGACGCTGGGGGGCGATCACACGCTGACCTGGCCGGTGCTGCGCGCGATCCGCGACCGCCACGGCCCCGTCGCGCTGATCCATGTGGACGCGCATGCCGACATCAACGACACCATGTTCGGCGAAACTGTCGCCCACGGCTGCCCGTTCCGCCGCGCCTGGGAGGACGGCTGCCTCATCAACGACCGGGTGTTCCAGATCGGCCTGCGCGGGACCGGATACGCACCGGACGATTTCGACTGGGGCCGGCAGCAGGGCTGGACCGTGATCCAGGCCGAGGCCTGCTGGCACCGCTCGCTGGTGCCGCTGATGGCGAAGGTCCGCGCGGCCATCGGCGATGCGCCGGTGTACCTGTCCTTCGACATCGACAGCCTGGACCCCGCCTTCGCCCCCGGAACCGGCACGGTGGAGCCCGGCGGCCTGACAATCTGGCAGGGCCTCGAAATTGTGCGCGGATGTGCGGGGTTGAACCTTGTCGGCGGCGATCTGGTCGAAGTATCGCCGCCCTATGACCCGTCGGGCAACACCGCGCTGATCGGGGCCAATCTGCTTTACGAGATGCTGTGCGTCCTGCCCGGCGTGCCGCAGGGAAAACAAGTCCAGATGGGAGACTGGTGATGCAAAGACGCTCATTCCTGATGACCGGGGCCGCCACGGGGCTGGCGGTCATGGCCGCGCCCGCGATCCTGCGTGCGCAATCGACGCCGCTCAAGGTCGGCACCTATGGCGGGTTCTTCCAGGACAGCTTCGACGCCCACATCTTTCCCGACTTCACCGCCGAGACCGGGATCGATGTCGAGAGCATCGGCACCCCCACCGGCGAGGCGTGGCTGGTGCAGCTGCAACAGGCCGCCCGCGCCCGGCAGGCTCCGGCGGATGTGTCGATGATGGCGCAGGTTGCGCGCATCCGGGGCGAGCGTGCGGGGCTGTGGGCGGAGCTTGACCGCGCCGCGGTGCCCAACATCGCCAACCTGCCGGACCACTTCGTGCACGCCTATGACGACGGGCGGTTCTATGGCACCGGGGCGGTGAGCTGGTACATCAGCCTCGTGACCAACACCGAGGTCTTTCCGCAGGCGCCGACCTCGTGGACCGCGCTGTGGGATGACGCAAACCGCGACCGGCTGGGCCTGCTGGCGCTGGCGTCGAACTCGTTCCTGCTGGAGATCACGGCGACCACCTTCTTTGGCGGCACCGACATCCTGGCCACCGAGGAGGGCGTGACGGAGGTGCTCGACAAGCTTGCGGAGCTGCGCCCCAACGTGCGGCTGTGGTACCGCGACGAGGGCCAGTTCCAGCAGGCGCTGGAGACCGGCGAGATCCCGATGGGCCAGTATTACCACGATGTGACCGGCCTTGCGGCGGCCGACGGCCAGCCCGTGCGCTCCACCTTTCCGCAGGAGGGCGCGGTGCTCGACAGCGGCTCGTGGGTGGTGTCGTCCGCCTCGGAGGCGATCGATCAGGCGCAGACCTTCATCGACTACATGGCCCGCCCCGAGGTCCAGGCCAAGCTTGCGCGATTTGTCGGCACCGCGCCCACCGTCGACCGCGCGCTGACCGACCTGACGGACGAGGAATTCGCCGCCGTCGCCTCGGACGGGGCGCCGATCCTGCCCTATTACGATCTGTATGTGGACCGCGCCGACTGGGTGAACCAGCGCTGGTCCGAGATGATCACGGGCTGAAGGCGGGGGCGGCCCGGGGGACCGGGCCGCCCGCAAACCGGGGGGGGATGCGATGACCGAGCTGTCGCTGCGCGGCCTGACCAAGCGTTTCGGCGCGATGACGGCCGTGGATGACGTGTCGCTGGACATTCCCGAGGGGCGGTTCGTGTGCCTTCTGGGGCCCTCGGGCTGTGGCAAGACGACGCTTTTGCGGCTGATCGCCGGACTGGAGGCGCCGAGCTCGGGCGCGGTGCTGGTGGCGGGGCGCGACCAGACCGACACCCCCGCCCACAAGCGCGACTTCGGCATGGTGTTCCAGTCCCTGGCGCTGTTTCCCCACCTGAGCGTGGCCGAGAACGTCGCCTATCCGCTGGCGATCCGGGGTGTGGACCGCGCCACGCGGCGCAATCGCGCGGCCGAACTGCTGCAGATGGTGCGCCTGCCGGATCTGGGCGACCGGCGGATCCACCAGCTGTCGGGCGGGCAGCGCCAGCGCGTGGCCATCGCGCGCGGCCTTGCGATCAACCCCAGGGTCTTTCTGCTCGATGAACCCCTGTCCGCGCTCGACGCCAACCTGCGCGAGCACATGCAGATGGAGCTGCGCCAGCTGCAGCAGCGCCTGGGCGTGACCACCGTCGTCGTCACCCACGACCAGAAGGAGGCGCTGACGATGGCCGACATCCTGATCCTGATGGATGGTGGCCGGGTGCAGCAGGTGGGCGCGCCGATGGAGCTGTACCGCGATCCCGCCAATGCGTTCGTTGCCGGCTTCATCGGCAACACCAACCTGCTGCGCGGCCATCTGCGCGGGCGTGAGATGGCGGTCGCGGGCACCACCCTGACACTGGACGACGGCGACCGCATCAAGGCCCCCGACGGCCCCGCGATCCTGTCGGTGCGCCCCGAGGACACGCGGATCGCGGCCCGGGGCGTGCCTGCGCGCGTCACCTTCCTGCGCGATCTGGGCGAGAGCGTGCAGGTGGTGATGGACATGGACGGCACCGAGGTCACCGCGCTGTTCGCCCCCCGCGACCGCCCCGACGTCAGCCTGGGCGACAGCGTGCACCTGGCCTTCGAGCCCGGCCGCCGCGTGGTGCTGCCGGCATGAGCGCGCACAGGGCGACGCCCGCCTGGCTGGCACTGATCCCCGCCGCGTGGCTGGCGGTGTTCTTCCTGATCCCGTTCGCGATCATGCTCTCGGTCAGCGTGGCCCACCGCGTGCCCGGCGGGTTCTTCGAGCCGGGGTTCGAGATCGACAGCTATGCCCGGCTGATGACGCCGTTCTTCGGGCGCATCCTGATGACGTCGGTGGCGGTGGCGGCGGGGGCGGCGGCGATCTGCGTGGTGCTGGCGTTTCCGTTCACGGTGATCCTGGCGGGGATGCGCGCGCGGGGCCAGACGCTGGTTCTGGTGGTGCTGCTGGCGGTGCTGTCGCTGTCGGAGGTCATCATCGGGTTCTCGCTGTCGACGCTTCTGTCGCGCACGGCGGGCGTGGGCAACCTGCTGGCCTGGGCCGGGCTGATCGCGGAGCCGCGCGCCTATACCCCGGGGCTGTTCGCGCTGATGCTGGGCTTGTGTTACCTCGGGCTGCCCTATGCGGTGCTGGTGCTGTACCCGCCGGTGTCGCGGCTGGACCCGGAACTGGGCGAGGCCGCGCGGATCATGGGCGCCTCGCCCCTGCGGGTGTTCTGGACGGTGACGGTGCCGGTGCTGCGCGCGCCCATCGCGGGCGCGTTCGTGCTGGTGTTCGTGTTCACGCTGGGGGCGTATCTGCTGCCGCAGCTGCTGGGCCGTCCGCGGCACTGGACGCTGTCGGTGCACATCACCGACCAGGCGATCTTCCAGTCCAACCTGCCGTTCGCGGCCGCGATGGCGGTGGTTCTGCTGCTGGTGTCGCTGGCGCTGGTGGGGGTGTCGCTGCTGCTGGGCCGCGGGGGGGCCCGCGCATGAGCCGCCTCGGCCGCGCCTTCGTTCTGGTGATCCTCGGGCTTTTGCTGGCCCCGCTGGTGGTGGTTGCGGGGGTGTCGCTCAATGGCACGCAAAGCCTGCGGTTCCCGCCGGTCGATCCGTCGTTGCGCTGGTACGGAGCACTGTGGAGCAACGCCGACTGGATGGCGGCGCTGGGCAATTCGATGCTGATCGCGGCGCTGGCGGGCGTGCTGGCGGTGGCGGTGGCGCTGCCGCTCGCGCTGCATGTGTGGGCGCGCGACGGGGTCGTGGCGCGGGCCTTGCAGACGCTGGGGGTGGCGCCGTTCATGCTGCCGCCGGTGATCTCGGCGCTGGGGTTTCTGGTGTTCTGGGTGTCGGTGGGGATGTACGGGCAGATGACGGCCACGGTGGTCTCGCACGCCGTGTTCTTGGTGACGCTGCCGCTGGTGACGATCTCGCTGGGGTTGCGGGGGATCGATCCGGCGCTGATCGAGGCGGCGCGGGTGATGGGCGCGGGGCGCTGGACGGTGCTGCGCACGGTCGTGCTGCCGCTGATCGCGCCCTACATGATCTCGGGCTACGCCTTTGTCTTCGTGCTGTCGCTGAACGAATACATCATCGCCTACATGGTCGCGGGGTTCACGGTGGAGACCCTGCCGATCCGCATCTTCAACAGCCTGCGCTATGGCTACACGCCGATCATGGGGGTGGTGTCGGTGCTGTTCGTGGCGGTGGCGCTGGTGGTGTTCGGGCTGATCGGGCGGTTCGGCAACCTGCCGCGCCTGCTGGGCGCCGAGAGGGCGCGCGAATGACCCGCCTGGCCCTGTGGCAGGGCGCGGGCGTGCCGGGCGATCTGTCCGCCACCGTGGCCGAGGTGGCGCGCGTGACCGAGGCGGCGGCCGGGTCCGACATCCTCGTGTTTCCCGAGGGGTTCCTGACGGGATACCACATCCCCGGCCTGGCCCCCGGCGCCCTGCCGGGGGTGGAGGGGGCGCTGCGCGCCGTCGCCGCCATCGCCGCGCGCGCGGGGATGTGGCTGGTGATGGGCACGCATCTTGATGACGGCACCACCCTGCGCAACGCCGCTGTGATCCTTGGCCCCGACGGGCGCGAACACGGCCGATATGCCAAGCGTGCGCTGTTCGGCGCGTGGGAAAAGGCGACCTTTGCCCCCGGCACCACGCCCGTCAGCTTTGACGCGGGCGGGCTGAGGGTGGGGGTCGCGATCTGCTACGACGTGGAGTTTCCCGAGCTGATCCGCGCCCATGCGCTGGCGGGCGCGCAGCTTGTGGTGGTGCCCACCGCGCTGATGGTCCCGCACGACCGCGTCGCGCGCCAGATCGTGCCGGTGCGCGCGCTGGAGAACCAGATCTTCATGGGCTACGCCAACCGCGCGGGCACCGAGCCGGGCCTGACCTTCACCGGCCTGTCGTGCATCTGCGGCCCGGGCGGCGAGGTCCTGGCCCGGGCGGGCGCGGAGCCTGTGTTGCTGACCGCCGACCTCGACCCCGCCGCGCTGCGGGCCGAGCGGGCCGAGGCGTGCTACCTCAGCGATCTCGCCGAGCTGACGGGTCTCTGAGGGGCTTTTGACGGGCCTGTGGCGCGGGCCATTCGCGACGCCGGGCAGGTGGCGGGGCAGGGCTCGGGCCTGCGCCCGGCCCGTGACACTGGCCCCCCCGGCCCGCCCCCGGTCCGGAGCCTCAGGCCGCCGCGCGCAGCAGGCCGTCGGTGCGCAGGATGGCGTGCGCCTCGTCCAGCGCGGTGCGTGCGCGCGCCACCAGCAGGTCGATGTCGCCCGGCGTGATGATCAGCGGGGGCGAGATCACCATCCGGTCGCCGACATGGCGCATCACCAGGTTGTTGGCAAAGCACCGCTCGCGGGTGACGAAACCGGCGGTGCCCGGCTCGGCCGCGAATTTCGCGCGTGTCGCCTTGTCGGGCGTCAGCGCCACCGCCCCAAGCAGGCCCACGCTGACGGCCTCGCCCACCAGCGGATGGTCGGCCAGCGACGCCCAGGCCTCGGCCAGATGCGGGGCGGCCACGCGGTTCACATGGCCGAGGATGTCCTCCTCCTCCAGGATGCGCAGGTTCTCCAGCGCGACGGCGGCCGCCACGGGATGCCCGGAATAGGTATAGCCGTGGTAGAACTCGCCGTGGCTCAGCGTCTCCGCGACCTCGTCGCAGACCACCGAGCCGCCGATGGGCTGGTAGCCCGACGACAGCCCCTTGGCGATGGTCATGATGTGGGGCCGGATGCCGAAATGCTGGCTGCCGAACCAGTGGCCGGTGCGGCCAAAGCCGCAGATCACCTCGTCGGCGACCAGCAGGATCTCGTACTTGTCGCAGATGCGCTGGATCTCGGGCCAGTAGGTCTCGGGCGGGATGATGACGCCGCCGGCGCCCTGGATGGGTTCGGCGATGAAGGCGGCGACGCGGTCCTCACCCAGCTCGAGGATCTTCTCCTCCAGCTGGCGGGCACGGGCGAGGCCGAATTCGGCGGGCGTCATGTCGCCACCCTCGCCGTACCAGTAGGGCTGGTCGATGTGCACGATCCCCGGCAGCGGCAGGCCGCCCTGGCTGTGCATCGCCTGCATGCCGCCCAAGGAGGCGCTGCCCATGGACGAGCCGTGATAGGCGTTCTTGCGCGAGATGAAGACCGTCTTCTCCGGCTTGCCCTTCACCGCCCAGTAATGGCGCACCATCCGCAGGTTGGTGTCGTTCGCCTCCGACCCCGATCCGGCAAAGAAGACGTGGTTCAGATCGCCCGGCGCCAGTTCGGCGATGCGCGCGGCCAGCGCGATGGCGGGCACATGCGTGGTCTGGAAGAACGTGTTGTAATACGGCAGCTCGCGCATCTGGCGCGCGGCGGCGTCGGCCAGCTCGGTCCGGCCATAGCCGATGTTGACGCACCACAGCCCCGCCATCCCGTCGAGGATCTCGGTCCCCTCGCTGTCCCACAGCCGCACGCCGTCGGCGCGGGTGATCACCCGCGCGCCCTTCTTCTCCAGCGCGGCGGCGTCGGTGAAGGGGTGCATGTGATGGGCCGCATCGAGCGCGCGCAGCTCGGCGGTGGGCATGTGGTTGGTGATCGGCTGCATGATCTGCTCCTGTTCGGGGTTGGCCACAGGATACAGCGCCGTGGCGGGTCGTCAATGCAATTTGATCAAATTGTGCGGCGGTGGCCCCTCTGGCCAGCGAACGGGGGGCGCGCCATACTGTCGCCCGTTGGGCCGGAGGGGGGACAGGCGATGCAGGACAGCCCGGAAATCGCGCTGGAATGGCTGCGCGCGGGGCGCGGCGCGGCGCTGGCCACGGTGATCGAGACATGGGGCAGCGCGCCGCGCCCGGTGGGCAGCCAGCTGGCGGTGTCGGGCGCGGGAGAGATCGCGGGCTCCGTCTCGGGTGGCTGTGTCGAAGGCGCGGTGGTGGCCGAGGCGCTGGAGGCGCTGGAGGACGGGCGCCCGCGCATCCTGACCTTTGGCGTCAGCGACGACGATGCCTTTGCCGTGGGGCTGGCCTGTGGCGGAACCATCCGCGTGCTGGTGGAGCCGGTGGGCGCGGCCGCCCCCGCGCTGTCGCCCGACCTGCTGGCGGCGCTGGTGGCGGCGCGGGCGGCGCGCCGGCCGGTGGCCTGCCTCACCGACCTGGCGACCTGGGACCGCCGGCTGGTCCCCGCGCCCGAGGCCGACGCGGCCCTGGCCGAGCGGTTCCGCGCCGACCGCTCCGGCCCCGACGGCGACACCTTCGTTGCCATCCACAACCCGCCGCTGCGGCTGGTTGTCGTGGGCGCGGTGCATATCGCGCAGCCGCTGGTGGCGATGGCGCGGATGGCGGGCTTCGACCCCGCCGTGGTGGACCCGCGCGCGGCATTTGCCAGCCCCGAGCGGTTCCCGGGCCAGCCCCTCAGCCACGACTGGCCGGACGCGGCGCTGACGGCGCTGGGACTGGATGCGCGCACCGCGGTAGTGACGCTGACGCATGACCCCAAGCTCGATGATCCCGCGATCCTGACGGCGCTGGGGGCGCCGGTGTTCTATCTCGGCTGCCTCGGCTCCACGCGCACGCACGCCAAGCGGCTGGAGCGGTTGCGCGCGGCGGGCGTGGCCGAGGCCGAGCTTGCCCGCCTGCGCGCGCCCGTGGGCCTGCCCATCGGCGCGCGCAGCCCGGCCGAGATCGCGGTGGCGATCCTCGCGCAGATCATCGAGACGCTGCGGAAGGGCTGAGCCATGCGCTTTGGCCCCGTGCCGCTGGCCCAGGCCGAGGGCGCGATCCTGGCGCATTCGCTGCACGCGGGCGCGGTGCGCCTGCGCAAGGGGCAGGTGCTGGGCCCGGCTGCGCTGGCGCAGCTGGCGGCGGCGGGGGTGGGGCAGGTGGTCGTGGCCCGCCCCGACCCCGGTGACGTGCCCGAGGATGCCGCCGCCGCGTCCCTCGCTGCGGCGCTGGTGCCCGACGAAGGTGCGGCGTGTCTGGTGCGTGCGGCGCCGTTTACCGGGCGCGCCAACCTGCACGCCGGCGCCGCCGGGCTGGCGCTGATCGAGCGGGCGTCGGTCGATGCGCTGAACGCGGTCGATCCGGCGATCACGCTGGCCACGCTGGCGCCGTTCACGCGGGTGGCGCCGGGGGTGCTGGTGGCGACGGTCAAGGTGATCCCCTACGCCGTGCCGGGTCCGGCGCTGGCGGCGGCCTGTGCGCGGGCGTGCGATGCGGTGCGGGTTGCGCCGTTCGTGCGGCGCACCGCCGGGCTGGTGATGACCCGCGTGCCGGGACAGCCCGCACGGCTGAACGACAAGGGGGCGGCGGCGGCCGCGGCGCGGCTGGCGGGTCTGGGCATGCGGCTCGCGGCGGTGGAGGAGGTCGCGCATGACACCGCCGCCCTTGCGGGCGCGCTGGGTCGGCTACCGGGCGAGGTGGCGTTGATCCTGACCGGCTCGGCCACGGCGGATGTGGCCGACACCGGGCCCGCGGCGGTGGCGGCGGCGGGCGGTCGGATTACGCGATTCGGTCTGCCGGTCGATCCCGGCAACCTGTTGTTCCTGGGCGATCTGGGCGGGCGCCCGGTGGTCGGCCTGCCCGGCAGCGCACGTTCGCCGGTGCCGCATGGCGCCGATTGGGTGCTGGAGCGGGTGGCCTGCGGGCTGGCGGTCGGCGCGGCGGAGGTCGCGGCGATGGGTGTGGGGGGCCTCCTCAAGGAGATCCCCACCCGCCCCCACCCGCGCGAGCGGCGCCGCTGACGGCCCCGCGTCCATTGGCGGCCCGCGCCGGGGAACCCCGGTCGCGCGCGGCGGCGATCCGGGCCGTGGTCCCCCGTCTGGCCTGCTGCATGGCCTGCTGCGTGACCAGCCGAATGCCGGGCCGACTGTTGGGCCGCATATCGGGCCGCCCGCCGCGCGGCGGGCCGGGCTGGCCGCCCGTCAGGCCGCGCGCAACGCTGTTCCTGCCGCCCGCCGGGTCAGGCCGCCGCGATGGTCGCCTGGACCGCGCGCTGCCATGCGCCGTAGCGGCGGTCGCGGTTGGCCTGCGACATCTCCGGGGTGAAGCGGCGCTCCAGCGCCCAGCCGTCGGAGAACTCGGCCATGCCGGGCCAGGCCCCGGCGCGCGATCCCGCCAGCCACGCGGCCCCCAGCGCGGTCGTCTCCAGCACGCGGGGCCGGTCCACCGGGGCGCCGAGGATATCGGACAGGAACTGCATGGCGTAGTCCGACGCGCTCATGCCGCCATCGACGCGCAGCACCTCGCCCGCGCCGGCGGCGCCCCAGTCGGCGCGCATCGCCTCCAGCAGGTCGCGGGTCTGGAAGCCCACGCTCTGCAACGCTGCGCGCGCAAGCTCGGCGGGACCTGCGTTGCGCGTCAGCCCATAGATCGCGCCGCGCACCTGCGGCTTCCAGTGCGGCGCGCCGAGGCCGGTAAAGGCGGGCACCAGGATCACCTCCTGTTCCGGGTCGGCGCGGTCGGCCAGGCCCTGCGTCTCGGGGGCGGCGCGGATGATCTTCAGCCCGTCGCGCAGCCATTGCACCACCGCGCCCGCGATGAAGATCGAGCCCTCCAGCGCATAGGTGACCTCTCCGTCCAGCCGATAGGCCACGGTGGTCAGCAGGCGGTTCTCCGAGCGCACCTGGTGGGCCCCGGTGTTCAGCAGCGCGAAACACCCCGTGCCATAGGTGGATTTCAGCATCCCCGGCTGGAAGCACGCCTGCCCGATGGTCGCGGCCTGCTGGTCGCCCGCGACGCCCAGAATCGGGATCTCGCGGCCGAACAGGTCGGCGCGGGCCATGCCGAAGTCGGCGTTGCAGTCGCGCACCTCGGGCAGCATCTCCATGGGGATGTCGAGAAGCTGGCACATGCGGCTGGACCAGCGCCCCTTGGTGATGTCGTAGAGCATCGTGCGGCACGCGTTGGTGGCATCGGTGACATGCACCGCGCCGCCGGTCAGGTTCCACACCAGCCAGCTGTCGACGGTGCCGAACAGCAATTCGCCGCGCCGCGCGCGGTCGCGCGCGCCCTCCACATGGTCGAGGATCCACGCCAGCTTCGTGGCCGAGAAATACGGGTCCAGCAGCAGCCCCGTGACCTCGCGCACCATGTCCTCGGCGCCCTCGGAGCGCAGCCGGTCGCACATGTCCCAGGTGCGGCGGTCCTGCCAGACGATGGCGCGGTGGACGGGGCGGCCGGTGGCGCGGTCCCAGACCACGGTCGTCTCGCGCTGGTTGGTGATGCCGATGGCGGCGATGTCGTGGGTGCGCAGGCCCGCCCGCTCGATCGCCGCGCGGCAGGTGGCGGCGGTGGAGGACCACAGATCCCCCGCGTCATGCTCCACCCAGCCCGGCGCGGGATAGTGCTGGGTGAACTCCTGCTGTGCGGCGGCGGTGACCGACAGGTCGGGGCCAAACACGATGGCCCGGCTCGATGTGGTCCCCTGGTCGATGGCGAGTATGTGACCCATGCGCGATGTCCCCTCCCTGGTTGCGCGGTGCGATGCGTGCGGCGGGTGCCCCCCTCCCCGGGGGCGATCCCTCAAGCCCGGGCCCTCAAGCCCGGGCCCTCAAGCCCGGGCCCTCAGTTCCGGCCTCTCAGCCCGGCCTCTCAGCTCGGTGGCGCCGGATCGGGCTGCGCGCGCATCCAGTCGTCGATGGCGGCGATCTGCTCGGCGCTCAGCCGCAGGCCCAGCTTGGAGCGGCGCCAGACCACATCCTCGGCGGTGCGGGCGAACTCGGCCGCGTGCAGCCAGCGCAGTTCCGCCTCGGTCAGGGTGGCGCCGAAGTCGCGGCCCAGATCGGCGGCGGCGCGGGCGCCATCCAGCAGCTTGTGCGCCTCGGTGCCGTATGCGCGGGCGAGGCGGCGCGCCCATTCCTCGGGCAGGAACGGGTATTCGGCCTGCAGCTCGATCACCAGCCCTTCGAACCGGTCGACGGGGAAATCGCCGCCCGGCAGCGGCACGCCCGCGGTCCACGGCCCGCTGTCGGCCGGCAGGTGCGGCGCAAGCCGGGCCATCGCGCCTTCGGCCAACCGGCGATAGGTGGTGATCTTGCCGCCGAACACGTTCAGCAGCGGCGCACCGGCCGTGTCGAGCGACAGCACATAGTCACGCGTCGCCGCCGTGGCCGATTTCTGCCCGTCGTCATAGAGCGGCCGCACCCCGGAATAGGTCCACACGATGTCGTCCCGCGTCACCGGCTGCTTGAAGTAGTCCGAGGCGAAGGCGCACAGGTAATCCTGCTCCTCGGGGGTGCAGACGGCCTGCGACGGGTCGCCGGTGTGTTCGTGGTCGGTGGTGCCGATCAGCGTGAACTCGCCCTCGTACGGGATGGCAAAGATGATCCGGCCATCCGCGCCCTGGAAGAAATAGCAGCGGTCGTGGTCGAACAGCTTGCGCGTGACGATGTGGCTGCCGCGCACCAGCCGCACATGCTCGGCCGAGTTGATGCCGAGGCGGCTTGCCAGAACCTCGCTCACCCATGGCCCGCCGGCATTGATGAGGATGCGCGCGCGGACCTCCTGCTGCGTGCCGTCGGGGCGGCGGGTAGTGACGGTCCAGTGGTCGGCGTCGCGGCGGGCGCCGATGACTTCGGTGCGGGTGCGGATGGAGGCGCCGCGCGCCTCGGCGTCGCGGGCGTTGAGGATCACCAGCCGCGAATCCTCCACCCACACGTCGGAGTACTCGAACGCGCGGGCGAAGCCGGGCTTGAGCGGCCGCCCCGCGATGTCGCGCGTCAGGTCCAGCGATTTCGTCGGCGGCAGGATCTTGCGCCCGCCCAGCGCGTCATAGACCGCAAGCCCCGCGCGGATCATCCACGCCGGGCGGCGCCCCTTCAGCCAGGGCATCACCCGGCCCAGAAGCTGCGCGGCGGGCGTGTGCGCGTCGAAGCGCATCTCCGGGTCATAGGGCAGCACGAAGCGCATGGGCCAGGCGATGTGGGGCATGGCGCGCAGCAGCACCTCGCGCTCGCGCAGGGATTCGCGCACGAGGCGGACCTCGAAATACTCCAGATACCGCAGCCCGCCGTGGAACAGCTTGGTCGAGGAGGACGACGTCGCCCCCGCCAGATCGCCCTTTTCCGCCAGCACCACCGACAGCCCCCGCCCGGCCGCGTCGCGCGCGATGCCGCAGCCGTTCACGCCGCCGCCGATGATGAAGATGTCCGCCACCGTTCCGGTCGCCGTCTGCGTTGTCGTGTCGGTCAAACCGCACTCCCATTACATCTTTCACAATGTGATGCCCGCACCGCGCCCGGGTGTCGAGTCCCCGCCCCCGATGTCCGGCCACCCTGTGGCGCCGGTGATCGGGAGGTCTTGCCCTTTGGGAGCTAGCATTGCGTCGGCGCCAGCCCAGCCCGAACCCCACGGCACCCCCCAACTGGGCGACCTTGCCCGCGACCTCGTCTGATACGAGACCGCCCCGCCCGCGCGGTTGGACCCGCGCGGTTGGGCCCGCGCGGTCGGATCGGGGTGGAGCCCTCCCGACGTGGCGGGCGCCGCGACCGGTGGCCCTTGGCGCGGGCCATCCGGACGGCGATGACCCTGTGCGGTGGACCGGCGGAGCAGGCTGCGGTATCTGCGGATCGGGGATCCTGCGGTGCGGTTTGCCCGCGTCGATGAGATGGCAGAGGATGGGCGGAGTGGTGTCTTCCGGGACATGCGGGGCGGTTCGCGTCGCCCACCGCCGGGCCGACGGGGCGCGGGCGCGCGCGATGCCCGGCGCCGTGCCATCTGCCGTGCCGTTTTCCGTGGCGCGCGCCCTGCCGCGCGCCGTGCCGTGCTTCCCCATGGCGCGCCATCGCGGTGCCCGCCCCTGCGCGGCAGCGCGCCTCGACCGCGCAGCCCGGATGACGCTGAGGGCCAGCCAGGTCCCCGGCATGGTCCCGCGATGAGTGCGCGCTGGTTCGTGGTTCCCGGTCAGCGTCCGCTGGCCGCGCTCCGGGCGCTGCGCATCGGCAGCAACCGGCTGCACCCCGCGCCGCAGGCCGCCGACGGGCCGGTGGTCCTCTTTGATACGTTCGACGGGCAGGTGGCGGCCGCTGGCCGGGTGCTGCTGGGCGACGCGCGGGGCCTGATGCTGCTGGGCGGCCCGCAGGGGCCTGTCTGGCAGGACCCCGCCGTGCCCGGCTTTGTCGCCGACATGGCGGATGGTCCGGTTCGCGCCGCGCTGGGCGGGATCGTGTCGCCGCTGCGGCGGCTGTGCCCGATCGGCGAGGCGCGGCTGCTGCGACAGCCGCTGGCGCTGCGCGATGACCTCGACAAGACGCGGGTGCGCTGCGATCTTCTGGCGCTCGATGCGGGGGGGCGTCGCGCGGTGGCCCTGCTGCGGGCGCAGGCGCTGCGGGGCTATGGCCCGGCGTTGGCGCGGCTGGCCGAGGGGCTGCACGCCCTTGGGGCGGTCGAACGCCTCGATGCGCCGGGGGTGATCGCCACCCTCTTTCCCGAGCGTCAGGAGCAATTCGCCCGGCCCGCGATTGCGATGGCGCCCGACACGACCGCGTTTCGCGTGGCCACCGACATCATCCGCGCGCACATCGCCCTGGCACGCCGGACCGAGCCCGGGATCATCGACGACATCGACAGCGAGTTCCTGCACGACCACCGCGTTGCGCTGCGCAAGGTCCGCTCGGTGCTGTCGCTGTTCAAGGGGGTGTACGGCGCGGCGCAGACCGATGATCTCAAGGCGCGCTTCGCTGCGCTGATGACGCGGACCGGGCGGCTGCGTGACCTCGATGTGTACCTGATCGAGCGTCCGGCGTATCTTGCGATGGTTCCCGAGACAGTGCGCCCGGGCCTTGGGCTGCTGTTCGAGGCCTTCGCGGCAGAACGGGCGGCCGAACACAGGGACCTCAGCGACCACCTGCAAGGCGACGCCCATGCGCGCGAGATGCGCCGCCTGGCCAGGCTGTTCGACAAACCCGACGCAAGGCTGGTCCGTGGTCCGATGGCCGACCGCGCCGCCGGTGACTTTGCCCGGCGCCTGATCTGGAAACGCTATCGCAGGGTCTGCGCCATCGCCGCGTCGATCGATGACCGAACCCCGGACGCGCAGGTCCACGCGCTGCGCATCCAGTGCAAGAAGCTGCGCTACCTGTTGGAGTTCTTTGCGCCGATGTTCCCGACCGCCGAGGTCCGGCCGCTGATCCGGGCACTGAAGAAGCTGCAGGATGTTCTGGGCACCTTCAACGATTGCGCGGTGCAGCAGGCGGCGCTGGCGGGCCGGTTGCAGGGGCTGGAGGCCGCCCGGGGCGCGCGCAAGCTCGAGATGGCCAAGGGGATCGGCGCCCTGCTGACGGTGCTCGACCAGCGCCAGCGCGACGCCCGCGCGCGCGTCGTCGCAAGCTTTGCCGCCTTCGACGCCCCGGCGACGCAGGCCGGGTTCCGCGCCCTGTTCAAGACCGCAAAGGCCAGCGCATGAAGATCATCGCGTGTTATTCCAACAAGGGCGGGGTGGGAAAGACCGCGACCTCGGTCAACCTGGCGCATGCGTTGGCGCGCGACGGGCAGCGGGTGCTTCTGTGCGACCTCGATCCGCAGGGCGCGGCGGGGTTCTATCTGCGGGTGAAGCCGTCGAAAAACCTGAAGGACGACCGCTTTTTCAAGGATGTGCAGCGCTTCACCGATGCGATCCGCGGCAGCGACCACGACCGTCTCGATGTGCTGCCGGCGAACCTGAGCTTTCGCGACTTCGACGTCTTCCTTGCCCGGATGAAGAATTCCCGCTCGCGGCTGAAGAAGGCGCTGAGGGCGGGGGGCGGTGATTACGACAGTGTCGTGCTCGATTGCCCGCCCAACATCTCGACCCTGGGCGAGAGCGTCTTTCGCGCCGCCGATGCCATCGTCGTGCCGGTGATCCCGACCACCCTGTCCGAGCGGACCTTCGGGCAACTGCTCGACTTTTTCCGCGACAACGGGTTGCAGAAAAAGAAGATCCTGGGCTTCTTCTCGATGGCACAGGGGACCAAGACGTTGCACGGCCAGACCATGGCCAGGATGCGCGCGGCGTATCCGAAGCGGTTGCTCGATGTGGTCGTGCCCTTCGCCAGCGACGTGGAAAAGATGGGCCTGCACCGCGCGCCGGTCGCGGATTTCGCACCCGCAAGCGTGGCCGCGCAGGCCTATGACCGGTTGGGGCGGGCCGTGATGGCCCGGATCTGAGCGCGCGCGGCGCGGCTGCGGGCCGTCACGAGGTCAGGCCGCGCAGCAGCGCCTGTGACGGTGTTCCGGTGACGGGCAGGCCGCGGCTGGCCTGGTAGGCGCGGATCGCGGCCTCGGTGTTGCGGCCGATCACGCCGTCCGCGCCCTGTGTGTCGAAGCCGCGCGCCGTCAGCCGCTCCTGCAGGGCGATCCGGTCCGCCCTGGTCAGCCCGTTCGCATCGGGCGGAAAGCTGCCCCGCAGTGGCCCGGCCCCGCCGATCCTGTCGGCCAGATGCCCGATGCCGATCGCATAGGCGTCGGAGTTGTTGTAGCGCTTGATGACGCGGAAATTCGCCGTCGTGGCAAAGCGCGGCCCCCCCGCCTGCGGCTGGATCACCGTGCCGGAGGGGGCGCTGTCGGTCACCTCGGCGCCCCAGCGCAGGCCGCGGGTCCAGCCGTTGCGCCGCAGATACGCCGCCGCCGAGGCCAGCGCGTCGCTCGGGTCGTCGGACCAGATGTCGCGCCGCCCGTCGCCGGTGAAATCCACCGCGAATTGAAGGTACGAGGTCGGGATGAACTGCGTGTGCCCCATCGCCCCGGCCCAGCTGCCGGTCATGCGCGCCGGTGTCACGTCGCCGTTTTCCAGAATTCGCAGTGCCGCGACCAGCTGCTGTTCAAAGAACTGCCCGCGCCGCCCGTCAAAGGCCAGCGTCGATGTCGCCGAGATCACCGGCACATCCCCCCGCCGTTCGCCATAGAAGCTCTCCAATCCCCAGATGGCGGTGATGATCTCGGCCTCGACGCCGAAGCGGTCCTCGATGGCGGCGAGGGTCTGGCGGTGCCGCGCCAGCGCCGCGCGCCCCTTGCGCACCCGCTCATCCGAGACGGCGATCGAGAGATAATCCTCCAGCGTGCGGCTGAACTCGGTCTGGTTGCGGTCGCGCGTGACCACACCCGGCAGATAGCCGGTGCCCCGGAACGCCGCCGACAGCGTGGACGGCGCGATCCCCTGCGCCGCCGCCCGGCCGCGAAACGCGGCCACCCAGGCGTCATAGGCCCCGTTGGCCACCGGCCGCAGGTCATCCGGCAGCCCGTCCCGGGCACGCGTGCCCGGCCCGCCCGGCACCGGCCGCGCGCAGGCCGCGAGGCCGAGGCTCACGAGCCCCAGTCCGAACAGGCGTCGGTTGGTCTTCACGGCTGCGCTCTCCCCTTGCATGTCTGGTGCGCCACGGTGCAACCGTGCCGCCGCGCATGCAATGGCACATGGGCCCGAGCGCGGGATCGTGACACCGCGCCCCGGGGGGGGCAGACCATGACGCCGCACCCCCCGTCACACACCCCATCACGGGCGCGTCGGGCCACGTCGCCCCGGCAAAGGGGCAGGCCCGGTCTGCCGGAGGTGCCCGTTCCGGCGCCGAGGCAGGCCCGCCAGGGCCCGCGGCAGGATCGGGTCGGGGCCCGCGCCCCTTTGGCCCTGCCCTCAGGTCGGCGCGCGCCTCGTTGGTGGCACCACGCCTCCGGGGCGGGCGAGGGCCTGCGGGTCCCTGTGCCGGGGCCTGCGCGCGGGTCTTCGCCGCGGCAGGCCGACGCAGCCTGTTGCCCGCGCTTGCGAGCGGCATGGTTCGGGCCTACCCACGGAGCGGACAGTGAACAGATCACGAGGCAAGGCATGACCCTCTTTCCCCTCTACCTTGCGATCTGTGCCGTGCCCGCTGCGGCCGGGATCCTGTTCAAGCCCGGCGCATGGTACCGCGAGATCGACAAGCCCACCTGGACCCCGCCCAACCGGCTGTTCCCGGTGATCTGGGCGGTGCTGTATGTGCTGATGTCGCTGGCGGCGGCGCGGGTGGCGGCGTTGCCCGGGACGCAGGTGGCGATCGGGCTGTGGTCGTTGCAGATCGCCATCAGCACACTGTGGTCGGCGGTGTTCTTCGGGCTGCACCGCATGCTGGCGGGCGCGGTGATCATTGCGCTGCTGTGGCTGGCGGTGCTGGCGACGACACTGGCCTTCCTGAGCCACGACACGGTCGCGGCGGTGATGATGGTGCCCTATCTGTTCTGGGGGACATTTGCGCTCGCGCTCAACCTGTCGGTCTGGCGGCGCAATCCGGAGGCGGTGTCCGCCTGAGGCTGGGGCTGGCATCGGCGGCGGGTCGCGGCCTCCGGCACGGTCTTTCCGGGGCCGCCGGATGGTGGTGGGGTCAGTCGTCGAACAGGCCGCCCTGCGCGGGGTCCGGCGCGGTGTCGTCGTCGGCGGTGTCCTGTGGCATCGCTCCGGTGCCGGGCCGCGCGTCCAGCAGGCCGGCCGCGCGCAGCTCGGCCAGGCCCGGCAGGTCGCGGGCGCTTTCCAGTCCGAAGTGATCGAGGAACCCGTCGGTCACGAGATAGGTGACAGGCCGCCCCGGCGTCGCGCGGCGGCGGCCGAAGCGCACCCATTCCAGATCCAGCAGCAGATCCAGCGTGCCGCGGCTGACGGCGACACCGCGGATCTCCTCGATCTCGGCGCGGGTGACGGGCTGGTGATAGGCGATGATGGCCAGCGTCTCGATGGCGGCACGGCTGAGCTTGCGGGTCTCCTGCCGTTCGGGATGCATCAAGGCGGCAAGGTCGGGCGCGGTGCGGAACGCCCAGGCATCGCCGGTGCGGCGCAGCTCCACCCCGCGCCCGGCGTACCGCTCGGCCAACGCGCGCAGGGCCACGCCGGGGGTGCTGCCATGGGGCAGGCGGGCGGTCAGCTCGGCCAGCGTCACCGGCGTGGCGGAGGCGAACAGGATCGCCTCCACC
>NZ_NHSD01000268.1 GCF_016653255.1 Rhodobaculum claviforme
GGGCGGGCGGCTCGGGGGCCGCGCGCGCGCGCAGCCGCCGCAGCCCGGCGCGATAGCCCAGCACCAGCGCAACCGTCGCGCCCAGCATCAGCCACGGCGCGGGCGACCCGCCGGTCCCCTCGCGCAGCGCCGCGCCATCGGGCAGCACAAGCTGCGTCAGCACCACCAGCGCATAAAGCGCCCCGATCATCGCCAGTCGCCCGCGCACCGGCGCCTTCATCACGGCGCCGATCCCCCAGATCACCGCCATCAGGCCAAGGACGAACAGCATCAGCCCCTCCCGGTGGAGCCGAAACCGCCCGCGCCGCGCGATGTGGGGGCAAGCGCCGACACCACCTCGAACCGGGGCTGGACCACGGGGGCCACGATCATCTGTGCAATCCGTTCGCCATGGCGCACCACATAGGGCGCCGCCCCGAGGTTGACCAACAACACCCCCACCGGCCCGCGATAATCGCTGTCGATGGTGCCGGGGCTGTTGGGCATCGACAGCCCGTGGCGCAGCGCGAGGCCCGAGCGCGGGCGGATCTGCACCTCGTAGCCCGGCGGGATCTCCAGGTGAAAACCGGTGGGCACCACCGCACGCTGCATCGGCGCCATCAACAGGCCGCCCGCGCGGTCACCCTCGGCCAGGTTGGCGCGCAGATCGGCCCCCGCCGCCCCCGCCGTGGCATAGGCCGGCAGGCCCAGCGCGATGTCCGCCCCTTCGGCCCACATCAGGCGCAACCGCACGGTCATGGCGCCAGCGCCTCGGCGATGCGGGCGGCAAGACGCCGGGCGACCTCGGACTTCGGCAGGCGCGGCCAGACCTCGGCTCCGGCATCGGTGATCAGGGTCACGGCGTTTTCCGCCCCGCCCATGATGCCGGTGGCGGGCGACACGTCATTGGCCACGATCCAGTCGCAGCCCTTGCGCAGGCGCTTGGCGGTGGCGTGCTCGGCGACATGCTCGGTCTCGGCGGCGAAACCGACCACGAGGGCCGGGCGCCCGGCGCCCATCCGCGCCACCGTCGCCAGAATGTCGGGGTTTTCGGCCATGCGCAGGGCGGGCGGGCCGTCCGCGCCCTTCTTGATCTTCTGCGCCGCCGCGCCGTCGACGCGCCAGTCGGCGACGGCGGCGGCGAACACCGCGGCATCGGCGGGCAGATGCGCCTCGACGGCGGCCAGCATCTCGGCGGCGGTCTGCACCGGGGCGACTGTGACGCCGTGGGGCGGCGGGACGGTGGCCGGGCCGGTGACAAAGCTGACACGCGCGCCCAGATCACGCAGCGCCGCCGCCAGCGCCGCCCCCTGCGCCCCCGACGAGCGGTTGGCGATGTAGCGCACCGGATCGATCGGCTCGTGCGTGGGGCCCGAGGTCACCAGCACATGCCGCCCCGCCAGCGGCCCCGCACCCAGCGCGCCGTCGATTGCCGAAAGGATCGCCGCCGGTTCGGCCATGCGCCCGGGGCCGAATTCACCACAGGCCATGGCGCCCGCATCGGGGCCCACCACGCGGATGCCGTCGGCGATCAGCCGCGCCAGATTGCGCTGTGTCGCGGGGTGCTCCCACATCCGCACGTTCATCGCGGGCGCGATCAGCACCGGCTTGTCGGTGGCCAGCAGCAGGGTCGCGGCCAGATCCGGCGCCAGCCCCGCCGCCATCCGCGCCATCAGATCCGCCGTCGCCGGGGCCACCACCACCAGATCGGCGGCGCGCGACAGCTGGATATGGCCCATCTCGGCCTCGTCCGTCAGGTCGAACAGGTCCTGAAACACCTTCTCGCCGGCCAGCGCGCTGACTGACAGGGGGGTGACGAACTCCGTCCCGGCGCGGGTCAGCACCGGCGCCACCGTGGCCCCCGCCCCGCGCAACAGCCGGATCAGTTCCAGCGACTTGTAGGCAGCAATGCCACCGCCGATGATCAGCAAGATCCGCCGCCCCGCCAGCATCGGACACCCCCCCGTTCTGCATCCCCATCCCTAGGGGGCCGCGCGCGCGGGCGCAACGTCGCGTGGGGCGGTCAGTGGAACGCGGCGCACGGGTCGTCCCGGTCGGCCGGTGCGGTGACGCGGACCAGATCGAACGGGCTGTCGGGGCCGGCCGCCTGCTCCAGCTGGCCCGCGGCGAACACCGACAGATCGGGCGCGGCCAGCGCCAGCATGGACGGCACCCCCCAGTCCGACCGCGCATGCCCGTTGCCGGTGATGACCACGACCGGGCCGCCATGATCGGCATGTGCCCGCAGCGCGGCCCGCGCCAGAGCGGCGTCGCGCAGCCGCTGCGCCTCCACCATGCCGGGCAGCAGCGCCTCGGGCAGCGCGTCGCAGTGGGCACGCGCCTGCATCGCCTCGCGCGCGGACTGCTGCCCGGCGGGCAGCGCGACATCGAGACCGAAGGGCGCAGGATCCTCATCGAACACCGCGGCGAACTGTGCGGCGGCCCCGGCCTCCATCGCCGCGCGCACGGCCTCACGGGGCACATCGGCGCCGACGACGGCCGCCTGCGGCGCGGCGGTGAAGATCGGGTGGTACATCGCGAAATCGGGCCAGCCGCGCACCTCCCAGCCGAGGGCGGCCTCCAGCGCCTCGGCATCGGGCCGCACCTCGGGGGTGACGGCGGCCGCCTGTTCGGGCAACAGCATCTCGAACACCAGCGCGGTGGGTGCGAGGTCGGCCACGACCTCGGCTTGCCAGGCGTGGTGGGCGGGGTTGTCGTGCACCTCGCCCAGGATCACCACATCGGCGCGGGGCACCTCAGCCGCCGCGGGCCAGGCCAGCGCGGCGGCAAGACAGGCGACAAGCCCCCTCACGCGAAGAAGTTGTGCACTTCGCGCGACTGCGCCTCCAGCGACTTGCGCATCTTGGAGAACGCCGCCGCCTCCAGCTGGCGCACCCGCTCCTTGGACAGGCGCAGCTCCTGGCCGAGGCTTTCGAGCGTGCGCGGCTCCTCGCGCAGCTTGCGTTCGCGCACGATGAAGCGCTCGCGCTCGTTCAGCGCATTCAGCGCCGAAGCCAGCCAGTGGCGCAGCGTGTCGGCGTCGCGGTGCGCGGCCACCAGATCGGCGGCCTGGGCGGACTGATCCTCCAGCGCGTCGATCCACTCGCGCCCGTCCTCGTCCGACGACTGCGTCGCGTTGAGCGAGAAGTCCGAGCCCGACAGCCGCCCCTCCATCATCTCCACATCCGCAAGCGGCACGCCCACCTCGGTCGAGACCATCTCGCGGATGGTGTGGGGGTCCAGCGTCTCGCCGCGCGCCATCGCCTCACGCTCGATCCGGGCCTGGACGCGGCGCATGTTGAAAAACAGCGACTTCTGGCTGGAGGTGGACCCGGTGCGCACCATCGACCAGTTTCGCATCACATAGTCCTGGATCGACGCCTTGATCCACCACACCGCATAGGTGGAGAACCGCACACCGCGGTCGGGGTCGAACTTGTCGGCCGCCTTCATCAGCCCGAGGCTGGCTTCCTGGATCAGGTCGTTCATCGGCGCCCCGTAGCGGCGGAACTTCGACGCCATCGAGATCGCCAGCCGCATGTAAGCCGTGATCAGCCGGTGCAGCGCGGCCTCGTCGCGCTGGTCGCGCCAGGCATAGGCGAGGCGCAGCTCGGTCTCGGCGTCCAGCAGTTCCGCCTTCATCGCGCGCCGCGAAAGGCTGTGGTCGGTCGGTGCGTCGAAAGCCATGTCGAAAACCCCCCGGTCTCGCCCCTCCAGGGGCTTTGGTTCGTACACTTGGGGATTACGCGGCGCGGGCGCAATCGGATCACATCGCGGCTGCGCGGCCATGAACAAAGCTTGCGCAATGGTGAACAAACCGGGCGCCCGAGACTGCTTGGGCGGGGGTGCGTTGCCCCGAGCTGCGTGTGCGGCGCTGCGTTAACCATTCATTCACCAAAGTGAAGATAGCCTGCGACGGGCTTGGGCAAAGGGGCAGGAATGGTCGCGCGCACCTTCACCGTGGCGTTCGAAGGGGTACAGGCGCGGCTGGTGGAGGTGCAGTGCGCGGTCACGCCGGGCTTGCCGAACTTCACCGTGGTGGGGCTGCCGGACAAGGCCGCCTCCGAAGGGCGCGAACGGGTCAAGGCCGCGCTGGCGGCGCTGTCGATCGCGCTGCCGTCGCGGCGGATCACGGTCAACCTCGCGCCCGCCAGCCTGCCCAAGGAGGGGGCGCATTTCGACCTGCCGGTGGCGCTGGCGCTGCTGGTGGCGCTGGAGATCCTGCCGCGCGATGCCGCCGAGCAGACGGTTGCGCTG
Organism: Rhodobaculum claviforme; assembly: GCF_016653255.1. Classification (GTDB taxonomy): domain Bacteria; phylum Pseudomonadota; class Alphaproteobacteria; order Rhodobacterales; family Rhodobacteraceae; genus Rhodobaculum; species Rhodobaculum claviforme. The sequence continues at coordinate 4,237 of NZ_NHSD01000268.1, forward strand.
GGCGAGCTGTCGCTGGACGGGCGGCTGATGCCGGTGCTGGGCGCCCTGCCGGCGGCGATGGCCGCGGCCGAGGCCGGGCACGCGCTACTGTGCCCGCGCGCCTGCGGGGCCGAGGCCGCATGGGTCGGCGGCTGCCAGGTGCTGGCGGCGGACTCGCTGGCCGATGTCATCCGCCACTTCACCGCCCAGACCCCCCTGCCGGTGGCCGCACCCGGCGCGGTGTCCCCGCGCGATCACGGCCGCGACCTGCGCGACGTCAAGGGCCAGGAACGCGCCAAGCGCGCGCTGGAGATCGCCGCGGCCGGCCGCCATCACCTGCTGATGGTGGGCGCGCCCGGGTCGGGCAAGTCGATGCTGGCCGCCCGCCTGCCCGGCCTGCTGCCGCCGCTGGCCCCGGACGAGGCGCTGGAAACCGCGATGATCCACTCGCTGGCCGGGCTTCTGGACGAAGGCGGCATCCGCCGCGAACGCCCGTTTCGCGAACCGCACCACACCGCATCCGTGGCCGCGATCGTCGGCGGCGGGCGTGGCGCCAAACCCGGCGAGATCAGCCTTGCGCACAACGGCGTGCTGTTCCTGGACGAGCTGCCCGAGTTCCCCCGCATGGTGCTCGAAACCCTGCGCCAGCCGGTGGAGACGGGCGAGGTCGTGGTCGCGCGCGCCAATGCCCACATCCGCTATCCCTGCCGGTTCCTGCTGCTGGCCGCGGCCAATCCCTGCCGCTGCGGCCACCTGGCGCAACCGGAACATGCCTGTGCCCGCGCGCCGGACTGCGGGGCGGAGTATCTGGGGCGGATCTCGGGGCCGTTGATGGACCGGTTCGATCTGCGGGTGGAGGTGCCGCCGGTGGCGTTCCGCGACCTCGACCTGCCCGCCGCGGCCGAGGGGTCGGCGGCGGTGGCCGCCCGTGTGGCCGCTGCGCGCGCCCGCCAGACCGCGCGCTTTGCCGATCACCCGCTGGTGCGCGTGAACGCCGACGCCGAAGGCGCGCTGCTGGAGGCCGTGGCCGCCCCCGACGCCGAGGGACGCGCACTGCTGACCCGCGCGGCCGACCGGCTGGGGCTGACGGCGCGGGGCTATCACCGGGTGCTGCGGGTGGCGCGCACCATCGCCGATCTGGACGGCGCGGACACCGTGCGCGCCCCCCATGTGGCCGAGGCCGCGAGCTACCGGCTGGTGGGCGCGCCGCGCAGCTCCTGAACGCAGGCGGCGGCAAAGGCCCCGGCCTCGGCCAGGGTGGCGCAGGCCTCTGGCAGCCACGGGCAGAGCCAGGGCCACACATGCGGCAGATCGCCCGCCAGCCGCACCTCGGCCCGGCCCCCGGCGGCGCGCAGCACCCGGGCCATGCGCACCGCATCGTCGCGCAGCACTTCGGTGCGGGCGGCGAACATCAGCACCGGCGGCGGCGCCTGCCACCGGGCGAACAGCGGCGAGGCGCGCGGATCGTCGGCCCGCGCCCCGCCAAGATAGAGCGCGGCGACCTCATCCCCCCGCGCGGCTGGCAACAGCGCATCGCGGGCCGCGTTTTCACGCCAGGACGCCCCCGACAGCGTCAGATCGACAAATGGCGAAAACGCCACGAGGCCCGCCGGCACCGGCCCCGTGGCCTGCGCCAGCGCCGACAGCGCCAGCCCGCCCCCCGCGCTGTCGCCCGCCAGCACCACCGGACCGTCGGCCGACAGCGCGTGCAGCACCGCCACGACATCCTCCAGCGCGGCCGGAAATGGATGCTCGGGCGCCAGCCGGTAGTCGGGGATCACCGCGGCCAGCCCCGCCCCCGCCGCCAGCCGTGCGGCCAGCGCCCGATGGGTGTCGGCCGCCCCGGCAACGAAGGCCCCGCCATGGACATAAAGCACAACGCCCCGGGCGCCGCCCGGCGGCCCGGCCACCCGCAGCACCGGAACCCCGCCCAGGACATCGCGGCGATACCGCGCCCCGCGCGGATCCGGCGCGCCCCAGCGGGCGGCATGGCCAAAGGCCCGCCGGGCCTGCGCCGGGTCGGCCATCGCCGCAAGGGCGGGCCGCAGCAACCGCCGGCTCAGCCCGGTCAGGGCGCGGGCACGCAGGCTGGTCACATCGCCTCGTGCCGCGCCTCCACCGCCTCCCAGATGCGGGCGGCGACGTTGACGCCATCGAAGCGTTCCAGCTCCTGGATGCCGGTGGGCGAGGTCACGTTGATCTCGGTCAGCCAGTCGCCGATCACGTCGATGCCGACAAACACCTGCCCCTTTTCGCGCAGCACCGGGCCGATGCGCGCGCAGATCTCACGGTCGCGATCGGTCAGGCCGACAGCCTCGGCCCGGCCGCCGACATGCATGTTGGATCGCGTCTCGCCGGCCGCCGGGACCCGGTTGATCGCACCCACGGGCTCCCCGTCGACGAGGATCACGCGCTTGTCGCCTTTGGCCACCGCCGGCAGGAACTTCTGCGCGATCAGCGGCTCGCGGGTGAAGCCCGCGAACAGTTCGTGCAGCGCCGCGAGGTTGCGATCGTTGGGATCGAGCCGGAACACCCCCGCGCCGCCGTTGCCATAGAGCGGCTTGAGGATGATGTCCCCATGCTCGGCCTTGAAGGCGCGAATCGCGTCGAGACTGCGCGCGATCAGCGTGGGCGGGGTCAGGTCGGTGAAGCGCAGCACCAGCAACTTCTCGGGCGCATTGCGCACCCAGAACGGATCGTTCACCACCAGCGTGCGCCCCGCCAGCATGTCCAGCAGATGCGTGGTGGTGATGTAATGCATGTCGAAGGGCGGGTCCTGGCGTAGCCAGACCACGTCCCAGTCCGCCAGGTCGACCTCGGTTTCCTCGCCGAAGCGGACGTGATCGCCGCGCGTGCGGGCGACCTCGATCGGGCGCCCGCGGGCCAGCACGCGCCCGTCGCGGTAGCTCAGCGCGTCGGGGGCGTAGTAGAACAGCACATGCCCGCGCGCCTGCGCCTCCAGCGCCAGACGAAACGTGCTGTCGGCGTCGATGTCGACCCGCTCGATCGGGTCCATCTGGAATGCCACCTTGAGGCCCATGTCCCCCTCCCCTGCTGCGCCTGCGTCAATGCCCGAGGCCCGCGGGGGTTGCAATGGTCCCGCAGGCGGCTCACGGCCCCAGCGCGTTTTCCAGCACCTCGATCCGACCCTGTGCGTCCACCAGCGCCACGTCGAAGCGCATCGGCGTCAGCGCCCCGAGCGGCTGGCCGTCGAGGAACTCGCACGCGGCATCCTGCAGGCGCCGGATCTGGTGCCGGGAGACCCGCGCGGCGGCGGCGGCAAAGCTGCGGCTTTTCTTGACCTCGACAAAGATCACCTCGCCGCGGTGGCGGGCCACGAGGTCGATCTCCCCGCCCGCGCCCCGCCAGCGCTGCGCGAGGATCTCCATGCCGCGGCGCATGTAGTCGGCCGTGACCTGCGCCTCGGCGGCAAGTCCCGCCCGATGCGCCACCGCGCCCGCGATTGTCGTGCCCATGTCCCTGCTCCCCGCCCCATCGCGGCCCGTGCCGGACCGCCCTATGTCCGCCCCGCCAGCCGCAGGGCCGCCTGATACACCTCCCGCCGGGGCAGGCCGGTGGCTTCGGCCACCTCGGCCACGGCGAGCTTGAGCGACACGTCACCCAGCCGGGCGGTCAGCATCGCCTCCATCTGCGCGGCATCGGGCGGGGCCTCGGCCGCGCGGTCGACCACCAGCACGACCTCCCCGCGCAGGTCGTCGTGCGCGGTGTCATCGGCCAGCGTCGCCAGCGTACCGCGGCGCACCTCCTCGAACCGTTTGGTGAGTTCGCGGCACAGCGCCGCCGCCCGATCACCGCCCCAGACCTCGCACAACACACCTAACAGATCATGAACGCGGCGCGGCGACTCATAGACGATCAGCGTCGCCGGCACCGCCTTCAGCTCCTCGGCCCAGCGCCGCCGGGCGCCGGCCGGCACCGGCGGGAACCCCGCGAACAGGAACCGGTCGCTGGGCAGCCCCGACACCGTCAGCGCCGCCAGCACCGCCGACGGGCCTGGCGCCGCCCACACGCGGTGCCCCTCGGCGATGGCGGCCCGCGCCAGCCCGTAGCCGGGATCGGCCACCAGCGGCGTCCCCGCCTCGGAGGCGTAGGCGACCGAGCGGTCCTGCGCCAGCGCCGCCAGCAGCCGCGGCCGGACCCCCGCGGCGTTGTGGTCGTGATAGGCCAGCATCGGGCGCCCGCCGAGCGCGATGCCGTGGATCTCCATCAGTCGGCGCAGGGTGCGGGTATCCTCGGCCGCCAGCACATCGGCCCCGGCAAGGATATCGAGCGCGCGCAAGGTGATGTCACGCGCCGCCCCGATCGGCGTGGCCAGCAGGTGCAGCCCCGGCGCGGGCGGGGCGGCGGCCGACAGGGCGGGGGCGGGATCTTCGCGCATGGCCGGGCCCTTCCTGGGGTGCGGGTTTGTTTACTTGGGCGTCCCCACCGCCTAAGGTTGTCGGATCGCCGCACCTGTGCGTTCGTGCGGCACCGTCACCGGAGATCCCGCCCATGCTTGCCGTTCTCGCCTCCCTGCGCAAGGCCATCCTGCCCTCCCTTTCGCGGGGCGCATCCCCGCTGCGGCGCGCGGCGCTGGCCGTGGCCGCCCTCGGCCTGGTGGCGGCCTGCGAGCCGGTCTCGATGTCGGGCCCCGCCGCCCCCGCGGTGGACCGCGACCGCCCCGTGCAGGTGGCGCTGCTGGTCCCGGCGGGCTCGGGGCAGACGGGCGACGCCGCGCTGGCGCGCAGCCTGGAAAACGCCGCCCGGCTGGCGGTGGCTGACCTTGGCGCCACGCGCATCGACCTGCGGATCTATGACACCGCCGGCAACGCGGGCCAGGCCGCCCAGCAGGCGACCCGCGCGGTCAACGAGGGCGCGCAGGTCATCCTGGGGCCGGTGTTCGCCGATTCCGCCCGCGCCGTCGGCACCGCCCTTGCCGGCACCGGGGTACCGGTGCTGAGCTTCTCCAACAACCCGCGCGCCGCCAGCGGCAATGTCTTCATCCTCGGGCCCACCTTCGACAACACCGCACAGCGGCTGGTGGCGCATGCGGTCTCGCAGGACAAGCGGCGGTTCCTTGCCGTGGCCGAGCGCAACGACTCCGGCGAGATCGGCCGCGAAGCGATCGCGCGGGCCGCGCAGCGCGCCGGCGGCGTGATGGCCGGCGCCGAGACCTTCGACTTCTCGCAGCAAGGCGTGGTCGACGCGGTGCCGCGCATCGCCGAGGCCGCGCGCAACGGCGGGGCGGATGCGATCTTCTTCACCTCCAACACCGCGGGCGCGCTACCGCTGCTGGTGCAGCTGCTGCCGGAAAACCGCACCGGGCCGGGCCAGTTCCAGTACATCGGCCTGACCCGCTGGGACATTCCCAACGCGATCCTGGAGCTTCCGGGCGTGCAGGGCGCGTGGTTCGCGCTGCCCGATCCCGGCCTGACACAGCGGTTCAACGCCCGCTATGCCGCCGCGAACGGCCGCGATCCGCATCCCATCGCGGGGCTGGCCTATGACGGCATCGCCGCGATCGGGGCGCTGGTGCGCTCGGGGCGGTCGGATGCGCTGTCGCGCGCCGCGCTGACCCAGGCGCAGGGCTTTGCCGGGGTCGCCGGGGTGTTCCGCCTGCTGCCCGACGGGACCAACGAACGCAGCCTCGCCGTGGCCGAAATCCGCAACCAACAGGTGGTCGTCATTGCCCCCGCTCCCCGCAGCTTTGCCGGCCCTGGTCTCTGATCGCGGGACCGCGCCGGCCCCGGCCGAGGCGCTGACCGATGCGCCGATCCTGCCGCCCGACGCCATCGTTCAGCCCGACGCGCTGGCCGCGCGCATCGAGGCGGGCATCGCGGACCTGCGGGGCGCGCCGGGCGACAGCTGCCGCGATGCCGCCCCCGACGGCGCCGAGTTGCGCCGCGAGGTCCGCGCGCTGGCGGTGGCCGAGCTGGCGGCGGCGCGCCGCGCCGGGACCGACGCCCTGCGCGCGGCCTTTGCCGAGCGGCCGCTGGCGGCGCGCGAGCTGGTGCGCGGCCAGACGCTGCTGACCGATGCGCTGGTGATCACCGCCTTCGACGTGGCCCGGCGCCACCTGCACCCCTTGCCGAACCCCACTGAGGGCGAGCGGCTGACCCTGATCGCGGTGGGCGGCTACGGCCGGGCCGAGATGGCGCCGCATTCCGACGTGGACCTTCTGTTCATCACGCCCTGGAAGGTCACCGGCTGGGCCGAGAGCGTGATCGAATCGACCCTCTATATCCTGTGGGACCTGAAGCTGAAGGTGGGCCACGCCACCCGCACGGTGTCCGACTGCATCCGGCTGGGGCGCGACGACATCACCATCCGCACCGCCCTGCTGGAGCACCGCTGCCTGGCCGGCGAGGCCGCGCTGGCCGAGGAGCTCAAGACCCGACTGTGGGACGAGCTGTTCGTCGGCACCGAGCGCGAGTTCATCGAGGCCAAGCTGGCCGAGCGCGCCCAGCGCCACAGCCGCCAGGGCGGCCAGCGCTATGTGCTGGAACCCAACGTGAAGGAGGGCAAGGGGGGCTTGCGCGACCTCCAGACCCTCTACTGGATCGCCAAGTACATCCACCGGGTGGAGGCCGCGGCCGAGCTGGTGGCCCTGGGCATGTTCACCGCCGACGAATACGCCAGCTTCCGCGGCGCCGAGACATTCCTGTGGGGCGTGCGCTGCCATCTGCACCTGATCGCGGGCCGCGCCTCGGACCAGCTGACCTTCGACATGCAGGTCGAGGTCGCCGAGCGCATGGGCTATGCCGACCATGGCGGGCGCCGCGCGGTCGAGCACTTCATGCAGGACTATTTCCGCCACGCCACCCGGGTGGGGGAGCTCACGCGCATCTTCCTCACGGCGCTGGAGGCCGCGCATGTGAAGCAGGCGCCCGCGCTGATGCGGCTGTTCAAGCGCCGCCGCCGGGTGCGCCCGGGCTATGTCGAGCGTCAGGGGCGGCTGGCGGTGGTCGACGCCGACAGCTTCCTGGCCGATCCGCTGAACCTGCTGCGCATCTTCGAGGAAGCCCTGCGCACCGGGCTGCTGCTGCACCCCGACGCGATGCGCCTGATCGCCGCCAGCCTGCCGCGCTTCGACAGCGGCCTGCGCGACAGCGCCGAGGCGAACCGGCTGTTCCTGGGGCTGCTGCTCAAGCACGGCAACCCCGAGCGCGCGCTGCGGCGGATGAACGAGCTGGGCGTGCTGGGGGCCTTCATCCCCGAATTCGGGCGCATCGTCGCGATGATGCAGTTCAACGTCTACCACCACTATACCGTCGACGAGCATACCATCCAGTGCGTCTCGGTGCTGGCGCAGCTGGAACGCGGCGAGCTGACGGAGTCCCTGCCCATCGCGACCCGCATCCTCGAGGAGGGGGTGAACCGCCGGGTGATCTACACCGCGCTGCTGCTGCACGACATCGGCAAGGGCGGGACCGAGGACCACTCCATCGCGGGCGCGCGCATCGTGCGCCGCCTCGCGCCGCGTCTGGGCCTGAACGCCGAGGAGAGCGAGACCGCCGAATGGCTGGTGCGCTATCACCTGCTGATGTCGGACATGGCGCAGAAGCGCGACCTGTCGGACCCGCGCACGGTGCGCGACTTTGCCAAGGCGGTGAAGACGAGAAAGCGCCTCGACCTGCTGACGGTGCTGACGGTGTGCGACATCCGCGGCGTCGGCCCCGGCACCTGGAACAACTGGAAGGCGATGCTGCTGCGCAAGCTCTATGGCGCCACCGCCGAGGCGCTGGAGACGGGTCTGGAGGACATCAACCGCGACAAGCGCGAGAGCGAGGCCAAGCGCGCCCTGCGCACCGCCCTGTCCGACTGGCCCCGCGCCGAGCTGCGCGCCGAGACCGCACGCCACTACGGCCCCTACTGGCAGGGGCTGCCCACCGACACGCATGTGGTGTTCGCAGGCCTGCTGCGGGGCCTGGGCAACGGCGAGATCCGCATGGACCTGCATCCCGACGACGACCGCGACGCCACGCGGGCGTGCTTTGCGCTGTCGGACCACCCCGGCATCTTCTCGCGCCTTGCCGGGGCGCTGGCGCTGGTGGGGGCGAATGTGGTGGACGCGCGGACCTACACCTCGCGCGACGGGTTTGCGACGGCGGTGTTCTGGATCCAGGACGCCGACGGCAGCCCCTACGAGGCCGAGCGCCTGCCGCGCCTGCGCAAGACGATCGAGCGCACCTTTGCCGGCGAGGTCGTCGCGGGCACGGCGCTGGAGGCGCGCGACAAGCTCAAACGCCGCGAGCGGCCGTTCCGCATCCCCACCTCCATCACCTTCGACAACGAAGGCTCGGACCTCTACACCCTGATCGAGGTCGACACCCGCGACCGCCCAGGCCTGCTGTACGACCTGACGCGGACACTGGCGGCATCGAACATACAGATCGCCTCGGCGGTGATCGCGACGTTCGGGTTGCAGGCGGTGGACACCTTCTACGTCAAGGACATGTTCGGGCTGAAGCTGCACGCCCGCGCCCGTCAGGAGGCGCTGGAGCGCAAGCTGCGCGCCGCCATAGCCGAGGGCGCCGAGCGCGCCGCGCGCTGACCGGCGGGTGCCCGCGGACGCTTGCCTGGGGCGCGTTCGCGGCGCATCCTGTCATGGCACAGCATCTTGCGGGAGAGACACCATGCATCGCCTGACCGGCACCGTCGCCGCCCTGTCGCTGGCCCTCCTTGCCGCCGCGCCGGCCCAGCCCTGTACCCGCGCCGTCTATCTCGGCCCCGAGGACCGGGTGCTGACCGGGCGCACCATGGACTGGAGGATGCCGATGGTGTCGAACCTGTGGGCTCTGCCCCGGGGCATGGCGCGCGACGGCGCGGCCGGGCCACGCTCGGCGCAGTGGACGGCGCGGTACGGCAGCCTGGTGGCGAGCGGCTATGACATCGCCACCGCCGACGGCATGAACGAGGCGGGCCTCGTGGCGAACCTCTTGTGGCAGGTGGAGGCCCAATACCCCGAGGATGACGGGGTGACGCCGCGGATCTCGCTGTCGGTGTTTCCGCAATACCTGCTGGACCGCTACGCCACCGTGGCCGAGGCGGTGGCGGACCTGCGCGCGACCCCCGTCCAGGTCGCCGGCGGCGAGGTGCCCGTGGGCCCGCCGGGGCGCGCGGCCACGGTCCATGTCTCGCTGTCGGACGCCACCGGCGACAGCGCCATCATCGAATTCGTCGCGGGCGAGATGGTGATCCACCATGACCGCGCCTATCAGGTGATGACGAACGAGCCGACCTACGACCGCCAGCTGGCCATCCTGGAATACTGGCAGGGCGTGAACCCGCGTGAATTCCTGCCCGGCACGGTGCGCGCCGCCGACCGCTTCGTGCGCGCGCATTTCTACATCAACGCGGTGGTCCAGAGCGCCGATCCCCGCATCGCCGCGGCGTCGGTGTTCAGCGTGATGCGCCAGGTTTCGACGCCCTGGGGGATCTCCATCGCCGACCAGCCCAACCTGTCCACCACCCGCTGGCGGGTCGTGGCCGATCACAAGGACCTCCGCTACCATGTCGAGTCGGTGATCTCGCCCAGCGTGTTCCGGGTCGATCTCGACGCCCTCGACCTGTCCGAGGGCGCGCCGGTGATGAAACTCGACCTCGGGGTGGACATGGAGCGCATCCTCGGCGGCGAGGTCTCGGGGAAGTTCGTGCCGGCCGAGGCGTTTGCCTTCCAGCCCGCCGACTGAGGCCGCGCACAGGCACAGGAACAGCCTCAGGCGCGGTGCCCCCCGCCCCCGCGCCGACCGCCCGACATCTGCGGCCGCACCGTCGCGTCACCCGTGGTGACCTTCGGCGGCAGGTGGGGGGCCGCCGGGGTGCCTCAGGCCGCGTCCTCCCGATCAAGGACGGGGTCGAGGACGAGAAGAAGACGCGTCTCGCCCGTGCCTGCGATGGGGGGCGAACGGTGGCGCAGGCCGGAGGGCGGCTGCTCGGGCCAGTGGCTGCCGCGCAGGATCACCGCCGCACCGGCGGGGGCAGTCTGGACGAACGCGGGCGCGGCCCCGCCCGACGCGATGCCGTATTGCGTGCCGGTGCCGCGATAGGTGCAGATCAGCCGCGCCATGACCGCATCGACATGGAACTTCCGGCAGGCGTCGGTCGTGACCACATCCAGCCGCAGGCGCAGCCACGGCGCGCGCATCAGACCGGCAAAGACATCGGCCAGCAGCGCGATATCCGCGATCAGCCGGGCGCGCCCGGGGCCATCCGGCGTGCCGGCGCGGTCACAGATGGCGGGCAACGCGGCGCGCAGGTCCTGCGGGCGCAGGATCTCGCGCGCGGCGGGCAACTGCGCGGGCGCCAGCCCCGCCAGCCAGTCCGACAGGGCCGGGTCCACCGCCCGACGCCAGATCGCGGCGGCGCAGTCGGGGCGGTGGATCGCCGACAGCGCCCGGGATGTGTCCACCACGGCGACCGCGGCGGTGGCCTGCGGGGCGATGCCCGGGCCGCTCATCGGGTGCCCCAGCGGGGAAAGGGATCGGACAGCCCGACCCAGGCCTCGGGGGTGAAGGCGGCGGTGTCGATCAGGGCGGCATTCAGCGCCGCGCAGATCGCCTCGCGGTCGAGGTCCACGCCGATGAACACGATCTCCTGTCGGCGGTCGCCCCAGGGCTCGGCCCAGTTGCGGGCGATCTCGGCCTGCGCGTCGGGGTGGGTGGGCAGGCGCTCCTCGGGGACCGAGGCCCACCAGCGGCCCAGCGGCGCGACCGAGGACATGGCCCCGGCAAGGCTGAACTCGGCCGCCCACTCGGGCCGCGTGGCGATCCAGAAATGCCCCTTGGCGCGGATCACGCCGGGCAGCGGGCCGTTCAGCAGCGCATGGATCGTCTGCGGATGGAACGGCGCGCGGGCATGATAGACGAAGGACTCGATGCCGTATTCCTCGTCCTCGGGGGTGTGGTTGGCAAAGCCGTACAGCTCCTGCGCCCACATCGGGTGTTCGTGCGCCCGGTCGAAGTCGAACCGCCCGGTGTTCAGGATCGCGCCCGCAGGCACGTCGGAATGGGTGGTCTCGATGATCCGCGCATCGGCGTTGAGGGCGCGGATGATCTTGCGCGCGGCATCCACCCGCGCGGGCCCGGCGTCCGCGACCTTGTTGAGGATGATGACGTCGGCGAATTCGATCTGCTCGGTCAGCAGGGTCACAAGGCTGCGGTCGTCCGCCGCGCCAAGGCTCTCGCCCCGGTCACGCAGGAAGTCGTGGCTGGAGAAGTCGCGCAGCAGGTTCACCGCGTCCACCACCGTGACCATCGTGTCGAGGCGCGCGACATCCGACAGGCTCCGGCCCTCCTCGTCGCGGAAGTCGAAGGTGGCGGCGACGGGCAGCGGCTCGGAGATGCCAGTGGACTCGATCAGCAGGTAGTCGAACCGGCCCTCGGCGGCGAGCCTGCGCACCTCCTTGAGCAGGTCGTCACGCAGGGTGCAGCAGATGCAGCCGTTGGACATCTCCACCAGCTTTTCATCGGCACGCGACAGCGCCGCGCCCTCGCGCACCAGATCGGCGTCGATGTTCACCTCGGACATGTCGTTGACGATGACCGCGACGCGGCGGCCCTCGCGGTTGTTGAGCACGCGGTTGAGCAGCGTGGTCTTGCCCGCGCCGAGAAAGCCGGACAGCACGGTGACGGGAAGGCGGGGATCATGGGAGGTCATCGGGGTCTCGCTGGTTGGAGGGGGAAAGGGACGGCGCGGACCGGGGCACCCGCGCACTGGGCATGGGGCGCGGTCACATGGCGCGCAGGGACGCGCGACCGGCGGGCGGCCTGCATCGGCGCGCCCGGCACGCCGCGCGCCGTCGCGGGCCGACAGGAGGACCGGTGCCCGCGGGGCCACCCGGCCCGGCGGGGGCGTGGAACGCATCGACAGGCCACGCCCTCGGCCACGGCGGCGATGATGCCGTCGCCCACATCCGTGGTGTTGCGCGCATGGCCGACATGGGGCCACAGCCCGCGCAGGCGCCCCGCCAGCCCACCGAGCGCCACCGCAGGCCGGGCACCACCCACAGGGGCCCGCAGCCGGGCTGTCGGCCCGCAGACATCCCTCCACACAGGATCGGGCCCGCGCGGCGCACCACGCGCCCCCCGCCGGGGCATGGACGCGGACAGCTGCCGCATGGCTCAGGACGGCCGCGCATCGAGGCTGTGCAGGACCACCCGCGCGTCCGGATCGTCCGGGCTCCGCGGCCCCTCGCGCAGGAAGGCCAGGCTGTCCTCCAGCAGCGCGCGGTCGAGGTCGCGGCCGATCAGCACGAAACGGCTGGTGCGGTCGCCCGCCGGCCAGTGCCGCAAGGGCACCGGCGGGTGGAAGATGTGCTGAACACCATGGATGGCGAACGGGTGCGGATCGTCGGTGGTGTGCACGATGGCCTTGAAGCGCAGGATGTCGGCCCCGCTCATCCAGACGAGGGTCTCCAGCCACAGGCCGAACACCTCGGACGACACCGGGTCCTCCAGCGTGGCCACCAGCGCGGTGATCCGGTCGTCATGCCGCGCGGCCGGGGCGGTGGACAGGAGCACCGGATGCAACGCCGCGCCGCCCGTCGGCTGCGGGCCTGACAGCCCCGACAGGCTGTCGGGCAGGCGCCCCCCTGCATCCGCGGGCACCGGGAGGGTGGTGGCCAGCCCCGGCACCGGACCGGGGCGCAACTCCGCCGTCCCCGCCAGCCCGGCCCAGTCGTGCGCCTGCGAGGGGGTCGCATCGCCCCGCAGCACGCCCGGGCCGAACAGCGCCCCGGCCGGAACCCCGCCATGATCCGCCCGCAGCCGCCGCGCCGCCGGGTTCAGCCGCCTCAGCCGTGCCTCCAGCGCCGCCAGTGCCTGCGGCGCCACAAGGTCGGTCTTGGAGAGGACCAGCAGATCCGCCGCCGCCACCTGCCCCACCGCCTCGAACCCCGCGTCCAGCGTGCGCATGCCGGTGGCCGCACAGACCACCGTCACCACCCCGTCCAGCAGGAACCGCGCCGCCACCGCACGGTCCAGCACCAGCGTGTGCTGGATGGGCGCCGGATCCGCGAGGCCCGTCGTCTCGATCACCACCCGGTCGAAGGACAGCTGCCCCTTCGCCCGCCGCCGCGACAGATCCGACAGCGTTGCCACCAGATCACCCCGGATGGTGCAGCACAGGCAGCCCGAGCGCATCAGCACCATCTCCTCGGTCGCCTCGGAGACGAGGTCATGGTCAAGGCCGATCTCGCCGAACTCGTTGACGATCACCGCGACGTGACCGGCCTCAGAGGTGGCCAGAAGACGGTTCAGCACGGTCGTCTTGCCCGCACCGAGATAGCCGGTGATCAGCGTCACGGGGATGCGCGGATCGGCAGCGGGGGTCGGGTCTTGCATGGGCGGGCCTCGCGGATTGGCTGCGTGCAAGGTTATAGTATAACATATCTGCTCGCAACCACGGAGGGCCCGCGCCCGGCCCTGCCCCGTCGGTCGGTCGCGGGGGGGCCACGCGGGGTCCATTGCGCGCAGGCGTCGCGCGCGCCCTGTGACGGACCCGCAACGGCCACCGCACGCGTCACGTCGGCGCCCGCGCATGGCCCGCGCCGGGTCTGATCCGCCCCGGAACGGCCATATCGCCCGTGCCACCCGAAGGCGCGCGGGTGTCCGGGCACGGAGCCGGCTCGCCCCTGGCCCTTGGCCCCTGGCTCCGGCGGCTCTGGCCGCCCCCATCCCGACGGCCCGGCCGGAACGGTGGCCGCCCCATGGTCCGGGTGTGGCGCGGGTTCGGCGGTGTCAGGCCGTCGCGGGCGCGGCCAGCCGGTCGCGCAATGCAAGGAACCGGGCGATCTGGTCGGGATGCATCCGCCGCTCGGCGTCGCGGCCGAGATAGACCTTGAACATGCAGGCGCCCTCGGCGGTATGGAACTGCACCGAATGCGTCTCGATCCCCATGAACCGGCGCGACACGAAGGCGATGCGGGCGCAGGCCTCGGCGCGGAAATGCCCGCCGATGGGCGCGCCATGGAGATTGTAGAAGCCGTGCCCGAGGCGGCCGAGCGGCACCGCGCCCTTCGCCTCCAGGATGACCGGGCCGGTGTTGAGGACCACCGTCACCTCGCCCCACCCCGCCAGATCCCGCATGACATCGACGAAGGCCGCGCCGGGCACCAGTGTCACCTCGCCCGCCGGCAGATGGTCGAGCACGGCGCCGGGCGGGACGCCAGCGGCGGCGGCGATGTCCTCGAGGGCGGCCTCGGGCGTGGCGGCAAGGGCGGCGCGGATCGCCGCGGCTTCGGGAGTGGGATGGGTCATCGGGGGTCCTCCGTACCGGGATGTGTTGCGTCGGCCAGTTCCTGGCGGGTCCAGTCGATCAGGCGTTGGGTCATCGCCACCTGCCAGAAGCGCCCGGCCAGCGTCAGCCCGAGGCGGGGGCCGTCGGGCTCCATCAGCCCCGCCAGGGTCCACTGCCGCGTCAGCGGCGCCACGAGCGCGGCGAACCCGGGGCCTGCGAGGGGCGAACAGGCGGCCTCGACCGCCGGCAGGTCCAGCCGACCCAGCTCCATCCCCGCGCGGATCGCGTCGATCAGGGGCTGCAACGGCGACGCCTGCATCAGGCCGGCCACCGGCGGACGGCCATCGGCCAGCGCCGCCGCCCAGGCGTCGATGCCGGGCAGGGTGCGCCAGCTGTGACCGGCGTGGGTGCCGCCCGCCCCGGCGCCGAAGGCCAGACAGGCCGCGCCGGTCTTGACCTGCAGGTTGTAGGTGTTGCGTTCGCGCGTGCCGCGGCGCCAGTGGGTGCAGCTGATCGCCTCCCATCCCGCGCGGGCCATGTGGGCGGCCCCCAGGGCATGGAAATGGCCCAGCGCCCCGGCCGGAAACGGCGGCCGCTTGCCGTTCTCCAGCGCGCGCAGCAGGGGCGTGCCGGGGATGAGCTTGAGGGCATAGAGATCCACCCCGTCCAGGCCGAGGCCGGTGGCGGTGTCCAGATCGGCCTGCCACAGCGCCGGCGTCTGGCCGGGCAGTCCATACATCAGGTCGATCACGATCGCGCCGCGGTCCATCGCCACCAGATCGCAGAGGGCGCGCCGGACCTCGTCCCCCGACGTCTTGCGCCCCAGCGACCGGCGCAGCCGGTCATCGAAGCTCTGCACCCCGATCGAGATCCGGGTGGCACCGGCATCAAGGGCGGCGGCGGCCTTCTCGGCGCCAAAGTCGAACACGCGGCCCTCGAGCGTGATCTCGCAGTCGGGCGCGAGCGGCAGGTGGCGGCGCAGCGCACGGATCAGCCGGGCCAGGTCATCGGCCGCCAGCGCCGTGGGCGTACCACCGCCCAGATAGACCGCCCGCAACGGGTGGCCGCGCTGCATCGCCGTCGCCGCGCCCCCGGCAAGCTGCTCGATCAGACGGTCGACATAGGGCGCGCCCGCCTCCGCCCGCCAGGGGTTCTGGTAAAAGCCGCAGAACAGGCAGCGGTTGGCGCAGAACGGCACATGGACATAGGCGACGCTGCTGCCGGTGCGCGGGGTGGCTGCCATCGCCTGCCAGCGGGCGGCCACCTCGTGGGGCGGGACCGGGCGGGCCCCGG
>NZ_NHSD01000269.1 GCF_016653255.1 Rhodobaculum claviforme
CCCCCGCCCGCCGCCCCGGCGCGGGACCGGCCCGGCGCCCGCCTCGCAGGCCTGATTCGCCCTTGGGTTGCAGGGGATGCGGTCTGGCCCGTGTGCCTGGCGGCGGGGTGATGCCGCTGCATGTTGTGGTGCCGCGCTGTGTCAACACTTCATTTATTGTCCGGCGGGGGCTTTTTGCGTTGACGATGTCGGGTGAAATGCGTCAGTTTGTGGACAACGGAGGCATCGCTACCAGATGTAGCGACGCCACCGAGCAGACACAAAGTCGAAGACCGGACGGGGGGGCGATGCCTTCTTGCTGGTCTTCTGCGGCCGGGCGTCCGGCGGGAACAGGGCGGCCACGGTCGCGGAATACTCTGGAGTAGAGGGTCACATGAAGATCGCGCGCAAGTTCACGACCGAGGGCCAGGACGCCTATGCCGGCATCGCCTTCACCACCACGGCGTCGGAGATCCGCAACCCCGACGGCTCGATCGTGTTCCGCAACGCGGCGGTGGAGGTTCCGGCAAGCTGGAGCCAGGTGGCCTCGGACGTTCTGGCGCAGAAGTATTTCCGCAAGGCCGGGGTCGCGGCCCGTCTGAAGCCCGTCCGGGAAAAGGGCGTGCCGGAGTTCCTGTGGCGCTCGGTCCCCGACGAGGCCGCGCTGGAGGCGCTGCCGGAGGCGGAGCGGTTCGTGGGCGAATCGAGCGCACGGCAGGTGTTCGACCGCATGGCCGGGGCCTGGGCCTATTGGGGCTGGAAGGGCGGCTATTTCACCGACGAAGCCGACGCCCGCGCGTATTTCGACGAGATGCGCCACATGCTGGCCGCGCAGATGGCCGCGCCCAACAGCCCGCAGTGGTTCAACACCGGCCTGCACTGGGCCTATGGCATCGATGGCCCCAGCCAGGGGCACTTCTATGTCGACTACCGCACCGGCAAGCTGGTGAAGTCCGACAGCGCCTATGAGCACCCCCAGCCGCACGCCTGCTTCATCCAGTCGGTGGCCGACGATCTGGTCAACGACGGCGGCATCATGGACCTGTGGGTGCGCGAGGCGCGGCTGTTCAAGTACGGCTCGGGCACCGGCACCAACTTCTCCAGCCTGCGGGCCGAGGGCGAGAGCCTGTCGGGTGGCGGCAAGTCGTCGGGCCTGATGGGGTTCCTCAAGATCGGTGACCGGGCGGCGGGCGCGATCAAGTCGGGCGGCACCACGCGGCGCGCGGCCAAGATGGTGATCTGCGACATGGATCACCCCGACATCGAGGAGTTCGTGAACTGGAAGGTGATCGAGGAGCAGAAGGTGGCCAGCCTCGTCGCCGGCTCCAAGATGCACTCGAAGATGCTGAACGCGATCTTTGCGGCGATCGCTGCCTGGGACGGGCTGGAAGCCGAGGCCACCGATCCCGCGAAGAATGCCGAGCTGAAGGAGGCGATCCGCGCCGCCAAGCGCGTGGCGATCCCCGAGACCTACATCAACCGGGTGCTGCAGTACGCCCGGCAGGGCTACACCTCGATCGAGTTCCCGACCTATGACGTGGATTGGGACAGCGAGGCCTATGCCACCGTCTCGGGCCAGAACTCCAACAACTCGGTGCGGGTGACGGATGCGTTCCTGCGCGCGGTGCGTGACGACGCCGACTGGGAGCTGGTCCGCCGCATCGACGGCAAGGTCGCCAAGACCGTCAAGGCGCGCGAGCTGTGGGACCAGGTCGGGCAGGCCGCCTGGGCCTGTGCCGATCCCGGCATCCAGTTCCATGACACCGTCAATGCCTGGCACACCTGCCCCGAGGATGGGGCGATCCGGGCCTCCAATCCGTGCTCGGAGTACATGTTCCTCGATGATACCGCCTGCAACCTGGCGTCGATGAACCTGCTGAAGTTCTACGATGGCGAGCGGTTCGACGGGGCGGCTTATGTCCACGCCAGCCGGCTGTGGACCGTCACGCTGGAGATCAGCGTGCTGATGGCGCAGTTCCCGTCGAAGGAGATCGCGCAGCGGTCCTATGACTTCCGCACGCTGGGGCTGGGGTACGCCAACATTGGTGGCCTCCTGATGAACATGGGGCTGGGCTATGACAGCCCGCAGGGCCGCGCGCTGTGCGGGGCGCTGTCGGCGCTGTTGACGGGCGTGAGCTACGCCACTTCGGCCGAGATGGCGGGCGAGCTGGGCGCGTTCCCCGGATACGCCCGCAACCGCGAGCACATGCTGCGGGTGATCCGCAACCACCGCCGCGCGGCCCATGGGGCTGCGGATTACGAGGGGGTCAACGTCGCCCCGGTGGCGCTGGATGCCGCCAACTGCCCCGATGCCACGCTGGTGGAGATGGCGCGCAGCGCCTGGGACAACGCGCTGGCGCTGGGCGAGGTGCACGGCTACCGCAATGCGCAGGCCACGGTCATCGCGCCCACCGGCACCATCGGTCTGGTGATGGACTGCGACACCACCGGGATCGAGCCCGACTTCGCGCTGGTGAAGTTCAAGAAGCTGGCCGGCGGCGGCTACTTCAAGATCATCAACCAGTCGGTGCCGGCGGCGCTGACGCGGCTTGGCTACACCCAGGCGCAGGTCGGCGAGATCATCGCCCATGCGGTGGGCCACGGGTCCCTGGGCAACTGCCCCGGGATCAACCACACGGCGCTTCTGGGCCACGGCTTCGGCCAGGCCGAGATCGCGCGCATCGAAAAGGCGCTGCCGTCGGCCTTTGACATCCGGTTCGTGTTCAACCCCTACACCCTGGGCGAGGCGTTCTGCCGCGACACGCTGGGCATCCCGGCGGCCAAGCTGCAGGACCCCGCGTTCGACCTGCTACGCCACCTCGGCTTCACCAAGGCGCAGGTGGAGGCCGCCAACGACCACGTCTGCGGGACCATGACGCTGGAGGGCGCGCCGCACCTGAAGCACGAGCACTACAGCGTGTTCGACTGCGCCAACCCCTGCGGGCGCACCGGCAAGCGGTTCCTGTCGGTCGAAAGCCACATCCACATGATGGCCGCGGCGCAGAGCTTCATCTCGGGCGCGATCTCCAAGACCATCAACATGCCCAACGCGGCGGGCATTCACGAGGTGCTGGCGGCCTACGAGCTGTCGCATTCGCTGGCGCTGAAGGCCAACGCGATCTACCGCGACGGCTCCAAGCTGTCGCAGCCGCTGGCCTCCGCGCTGGTGGAGGATGACGAGGAGGCCGAGGAGATCCTCGCCACCGGCTCGCCCATGGCCAAGGCCGAGGTGCTGGCCGAGAAGATCGTGGAGAAGATCATCGTCCGCGAGGTCATGACCCGCCACCGCGAGAAGCTGCCCGAGCGGCGCAAGGGCTACACCCAGAAGGCCATCGTCGGCGGCCACAAGGTCTATCTGCGCACCGGCGAATACCAGGACGGCAAGCTCGGTGAGATCTTCATCGACATGCACAAGGAAGGCGCCGGCTTCCGCGCGATGATGAACAACTTCGCCATCGCGGTGTCGGTGGGCCTGCAGTACGGCGTCCCGCTGGAGGAGTTCGTGGACGCCTTCACCTTCACCCGGTTCGAGCCGGCGGGGATGGTGCAGGGCAACGACTCGATCAAGAACGCGACCTCGATCCTCGACTACATCTTCCGGGAACTGGCGGTCAGCTACCTCGACCGCACGGATCTGGCGCATGTGAAGCCGCTGGGCCACGCCTTCGACGACCTGGGCGAGGGCGAGCGCGAGGGACGCCCCAACGTCTCGCCCGTCACCGACGACGCGGCCTCGCGCGGGCTGGAGGTGCTGCGCCAGATCAGCTCCACCGGCTATCTGCGCAAGCGCCTGCCGCAGGAGCTGGCGGTGTTCCAGGGCGGCGCCGCGCTGTCGGGGACGGCGACCTCCGAAGTGGCCATGCAGTCGGTCGAGACCGAGACCCTCACCGTCGCCAGCTTCGACCCCCGCGCCCGCGCCCGGATGCAGGGCTACGAGGGCGATCCCTGCGGCGAATGCGGCAACTACACGCTGGTGCGCAACGGCACCTGCATGAAGTGCAACACCTGCGGCGGCACGAGCGGGTGCAGCTGATGATGCCGGTATCGCTCATCCAAGACTATGTGATGATCGTCGCAGCGATCTGCACCGTTCTTGGGTGCTCGATGCCGGCAATCATTCGCTGGGCGCTGACACACGGAGCCGCCGCATTGGCAAAAATAAAAACCTGGCGGCCTCCGTACCTCCTGATTCAGCGACAACGGTACCAAGAACTTCTTGAGCGTGAAGCTGCACTGGCCACACTCGTTGAGCAAATCGACCAAATGCGACGCGGGGCCTCTGATGGGAGGGATCAAAGGTGTCTGTAGTTGATTTTCGAAACGATCCACGTATTTCCAAGGACGATCGGGAGACCCTTAGGGATCATTGCAGAGAGCTCAATGATCCGCTTTCACTCGCCAAAAAACTTGGGGTGAAGGTATTCTGCGAGCCGCTTCCGGATGGGCTGAGCGGTCATCTGATCTATGATGAGAGCCGCGGCTCACGAAGCGGTTTCGTGATCGTTGTAAACTCTAATCATCCCGTGGGCCGTCAGCAGTTCACAATAGCACACGAGTTAGGGCACTTCGTGCTTCATCGTAATACGCCACAGTTCAGGCACGCTGTGAGGTCCAGCAAAGAGGGAAAAGTGATTCCGTTCCCGGGAGCGAATAGGCAGGCCCTGAATTTTGAAGGTGTAGATCTTCCCCGGGGGCAAGAGAGAGAAGCCGATATTTTCGCAGTCGCTGTACTGCTTCCGCCGGGGGCTACTCGACGCGCTCCGGAGTACCAAATGGGCCAGCCTTGTGCATTGGCACGCCGCTTGCGTCTGTCAACTACAATGGTTGTGCGTAGGTTTGAGGAATTAAGTTTCGGGGAAACTTTCTGAAACGGACAGGGGTGAGCTGTCGCGTTCAAATTGAACACGGGGCGCGTGCGCGCGCCCCCGACCGCGGGTCCGGACGCAGGTGGTGAAACTTCCGGGCGGTAACGATGGAGCCAGGCTCGCGAAACTGGGGGTGTCCTGCGGAAGACCGGGCGCCCCCTTTTGCGTGGGACCTACAGCGGCCAGACCACCAGCAGCAGCGGCACGCTGACGGCGACGACCAGCACCTCCAGCGGCAGGCCCATCCTCCAGTAATCGCCGAAGCCGAAGCCGCCGGGGCCGAGGATCAGGGTGTTGTTCTGGTGCCCGATGGGCGTGAGGAACGCGCAGGACGCGCCGATCGCCACCGCCATCAGGAAGCTGTCGGGGTTCACCCCCAGCGCCGCGGCGATGCCGATGGCGATGGGGCACACCACCGCGGCGGTGGCTGCGTTGTTCATCACGTCCGACAGGAACATCGTGACCACCAGCACCACCGCCAGCGCGGCGATCGCATTGCCCTGGGCCACGGTGTCCACCAGCACCCGCGCCAGCAGGTCGGCCGCACCCGTGGCCTGCATCGCGCCCGCCACCGGGATCAGCGCGCCCAGCAGCACGATCACCGGCCAGTCGATGGCGGTATAGACGTCGCGCGGGGGCACGGTGCGCAGCACCATCGACGCCAGAACCCCCAGCGCGAACGCCGTCGCCGCAGGCAGCAGCCCCAGCGTCACGATGGCGATGGCCCCCAGCATGATCGCCCCGGCGATCAGCGCCATGCGCTTGTCGGGGATGCGCAGGTCGCGCGCGCCTAGCGGCACGCAGCGGGTGTCGTCGATGAAGTCCGCCATCACCTCGGCCGGGCCCTGCATCAGCAACAGATCGCCCGACTTCAGCTTCAGTGCCCGGAGCCGCGCCCGCGGCGGCCGCCCCTCGCGCGAGACCGCCAGCAGGTTCAGCCCGTAGCGCGTGCGCAGCCGCAGATCGGCCGCCGAGCGTCCCACCATGGTCGAGCCTGGCAGCACCGCCAGTTCGCGCAGCACGATGTCCTCGTCGCGCTCGGGCCTGGTGCGGGTGTCCGGGGCGCTGTCCTGTTCCGTCGGGGCCTCACGCGGTGCGGCGTCGGTGGTGTCGTCCGAGGACGGTCCCTGCTCCTCCAGCTCGATGCCGAACACCGACAGTGCCTCGGCGAGGGCGTCGACGTCGGCCTCCAGCACCAGGATGTCGGCGGCGTGGATGGGGCGGCCGCCGTGGGGGGCGGTCATGCGGACCTCGTTGCGCACCAGGCCTACGACCTGTGCACCGCTGTCCTCGATCGCGCGCTCGAACTGGCGCAGGGTCATGCCGACGGCCTTGCTCTTTTCCGGCACGCGGACCTCGGTCAGATAGGTGCCGGTCGCGAAGTCCTCGCTGCCGGTGGCCTTGCGCGCGGGCACCAGCCGCCAGCCGATCAGGGTCACGAACGCCACCCCCGCCACCGCCACCGCCGCGCCCACCGGCGCAAAGTCGAACATGGCGAAATGCCCCAGCCCCGCCTCGGCCCGGAAACCCGACACGATAAGGTTCGGCGGCGTGCCCACCAGCGTCGTCATGCCGCCCAGGATGGTGCCGAACGCCAGCGGCATCAGCACCTGCCCCGGCGTCAGGTCCAGCCGCCCGGCCAGCTGCACCGCCACCGGCATCAACAGCGCCATGGCGCCCACGTTGTTCATCACCCCCGACAGCGCCGCGCCCAGCCCCAGCAGCGCGGCCATGCTGGTCAGCCGCCCGGCCTTGTCCGGCAGCACCGTGCGCGCCAGCCAGTCCACCGCGCCCGTGGTCTGCAGCCCGCGGCTGAGGACCAGCACGCAGGCCACCGTGATCACGGCCGGATGGCCGAAGCCCGCAAAGGCCTCGGCCGCGGGGACCAGCCCCGCCACCACACAGGCCATCAGCGCCGCGAGCGCCACCACGTCGTGGCGCAGGCGCCCCCAAAGAAACAACGCCATGGTCGCCGTCAGGATGGCGCAGATCAGCATCTGGTCTTGTGTCATGGGCCTGTGGTCCGTGGCTGCGCTGCGCGCGGACCTGAACAGACCCGACCGCCCGCTTCAACGGTGATTTCGGGCGCCCGCCCCGCCCGATCCGGCGCGCGCGGAACTCCGCCGCGCCGATGGCGCGATTGGCGGCCCCACCGGCAGCCGAACCGCCCCCCCCTCGGCCGGGCGGGGCACAGCAGCGGCGATTCGTCCCGAAAGGCGATCCCACATCCGCCCGATGTCCCGGCCGTCGCGATCGCCCGATGCATCCGCGCCTCGGACGCGACTGTCCGCAGGTGGATCAAGGTCATCCGTCATCGTCCCGGACGATCGGCCCCCACACGCTCGCGCGAATACTCATCTGTCCGCGGGGTTGCCGCAGAAGACCGGTTCTCACAGTCGTCCAGTGTTTCCATGCACACCGGGGCATCCGCGCGTCCGGCGCGCCGGGGGCGGGGACGTCGTGTCGGGGGGCGCGCGACGGCGGGCGTCCGGCGGCTCTGGACGGCTGGCGTGGGCGGGCATAGTAATTCTGCATGCAGAGTGCCTCTTCCCCCCGCCCAGACGCCGACGTGTTCGACAGCCCCTATGCCTGGTGGCGGCTGGCGGTGACGCTGGCGATTGCCACGGTGGGCAACGCGGGGATGTGGGCCATCGTGGTCGTGATGCCCGCGGTGCAGGCCGAGTTCGGCGTGGACCGGGCCGATGCCTCGCTGCCGTATGTCGCCACGATGCTGGGCTTTGCGCTGGGCAACCTGCTGATCGGGCGGGCGGTGGACCGGGTGGGGATCACGCCCGCGCTGATCGGGGCGGCGGGGCTGATCGCGGTGTCGACGGCGGCGGCGGCGGCCAGCCCCTCGGTCGGAGTGCTGATCGCGTTGCAGTTCGCCATCGGGCTGGGCACCGCGGCGGGCTTCGGGCCGCTGATCGCCGATCTGTCGCTGTGGTTCGTGCGCCGCCGGGGCATCGCCGTCGCCATCGCCGCGTCGGGCAATTACCTGGCCGGTGTGGTCTGGCCCGTGCTGTTGCGCGGCGTGCTGGAGGAGGACGGCTGGCGCGCGGCCTATCTGGTGCTGGCGGTGGCGTCGGTCGTGGTGGTGGTGCCGCTGGCGCTGCTGCTGCGCCGTCGGCTGCCGGTGGATGCGTTGACGGGCGCGCCCGGCGTGGGGCCTGCGGGGGCGGTGGCGGATGCGGGGATGTCGCACCGCGCGCTGGCGTGGCTGCTGGCGCTGGCGGGGGTGGCGTGCTGCGTGGCGATGTCGATGCCGCAGGTCCATATCGTGGCGCTGTGCGTCGATCTGGGCTTCGGTCCGGCGGTCGGGGCCGAGATGCTGTCGCTGATGCTGCTGGCGGGCGTCGCCTCGCGCATCGGCTTCGGGTTGCTGGCGGACCGGCTGGGGGGCGTGCGCACGGTGCTGATCGGATCGGGGCTGCAGGCGCTGGCGCTGTTTCTGTACCTGCCGGCGAACGGGATGGTGTCGCTGTATGTCGTCAGCCTGATCTTCGGGCTGGCGCAGGGGGGGATCGTGCCCGGCTATGCCATCATCGTGCGCGAGTTCATGCCCGCGCGCGAGGCCGGCGCCCGCGTCGGCTTCGTGATGATGGCGACGATTCTGGGCATGGGGCTGGGGGGCTGGCTGTCGGGGGTGATCTTTGACGTGACGGGCTCGTACCAGCTGGCGTTCCTGAACGGGATCGGGTGGAACGCGCTGAACATCGCGATCCTCACGTTCTTGTGGATGCGCGGGCGGGGTGTGGGGCGGGCCGTGGCGGCCTGAGGGGCATCTGCACGCTTTGCGCGGCCCCGGTTTCACAGTACGCTTTGCCCCGGTAGATCAAGGCCCCGTCAGCGGGCTGTCCGAGCAGGTGACACGATGCAACGACCCCTCATGGCCTTCGGGCTTGCGCTTCTGCTGCTGCCTGCGTGCGGTGGTGCCAACCCGCCCGACCGCTCGGTCATGCCGGAGATGAGGCCCGCCAGCATGACGCCGGCCCAGCGGTCGGCCAGCTTCCAGCGCTGGATCGAGGCGTTCCGTCCGCGCGCGCTGTCGGCCGGGATCACCCCCGCCACCTTTGACCAGGCGTTCCGGCAGGTATCGTTCCTGCCGGACGTGATCGCGCGGGACCAGCGACAGGCCGAATTCGTCCGCCCGATCTGGGAATACCTGGACGGCGCGGTGTCCGACGCCCGCATCGCGAACGGCCGCGCCATGCTGCGCGAGCACCGCGCCACCCTGGACGCGATCGAGGCCCGCTTCGGCGTGGAGCGCGAGGTCGTGGTGGCCGTCTGGGGGCTGGAAAGCAGCTTCGGGCGGATCCGGGGCACCACGCCGGTGATCCCGGCGATGGCCACCCTGGCCTATGAGGGGCGGCGGCGCGCGTTCTTCGAGACCCAGTTGATCGGTGCGCTGCGCATCCTGCAATCGGGCGACACCACGCCCGAGCGGATGGTGGGGTCCTGGGCCGGCGCGATGGGCCATACGCAGTTCATCCCCACCAGCTACCTTGCCTATGCGGTGGATTTCACCGGCGACGGGCGGCGCGACATCTGGTCCGACGACCCGAGCGACGCACTGGCCTCGGCGGCGAATTACCTGGCGCGTCATGGCTGGACCCGGGGCCAGCCCTGGGGTGTGGAGGTCGCGCTGCCGCAGGGCTTTGACGCAAGCGCCACCGGCCAGCGCCGGTCGGTGGCCCAGTGGCGCGCGGCGGGGCTGCGGCTGGTGGGCGGCGGGGCCATCCCCGACCACGGCGAGGCCACGCTGATGTTCCCCGCCGGCGTGCGGGGGCCGGCGCTGCTGACCTTCGACAATTTCCGGGTCATCAAGCGCTACAACAACGCCGACGCCTATGCGATCGCCATCGGGCATCTGGCCGACCGGCTGCGGGGGCAGGGCGACTTCCGCACCCCCTGGCCGCGCGGTGACCGCCCGCTGAGCGCGGACGAACGGATGGAGTTGCAGCGCCTGCTGACCGCGCGCGGCCATGACACCGGCGGCGTGGACGGGCGGATCGGGCCGAACACCCTTGCGGCGGTGCAGGCATGGCAGGCCCGCGCGGGGTTGACGCCGGACGGGTATGTCTCGTTCGAGCTTTTGCAGCGGCTGCGGCGCTGAGGCCGGAAAACCGTACAATTGTAACTATCCCCGTCGAAATTGCGCGGGAGGACAGCTTTGTTGGGCTTGTTTGCCCAGCATGCGGACCATATCGTTAAAAATGTGGGATTTGGCCATTCCCAGCCAAATTCACAGGTTTGCCGGGCTGATGTATGGGCGGGGGTAACGATGCGGCGCGACGATGACCAAAACGCGGACGGGACTTCGTCCGAACAGACCCCGTCGTCCAAGCCGCTGCACATCCAAGTCCGCGAGGCACTGGAGACGCGCATCACCACGGGCGTCCATCCCGTCGGGGCGCTGCTGCCGACCGAGATCGACCTTGCACGGGAATTCGAGACCAGCCGCTTCACCATCCGCGAGGCGATGCGCCATCTTCAGTCCCACGGCTATGTGGAGCGTCGGCAGGGCGTGGGCACGCGGGTCATCAGCGCCCATGCCAAGGCGCGCTATGCGCTGACGGCGGCGTCGCTCGACGAGATCTTCCGGATCGGCCATGCCGCCCGCCTCGACATCCGCGCCGAGGAGACCGTGGTGCTGGACAGTGACATGGCCGAGGTCGTGGGCGGGATCGAGGGCGAAACATGGCTGTGCATCCGTGGCCTGCGCCGGTCTCCGGACGGGAGCTTTCCGCTGGTGGGGGTCGATGCCTATCTTCCCGAGCGGCTGGGGCCGCTGGTTCCATACCTGCTGTCGCATCCGGGGCCGTGGTTCACGCTGCTGGAGGAAAAAGGCGCCGGCATGATCGAGACCACCGTTCAGGAAATCAGCGCGCGGCCGCTGGCGTCTCCGATGGCGGACTGGCTGTCGCGGCCGCCGGGGCATTGCGCGATGCGGATGCTGCGCCGCTATGCCACCGAGGAGGGGGTGATCCTCACCGCCGTGAACTGGCACCCCCACGAGGAAATGGTCTTTTCGATGGAATTGCAGCGCACCGACCTGCTCGGCTGATCGCGGCGGTCCCGGGTGGGCCCGGGTGGCCCCGGCCGCGCAGCTGGCCTCAGGTGCCGCAGAAGGTGGCGCGGACGCGTTCGTCGGGGCGCGGGGCGGCCTCCAGGTCGGCCATGTCGGCGGTGTCGGACCACGGGTCGGCCAGCGCCGCCATCAGCCGGTCGAACGGTCCGATGTCGCCCGCGACGGCCGCCGCGATCATCTCCTCCACCCGGTGGTTGCGGGGGATGCGCGCGGGGTTGGCGGTGGCTGCACGGGCACGGGCGGCCTGTGGCGTGCCGCCTTCGGAGGCCACGCGGGCGGCCCAGTCGGCGGCAAAGGCGTCCCAGGCCTCGGGCTCGCGGAACTCGGCCCCGGCGGTGCCGCGCACCAGCCCGCGAAAGGTGCGGGTGAAATCCGCGCCCTGCACGGCCATGCGGGACAGCAGCGTCTCGATCAGCTTCGCATCACCGTCCTGCGCCTGTTGCAGCCCCAGCTTGGCGCGGAACCGCGCCAGCCACGCCGCCTGATAGGTCTCGGCAAAGCCGTGGACGGCTTCGGTCGCGGCCTCGATGGCGGCGTTGCGATCCCCCTCCATCAACGGCAGCAGGGTGGTGGCAAACTGCGCCAGGTTCCACACCGCGATCTGCGGCTGGTTGGCATAGGCATACCGCCCGCCCCGGTCGATCGAGGAAAACACCGTGTCCGGGTGATAGGCGTCCATGAAGGCGCACGGGCCATAATCGATGGTCAGCCCGCCCACATGGCAGTTGTCGGTGTTCATCACCCCGTGGATGAAGCCGAGGGCCATCCACTGCGCCACCAGCCGCGCCTGCGCGTCGACGGCGGCGCGCAGCACCTCCAGCGGGGTGTGCGCGTCGGGGTAATGGCGCGCGCGGGTATGCTCGAACAACAGCCGCAGCGCTTCGGTGTCCTGGCGGGCGGCGAAGAACTGGAATGTGCCCACGCGGATGTGGCTGCTGGCGACGCGGGTCAGCACGGCGCCGGGCAGGCGGTCCTCGCGGAACACCCATTCGCCGGTGGCGACAGCGGCCAGCGCGCGGGTGGTGGGCACGCCCAGTGCGGCCATCGCCTCGGACACCACATATTCGCGCAGCACCGGCCCCAGCCACGCCCGCCCGTCGCCCATGCGGGAAAACGGCGTGCGGCCCGAACCCTTGAGCTGGATGTCGTGGCGGGCACCGGCGGGGTCCACCACCTCGCCCAGCAGGAGCGCGCGGCCGTCGCCCAGCTGCGGCACGAACCCGCCGAACTGGTGCCCGGCATAGGCCTGCGCCAGCGGTTCGGCCCCCGCGGGGACCGCGTTGCCGGCCAGCATCGCCACGCCCTCGGGCGACGCGAGCGCGTCGGGGTCCAGCCCCAGCCCCCGCGCCAGATCCGCGTTCAGCGCCAGCAGGCGCGGCGCGGCCACCGGCTCGGGCGTCTGGCGCGCATGGAAGCGGTCCGGCAGCCGGGCATAGGAGTTGTCAAAGGCGATGTGCAAGGTCATGGACCATAGCTAAGCCCCCGCCCCCCGGACGGCCAGAGGGCAAAGGTTTGCGCAAGGTGCATCTTGTGCGACACTGTGCCCCCGCCAGGCGAAAGGGAGGCTCGACCATGGCACCAAGAGACCGCGTGGGCATGCAGCTGCGCGACCGGCCCGAGTTCAAGTCCAAGCCCAGACCCGTCACCTTTCCCAAGGAAACCACCGTCGCCGACGCCGTGGCCGAGATGTCGGCGCGCAACATCGGCGCGGTGATCGTCACCGATGCCGACGGCCACGTCACCGGCGTCGTGACCGAACGCGACATCATGGTGCGCATCGTCAACGCCGGCCGCGACGCGGCAGCCACGACCCTGGACGACATCATGACCCGCGAGGTCCGCGTCGCCCGCGAAACCGACGAGGTTCTGGCGTGGATGCGCACTATGTCCAACGAACGCTTCCGCCGCCTGCCGGTGGTGGACGCCGACGGGCGCGTGGTCGCGGTATTCACCCAGGGCGATTTCGTCAGCTACACTTGGCCCGACCTGCTGTTCCAGGCCAAGCAACTGGCAAGCGCGACGGTGGCACGCAGCTATGGCGTGTTCCTCGTGCTGGGGGGCGTGTTGCTGTACACGATCCTGATGGTGCTGGTGCTGCGGATGCTCTGACGGGTGGCTGGACGCGGGCCGCCGCCCCCCTAGCTTGCCCGTCAAAGGAGGCCCCGCCATGCCCGTCACCCTGCGCGTCAACGGACAGCGCCACGACCTCGACCTGCCGCCCGGGATGCCGTTGCTGTGGGTCCTGCGCGATGTGCTGGACCTGACGGGGACGAAGTACGGCTGCGGGGTGGCGTCCTGCGGGGCCTGCACGGTGCATGTGGGCGGGCAGGCGGTGCAGTCGTGCCAGCTGCCGGTGGGCGATGTGTGGGACGAGGTCACCACGATCGAGGGGCTGGGCACCCCCGACGCCCCCGCCCCGATCCAGGCGGCGTGGATCGCGCATCAGGTGGCGCAGTGCGGCTATTGCCAGTCGGGACAGATCATGGCGGCGGCGGCGCTGCTGGCCGAGGTCCCCGACCCCTCGGACGCCGAAATCGAGGCGGCGCTGGCGCTGAACCTGTGCCGCTGCGGCACCTATGGCGCGATCCGCGCCGCCGTGCGCAGCGCCGCCGACCAGATGCGGGAGGCCTGAGGCCATGGGACGTGTGCGGCGCATCGCACGGCGCAGTTTCCTGATCGGCTCGGCCGCCGTCGTGGGCGGGGTAGCGTTCGGAGTGTGGCAGGTCTCCCGCCCGGTGGAGAATCCGTTGCGGCCCGAGCGTGGCGCGACCCTCAACCCCTTCGTGATCGTGGATGGCGACGGCGTCACCGTCATCGCCCCGCGCGCCGAGATGGGGCAGGGCATCCATACCACGCTCGCCGCCCTCGTGGCCGAGGAGCTGGATGTGGAGATGTCCGACCTGCGCGTCCTGCACGGCCCCCCGGCGCAGGCCTATTACAACAGCGCGCTGCTGCGCGGAGAGCTGCGCTACCACCCCGAGGGCCTAGGCGGATGGCGGCGGGTGATGGCCGACGCGCTGGGCGCCGGCAGCCGGGTGCTGCGGCTGCAGGTGACGGGGGGCTCGACCTCCACCCTCGACGGCTATGTGCGGATGCGGACGGCCGGCGCCACGGCGCGCGAGGCGCTGAAGGAGGCCGCGGCCCAGGCCCACGGCCTGCCGCGCGACCGGCTGGCCACCGACCGGGGCCATGTGATCCTGCCCGACGGCACGCGCATCCCCTATGGCGACCTGGCCGAAGCGGCGGCGGCGGTGGAGGTGCCGGAGGTGGCCCTGCGCCCGGCCTCCGAGTGGCGGCTGCTGGGGCGGTCGCAGCCGCGCGTCGATGCGGTGGCGAAATCCACCGGCACCGCGCGCTATGCCATCGACGTGCGCCTGCCGGGGATGCGGTTCGCCACCGTGCGCATGTGCCCCCACCCGCGCGGCGGGATGGCGCGATTCGACGCGGCCCGGGCCGAGGCGATGTCCGGCGTCGACAAGGTCATCGACCTCGGCACCGGCATCGCCGTCGTCGCCCACACCACCTGGCAGGCGATGGAGGCCGCCCGCGCGGTGGAGATCACCTGGACCCCCGGCCCCGGCCCGCAGACCACCGCCGACGCCTTTGCCGAGATCGAGGCGGCGTTCGACACCCGCCGCAACGCCCGCCCGCGCGATGACGGTGATGTCGATGCCGCGCTGGAGGGCGCCGATGCGCTGTCGGTCGAATACCGCGTGCCGTTCCTGCACCACACCACGATGGAGCCGATGGGCGCGGCCGCCCTGTTCGATCCCGCCGCCGGGGACGGCCCGCACCTGACGCTGTGGTCGGGCAACCAGGCCCCGATCCTGCACCGCGACAAGGCCGCCGAGGCGGTGGACCTGCCGCCCGAGGCCGTCACCCTGCACACGCCGATGATGGGCGGCGGCTTCGGCCGGCGGGCCGAGTTCGACTTCACCGTCCTCGCCGCCCGCGTGGCCCAGGCCGCGCCCGGCACGCCCGTCCAGGTCACCTGGTCGCGCGAGGAGGACATGCGCCACGGCTTCTACCGCCCCGGCGCCATCGCGCGGATGCGCGGCGCGGTCACGGACGGCCGGGTGGAAGCGTTCGATGCGAAAGTGGCGGCGCCGTCGGTGATGCGGCAATCCTCGCGCCGGTTCTCGGGGTTCGCCCCGCCGGGGCCTGACCGCGCGCATCTGGAGGGGATCGCGGACCAGCCCTATGGCTTCGCGTCATGCCGGGTGGAGGGGTATCTGTGCGAAACCGCCCTGCCGGTGGGATTCTGGCGGGCGGTGGGCAACTCGTTCAACGGGTTTTTCCACGAGTGCTTCGTGGATGAGCTGGCCCATGCCGCCGGCGCCGACCCGCTGGCGTTCCGGCTGGCGCATCTGGACGACGCGCCCTCGCGCGCGGTGCTGGAGGCGGTGGCGGAGATGTCGGACTGGACCGGCGCCACGCCCGATGGCATCGGCCGGGGCGTCGCCATCACCCGCAGCTTCGGCACCCCCGTGGCGCAGGTGGTGGAGGTCGCCGACGACGGCGGCGGCGTGCGCATCACCCGCGCCTGGGTGGCCTGCGACGTGGGCCGCGCGCTCGACCCCGCCATTATTGCGCAGCAGATGGAGGGCGGGTTGATCCAGGGACTGTCGGCGGCCGCCTACGAGGAGATCACCTTTGACGACGGGCAGGTCGTGCAGGGAAATTTCCCCGACTACACGCCGATGCGCCTGCCGCAGGGGCCGCGCGTCGCGGTGCGCATCCTCGAATCGGGGGGGCACATGGGGGGCGCGGGGGAACCCGCGACGCCGCCGGCCATGCCCGCGCTGGCCAATGCGGTGTTCGACCTGACGGGGCGGCGCCTGCGCGAGCTGCCGCTGGCGCGCCACATCCGGTTCGCGGTCTAGGCGCTTCGGCTCAGGGCGTTTCGGGCGTATCGAGGCGGAACAGCGCCAGTGCCCAGTCCGCCAGCGGCAGGGCGCGGGCATGCAGGCTGCGGGCGATGTGCATCATCGGCGTGTTCTGGCGCAGGCAGGTCAGGCGGATGTCCGTCAGCCCCGCCGCCCGCGCCTCGCGGTGGGCCGCCGAGGTCAGCGCGGCGCCGACGCCCTGGTTGCGCCATGGCCCTTCGACCGACACCGCGATTTCCGCGCTGCCGGGGGTTCCGCCGGGATGCACCTCGGCGCAGCCACGGACCCGGCCATCGGGGGCGTGGACCACAAGTGCCAGCGGTTGGGCACGCGCCACATGGGCGTGGATGCCCGCGTCGCTCACGCTGCCGAAAAA
Source organism: Rhodobaculum claviforme (assembly GCF_016653255.1). Lineage (GTDB taxonomy): Bacteria > Pseudomonadota > Alphaproteobacteria > Rhodobacterales > Rhodobacteraceae > Rhodobaculum > Rhodobaculum claviforme. The sequence continues at coordinate 16,195 of NZ_NHSD01000269.1, forward strand.
CCGCAGGCGACGCGCCTCCGTGTCGAGGCGCAGAAGATGTTCCAGAAGGATCGAGCGCCAGTTGACCACCCGATCCGGGTCGATCACGCTCAGCTCCGGGCTGTTATCGGTCGCCATGCTTGCCCCCTTGGCTCGGCTGGCTCCCCCCTGTCCTGAAAACTAAGGCGTGCCGCGCTGCAGCACACCTGCCGGAAAGAGCAGGTCCGCCATGCCACCGGTGCAAGCGTCGGTCAGATCACGCTGACACGGGTGCCCCGGCCGACCCGCCCATGCAGGTCGATCACGTCATGCTGGAGCATCCGGAAGCACCCCGAGGACGCCCGCCGCCCGATGGAGCGCCATTCGGGCGTGCCGTGGATGCGGATCCCCTCGTCCGCGCCGGTGGCCAGGGTGCGCAGGTACAGCGCACGCGCGCCGAGCGGGTTGCGGGGGCCGCCGTCCTGGCCGTCGGCCCAGCGCTCCAGGCCGGGATCGCGCCGGATCATGGCGGGGGTGGGGGTCCAGCGCGGCCAGCGGGCGGTGCGATAGATCTCGGCCTCGCCGGTCCAGCCCAGCCCCTCGCGGCCGACGCCGATGCCGTAGCGCAGGGCAAATCCGTCCTCCAGCACAAGGTGCAGAAGGCCGTTTTCGGAGTGGATCACGATGTCGCCGGGGGCGGCCTCGGTCTCGTAGGGGACGACCTGCCGGTGCAGCCAGTCGGGGATCTGGTCGATGGGGATGGCGGGGACGGTGTGGCCGCCATCCCGTCGCGCGGCATAGTCCAGCGCCGCGATCCGGGGCGGCTCGGGCGGGGGGGTCATGCAGCCCGCCAGCAACGCAAGCCCGCCCAGCCCGACGATTATCCCACGACGATCCATCATGTCCGTTCCCTGTCCGGTGGCCCGTCCCGGCCACCCCTCAGACATGGAACAATCGGGTTGCCAAACCGTTCCCCGCGCGCCGTCAGCGGCTGATCAGCACCGAGCACTGGGCATGGCGCACCACCCGTGCGGCGGTGGAGCCTATGAAGTAGTCGCTCAGCCCCGGACGGTGCGAGGCGATCATGATCAGGTCCGCCTCCATGTCCTCGGCGCATTGCAGGATCTGGCCCGAGGCCGCGCCCGAGCGCACCTCCACCTTGGCCGGGACCGGCGAGGCCTGCGCCAGCGCGTTCAACTCCACCCGCGCCTCGGCGTTGCGCCGGGTGCTCAGGTCCTGGGGCAGTTCGGCGGCGATGTAGGAGGGCACCTCGTCGAGGACATGCAGCAGGCGTACCTCGCCGCCTTCGTCCAGAAGCTGGGCGGCCTTTTCGAGCAGCATCTGGCCCAGTTCCCCGTGGCTGATGTCCACCGCGACCACGATCTTGTTGTACATGGATGTCCCTCCCGCTGGGTGCCTGTGCGTCTGGCGGCCACTGTTTCGCCGCCACGAGGATTTGGCAAGGGGGGCCGCGTGTCCTTGATCTGGCGCAACCGGCGGGCGGGCCATGTCAAAAGGCCCCTCCGCCCGGTCGGGGCGAAGGGGCCGGTCGTCGGGGTCGCGCCCGCCCTCAGGCTTCGGCGGGGGCGGTCGCCTCGTCTTCCAGCGCGTCGACGGCGGCCTTGAGGGCCTCGCGGTCGACCTCGGTCTCGGTCACGGTGACCTGGCCCAGGATGTGATCGACGACCTTGTCCTCGAACAGCGGCGCGCGGATCTGCTGCTGGACCTGGGCGTTGCCCTTGACGAAGTCGAAGAACGCGCGCTCGTGGCCCGGGTACTGGCGGGCCTGGGCGACGACGGCCTGGGTGAACTCCTGGTCGGTGACCTCGACCTCGGCGCGCTTGCCGATCTCGGCCAGCAGCAGGCCCAGCCGCACGCGGCGCTCGGCGAGCTTCACATGCTCGTCGGTGGCCTCGATTTCCGGGTGGTCGTGGCCTTCGACCTGCGGGTTGTCCTCGTGCCACAGCTGGTGGGCGATCTGGCGGGCCTCGGCGTCGGTCATGGACGGCGGCAGCTCGAAGCTCACCAGCCCGTCGAGCGCGTCCAGCAGCTTGCGCTTGAGGACCATGCGCGCGGCCTGGCCGAACTCGGCGCCCAGCCGCTCGGCGACCTGGGTCTTGAGGGCGTCCAGATCCTCGGCGCCGAAGCGCTTGGCCAGTTCGTCGTCGATCGGGGTCGCGGCCGGGGCCTTCACCGCCTTGATGGTGCAGTCGAAGGTGGCTTCCTTGCCGGCCAGATGCTCGGCGCCGTATTCCTCGGGGAAGGTGACGGTGATGGCCTTCTCCTCACCGGCCTTCGCGCCCTCCAGTTGCTCCTCGAAGCCGGGGATGAAGCTGCCGGAGCCGAGCACGAGGGGGTAATCCTCGGCCGCGCCGCCCTCGAACGCCTCGCCGCCGACCTTGCCGACGAAATCGAAGGTGACCTGGTCGCCGGACTGGGCGGCCTCGCCCTCGGCGCGGTCCTCATAGGTCTGCGCGCTCTCGGCGAGCTTGCCCAGCGCCTCGTCGATGGCAGCGTCGTCGGGCTTCACGACCATGCGCTCCAGCGTGACCGAGGACAGGTCGACCTCGGGCACCTCGGGCAGCGCCTCGTAGGACAGCGCGACGACGACATCGTCGCCTTCCTTCCAGTCCTCGTTGGTCATCTTGACGTCGGGCTGCTGCGCGGGGCGGTCGCCGGTCGCCTCGAAATGCTCGCGCATGGCGCCGTCGACGGATTCCTGCATCGCCTCGCCCAGGATGCGCTGGCCGAACTGCCGCTTGAGCAGCGCGAAGGGCACCTTGCCCTTGCGAAAGCCCTTCATCTCGATCTCGGGCTGTGCCTCGCGCAGCTTGGCGTCGACCTTGGCGTCCAGCTCGGCGGCCGTCACCGTGATGGTGTAGCCCCGGCGGAGGCCTTCGTTCAGGGTCTCGGTGACCTGCATGCGTGCGTCCTTTGTCATCGCCATGGGTGTGGGCCCCTGGTGCGGGTGGAGGGACTTGAACCCCCACGCCTTGCGGCGCCAGAACCTAAATCTGGTGCGTCTGCCAGTTCCGCCACACCCGCCAAAAGCCTACCGCGGCAGCCCCTGACGGACCACCGCGGAAATCCGCTGCGTCTTAGCAAAGCCGATCCGGGCTGGCGAGGGGGAAAATCGGGCCGGAGCGGCGGATGCCCCCTCACCAGGGCGAGGTCGGCGCCGACATCACGGGCACGCCGCCGCCGGGCGCATCCTCCGGCGCAAGATGCGTCGCAAGATAATCGAGCACCATCTGCCGTTCCTCGCTGTCGCGGAACTCGGGCATGCCCTGTTCCTCGACCATCCATGTCAGCAGCTCGTCCCACACGCTGCGGGAATAGCGCACGTTGGTCACGGTGCGCAGCGAATGGCAGGCGTTGCAGGCGTAGTAGACCTCCATCACCCCCTCGCCTTCGGGCAGGGGATACCACTGGTCATCGGTGTCGAGCGCGACCTGCGGCACCGCCGACACCGCCGCGAGGGTGAGGGCGGCCGCAGCCGCCCCCCCGAGGATGAATCGCTGGATCATGCGTCTTGCCACCCCCCTCAGCCCGCCATCACATAGATGCGGTGACACGCGTTGTTGAGGTATCCGCGCGGGTTCCACCCGGGCACCACCATCGGCTGGCTGCGGCCGCGGCTGTCGGTGGCGCGCGCCCAGACCTCGTAGTACCCGGTGGCGGGGACGGTGATGTGCGCCCGCCAGCGCTGCCAGGCATAGCGGTTGGGGGCGGGTTCCACCGTGGCGGCCTGCCAGGTCGCGCCGAAGTCGATCGAGGTCTCCATCGCGGTGACATGATCGTCCCCGGCCCAGGCCTGTCCGCGCACCTCGAAGGGCTGGCCGGCGCGGACCTCGGCGCCCGCGACGGGGTTGGTGATCGCGGACTTCACGATCATCGAGCCCATGACCATCATGTCCTCGTGCGCGACCTCGGTGCCGGGGCTGACCGGGTGGCGCGGCACGCGGTAGCTCAGGCCCGTCATCCCCGGCCCGTCGTGTTCGCGGTCCCGCACCCAGATCCGCGTCAGCCATTTCTGGCTGACCGACCCGGCCCAGCCCGGCGCCACGATGCGCGCGGGAAAGCCATGCTCGATCGGGATGTCGCCGCCATTCATCTTCAGCGCGACGATGGTGTGCGGGTCCATCATCTTGTCGATCGGCCCCCCGCGCGAGATCGACTGCCGGTCGGGATCGCCCGACAGGTGCTGGTCATAGCTGAAATGCCCCGTGTACACCGCCGACGGTTTCAGCCCCGCGCGGCGCAGGATGTCCGACACCCGCACCCCGGTCCATTCGGCATTGCCGATGGCGCCGATCATCCACGGATTGCCGCGCGGCAGCGGGTTGAAGCCCGCCCGCCCGTTGCCGCCGCACTCCAGCTGCAACTTCAGCGTCACATGCTCGAAGTCGTTCATCAGCTCGTCGTAGGTCAGCTCCAGCGGTTCGTTGACCTCGCCGTCGATGGTCAGCCGCCACTCACCGCGGTCGATGGGATAGGGCATCTGGCCGTTGTTGCGGATGAAGTGCTTGTCCGCCGGGGTCACGTCGTCATCGAGCAGATGCGCCGCGGCCTCCACGTTCACGGGGCGGTCGTTGTGCACGATCATGTCGCCGTGCTTGGCGTCGAAGCTGAATTCACGCGGCGTTTCCGCCAGCGCGGCGGGGATCAGCCCGCCCGGCATGTTGGTGCTGAACGGAATGGTGGTGCCCAGCAGCGCCCCCATCGACGCCAGCCCCGCGCCACGCAGGAACCCGCGCCGGTCCGGCCCGCTGATGCGCCCGAACACCAGCCGGTCGGCGCGCTCGGGGTCCTCGTTGTAAAGTTCGATCAACCCCCGTTCGGTCTTGTTGGTCATGTCTGGCCCTCCCTGGCTCTCCTCACGGAGAAGTAAGGCAGAGCCGACGCCTTCGAACAATAGCTTTATTGAATATGTTTCTTTGACCACATCGCACCACCGCACAACTCCGGCCGGTACGGGGGGCGTGGTGACGCGTGGCAACGGGGGGGAGGTGAGAGACCGGACAGCGACCCAGGCGGAGATCGTTGCGGCTGCTTCCTTCCGGACCTGACCGGGTTACCCGGCGGCCCGTCCGCCGCCAGTCTCCCTGTGCAGGTTATGGACCCTGGAGCGACATGAATCAAGGATCGCCCGGACGCACGAACGCTTCGCACCAAGTTGCCACGGCACAACAGCTGTGCGATGGGTGCAGATGATGGAATCCGTGCCAACATCGCCCGCTGGGCCAATCCCCTACACCGGCTGCTCGCTCGACCGCGCCGCGCAGATGCGCAGCGACCCGGCGTGGGTCGCCGCGCGCCTGCTCGACCGGCAAACGCGTTTCGTGCCGGTGTGGAACAACCGCAACCTGGTCAGCGATCCCGACCGGCCGCAGCCCTGCTTCCTGATGGGAGAGCAGGCGTCGCTCGCGCTCGAACTCGCAGACGAGGTGGTGTTGCTCGGCCTCCAGGATGGCGCCGCGATCTTCGCCATCGACCTGTCGCCGCTGGAGGAGGTGGAAGCACACCAAGCCGTGGGCGACGGGGCTACCTTCCGCGACCTGCGCGAAGTCGGC
>NZ_NHSD01000270.1 GCF_016653255.1 Rhodobaculum claviforme
CCCGGGGGGGCGGCATGGGGCCGGTGTCACGGGGCCTGTGTCACGGCGCGGGCGCCACGGAGCGGCGTCACGGGCCTTGCGTCACGGGCCCAGCATAACGGGGTCGGGCGTCCCGGGGTCGGCGCACGCCGTTGGGCGCGCGCCGACCGGGGGTGCAGGGATCAGTTGAGGACCACCTCGAACAGGCGCTCTGCCACCGGGGGCAGGAAGGCGCGGTCGAAGATCTCGGACGGCTCGGGCAGGCGCTCCAGATCGTAGCCCTCGGCCACGATCGCGATCGACCGCGCCAGGCGGTCGTCGACCAGATCGCCCATGCCGATCTCGGCCACCTCGGGCGCGTTCATCAGGTTGGTGAGCGAGAATGTCAGCCGCGCATGCTCGATGTCGCGGTCCACCAGGTTGTCGAAGGCCATGATGGCATCCATCGCCGCCTCCTGATCCCGCGCGACCTCCAGGGTGGCGCGGTTGACCGCACGCACCAGGCCCGCGACCGCGTCCGGGTTTTCCGCCAGCAGGCGGCGCGAGACCATCATCCCGTTGGAATACAGGTCCATGCCGTAGTCCTCGAACAGGAACCAGGTGTAGTCGTTCTCCGGGTCCTGGCGGTTGGCGATCAGGTTGAACCAGCTGGTGATGTTGAACACGAAGGCGCCGTCGATCTCGCCCCGGATCATCATCGGCTCCTGCAGGTTCGGGGCCATGTTCTGCTGCTCCACGGCCTCCAGGTCGATGCCGTTCAGCGCGGCAAAGACCGGAAACAGCCGCGTCGTGGGGGTGCCCTGCGCGCCGCCGAGGGTGCGGCCCTCGAAATCGGCGGGGGTGGTGATGCCGCGGTCGTTGGGGGTGACGATGGCGAATGGCGGGCGGTTCCACAGCTGATAGACCATCACCGGCGCCTCGTCCGGGCGCAGGGCGGCGTTCTGGATGATGGCGTTGATGTCGCCGAAGCCCGCGTCATAGGCCCCGCCCATGATCCGGGTGACGGTGGCGGCCGACCCCTCGCCCTGGTCGATGGTGACGTTGAGGCCCTCTTCGGCGAAGTAGCCCTTTTGCGCGGCCAGCAGGAAGGGCGCGTCCGACCCCTGGGTCTTCCAGCCCAGGGTGAAGCGGATGTTGACCATGTCGGCCAGCGCCGGCGTGGCGGACACAAGCGCGGCCATCGCCGCAAGGAACAGGGTGCGTTTCATGGGGACCTCTTTTTCTGGGGGTCAGGTGACGGCGATGTCGGTCTTGCGGGTGGCCCAGCCGGTGACGCGGGCCTCCAGGAACGAAAAGACGGCGTAGAGCGCCACCCCCATCGCCGCGAGGACGAACAGTCCGGCGAACAGCAGTGACGTCTGGAAGTTGGATGAGGCGGTCATCATCACGTTGCCGATCCCGCGGTTGGAGGCGACCGTCTCCGACAGCACCGCGCCGACGAAGGACAGCGTGACGGCGACCTTCAGCGAGGCGAAGAAATACGGCATCGCGCGCGGCAGCCCGACGTTCCACAGGATCTCCGAGCGCGAGGCGCCCAGCGTCTTGAGCACGTCCTCCAGCTCCGGCTCGGTGGTGGCCAGCCCGGTGGCGATGTTGACCACGATGGGAAAGACGCAGATCACCATCGCCGTCAGGATCGCGGGCGTGGTGCCCGAGCCGAACCACAGCACGAAGATCGGCACCACCGCCACCTTGGGGATCGACGAGAACCCCACCAGCAGCGGATAGGCGACCCCGTAGGCCAGCCGCGAGGTGCCGATCAGCACCCCCAGCGTGACCCCGATGATGACCCCCAGGCCGAACCCCGTCAGCGTGGAATAGAGCGTCTGCAGGATATGCGGCCACAGCACCGGGAACCGGGTCCAGAGCGTGGCGGCGATCTCGGTCGGGCGCGGCAGCAGCAGGTCCGAGACCTGCAGCCAGAGGCACAGCACCTCCCACATCGCGAAGAAGCCGAAGATCAGCGCGGCGGAACAGATGCGGATGCGCAGGTTGGACATGCCCGGGCCCCCTATTTGCGGACCTGCGCGATCAGCTCGCGCAGGGATTGGGTCATCTCGACGAAGTCGGGCCGGTAGATCAGGTCGATGTCGCGCGGCTGCGGCAGGTCGATGGGGCGGTCCGAGATGATGCGCCCCGGGCGCGGGCTCATCACGCAGATCCGGGTGGCGAGGTACCCGGCCTCGCGCAGGTCATGGGTGACGAGCAGCACCGTGGGGCGGCGCTCCAGATACAGCGCCTGAAGGTCCTGCCACAGCTCCTCGCGGGTGAACTGGTCGAGCGCGCCGAAGGGTTCGTCCAGCAGCAGAAGGTCGGGCTCGTGGATCAGCGCCCGGCACAGGTTGGCGCGTTGCAGCATCCCCCCCGACAGCTGCCAGGGATAGTGGCCGGCGAAATCCTGCAAGCCCACCCTGGCCAGCAGCGCATGCACCCGGTCGCGAAAGGCGCGCGTGCGTTCGCGGCGGAAGTCGTGGCGGAACGGCGGCACGATCTTGAGCGGCAGCATCACGTTGCGCTCGATCGTCAGCCAGGGCAGCAGGGTGGGGTTCTGGAACGCCATGCCGATGCGCAGCGCGCGCACCGACGCCTCGCGCCCGCCGACCACGACCGACCCGTCCGACGGGCGCAGCAGGCTGGAGACCAGCTTGAGGATGGTGGACTTGCCGCAGCCCGACGGCCCCACGAGGGCGACGAAGGCGCCATGCCCGATGCGCAGGGTTGTGGGGGCAAGCGCCGTCACCGCCCCCGCGCCGCGTCCGAACACCACCGAGGCGCGGTCAAGCTCCACCGCCCGTGCGGCGCTGGCCTGGGCTGTGCTGGCCTGGGCGGGTGGAACGGTGGACGGGGCTGCCGACATCTGCATCCCGGAACCATCCCCGCCGCAGACCGCGCCGCCAAGGGGACGCGCCGGACACCGGGGACGGGTGCGGGATTTGCCGAAAACCTGATACGCAATTGCGTAAAATGTGCAGATATGCGGCAGGGTGGGAATGGGGGCCTGCGCCGTCCCCCGTCCCTCGTCAGCCTGGCAGCGGTGCGGCCCCGGCGATGCGCCCCAGCGTCACCGCCGACAGCAGGCCGTTGCCCGACAGATACCCCGAATCGCCGTCGCCCGAGACGCCGCAGGCCGCCCCGCCCACCGCATGCAGGGTGTCGAACACCCCGCCGCCCACACGACGGACCCGCGCGCAGCCGTCCACCGCAAGACCGCCCTGGGTGTGGAACAGCGCCCCCGTCACCCGCACCCCCATGTAGGGCGGCTCCAGCGCGGCCCCGGTGCCCGGCGGGCGGCCGAAGGGATCGCGGGCGGTGCCCCGGCGCACCGCCTCCAGCTGTGCCAGCGTCTCGGACAGGGCGGGCGCGCGCAGATCGAACAGCGCCGCCAGCGCCTCCGGGGTGGCGGCGCTGCGGATCGCGCCCTGCGCCTCGGCGGTGCGGAAGTCGGCGAATTGGCGGGCGATGGCGGCGGCGCGGGCGTCGAACACCGTGACCGCCGTGCCGCCGGGCTGGGCCAGAACGGCGCGGGCGGCCTCGGAGTAGCCCTGGGTTTCGTTCCAGAACCGGCGGCCGTCGCGGTTGACCTGGAACCCGCCCGCGGTGATCACCGCCCAGGTGATCAGGATCCCGTGCGGATGGGCCACGTTGCCATGCCCCTGAAAGGCGCCGGGATGGCGGATCTCGGCGCCCAGCGCGCGGCCCCAGACCATCGCCTCGCCCTGGTTGCCGGGATGGCCGAAGTACAGCGCCCCCGCGATCTGGGGCATGTGTTCGCCCACCAGCGTCGGGTTGCCGCCAAAGCCGTTGCACGCAAGGATCAGCCGCCCGCAGCCGATGTGTTCCATCCGCCCGTCCGGGCGCCGCAGGCCGATGCCGTGGATGCGCGCGCCGTCGGTCATCAGCGCCTCGGCCCGCGCGCCGGTCAGGATGTCGACGCCCGCCGCCTCGGTGGCGGTGCGCAGCGCGTCGATCAGCTCGGCGCCGGACCGGGTCGGCAGGCCGTGCATCCGCCGCCGGGTGTGGCCGGGATAGTCGACATCCTCCACCACGCTGAACGGCAGGTCATGGCGGTCGGCCAGCCACTCCAGCGCGGGGGCTGCGTTGCGCGCCATCAGCGCCACCAGCCCGGGGTCGTTGGTGCCGTGCGCCTTGCGCTGGATGTCGGCGGCAAAGCGCGCGGCATCGTCGTCGATTCCGGCGGCCGCCTGGAACCGCGTGCCCGCGGCCGGGACCAGCCCCGCCGACAGCGCGGTGGAGCCCGCGGGCACCGCGTCGCGCTCCAGCACCAGAACCTCCTGGCCGGCCTCGGACGCGGCCAGCGCCGCCACCAGCCCGGCCGCGCCCGCGCCCACGATCAGGGTCTGCACCCGCACATCCGTGGGGCCCGGCGGGATCAGATGCGCGCTCATCGTGCGTTTCCGTCCCCGTTCCCGCTGCCGTTCCCACTGCCGTCCCCGCTGCCGTCCGATGTTCCGTCCGAGGCAAAGCGGCGCGCAGTGGCCAGCATCTCGGCGGTGCCCAGCCGCGCGTTCAGCCCGGCGAAATCATGCATGCGCCCGGCAAACGGCGCGTTCGATCCATGCGCCCGCAGGCTGGCGTAATATGCCTCGGCGGTGTGGACCAGCGCGCGCACGATGCCGCCGGGAAAGATCACCATGTCATAGCCCAGCGCCTCCAGATCCCCGGCGGCGCGGATCGGGGTGGTGCCGCCCTCGACCATGTTGGCCATCAGCGCCGCGCGGCCCTGGAAATGGCGGGCCACGCGGGCCAGCTCGTCGCCCGAGCGCGGCGCCTCGATGAACAGCGCGTCGGCCCCGGCCTCGAGGTAGCGCTCGGCGCGCGCCAGCGCGGCGTCGAAGCCCTCCACGGCGATGGCGTCGGTGCGCGCGATGATCAGCGTGGCATCGCTGGCGCGCGCATCGGCCATGGCGGCGATCTTGCCGGCCATCTCGGGCGTGGGGATCAGCGCCTTGTCGGTCAGGTGCCCGCAGCGCTTGGGATAGGTCTGGTCCTCGATCTGCAACGCGCTGGCGCCGGCGCGTTCATAGACGCGCATCGTGCGCTGGGCATTGAGCGCGTTGCCATGCCCGGTGTCGGCGTCAATGATCACCGGCAGCGCCACCCGGTCGCGGATCAGCGCCATGGTGTCGGCCATCTCGGACATCGTCGCCAGCCCGATGTCGGGCCGCCCCAGCCGGGTATAGGACACCGCCGCCCCCGACAGGTACAGCGCCTCGAACCCCGCCTGTTCGGCCAGCGCGGCCGTCAGCGCGTCATGCACCCCCGGCGCCAGCAGGATGCCCGGCTGCGCCAGACGCGCGCGCAAGCTGGTCATGGCGCGCCCCCGAGCCGCGCCACGGCCTGCGCGCAGGTGATCTGTTCGGTGACCGAGGCGAGCGAGACGAGGGTTGCCGCGTGCACCTCGGGCCGGAAGGCCGCGCAGCCGTCGGTCAGCATCACCGTGTGGATGTCGCGCAGATGCGCGTCGCGCAGGGTCGAGGCGACGCCGCCGTTGGTCACGATCCCGCCCACGATCAGCGTCTCGATCCCCATCTTGCGCAGGATGAATTCGAGCCGGGTCTGGTGAAAGGCCGAATAGGCGACCTTTTCGACGGTGAAATCGGCGGGCGCCAGCGCGGCCACCAGATCATGGCCGAAGCGGCCGGGGGCAAAGTCGCCCGCCCCCAGGAACGGCCGCAGCGCCCGCAGATGCGGCGAGATCAGCGGCCCGTCCGGCCCCGGCACCAGCGTGAACTGCGCCGAGATGAACACCCCCCCCGCCGCGCGCAGCGCGTCGCGCACGGGGGCGATGCGTTCGGGCAACGCGGCGATGTCGGGGGCGGTCTGGCCCGCGCGGCCATAGGCACCGTCGGGGTGCAGGAAGTCGTTCTGCAGGTCGATGGTCAGAAGGGCGGTGGCGCTGGGGGTCATGGCTGGGCCTCGGGGTCCGGGGACAGGATCAGGTTGCCGTGGGCGTCCACGCGCCCGATCTGGCCGGGGTCGATGACGATGGTGGTGTCGGGCTGCTCCAGCACCGCCGGGCCGCGGATCTCGGCGCCGACGGGCAGGTCGAGGCGATCGTGGATGGCGGCCTCCAGCCACTCGCCGAAATGCACGCGCCGGGTGGTGCGGGGCGCGGTGGTGCCCGGCCCGCGCGGTGCAAGACGCGCGAGGTCGAACTTGGGCCGCTCGCCGATCACCGCGGTGCGCAGGTTCAGCAGTCGCGTGACACCGCCGGGCAGCAACCGGCCATAGGTGGCGCGGTAGGCGGCATCAAAGGCCGCGCCAATGGCGGCGCGGTCGGGTGGCGGGGGGGCGCCGTCGCGCGTGCTCGTCAGCGGCACGGCCACGGTGTGGGTCTGGCCGACATAGGCCATGTCCAGTTCCACCACCACCGTGCGTCCGGCAAAGGTCACGCCCGCCGCGTCCAGCAGGCGCATCCCTTCGTCCACATGGCTGCGGATCAGCGCGCCGAGGTCGGCCGTGTCCACCGCGTCCGTCAGGGTGTTGACGGTCTGCACGAAGTCCTGGCGCATGTCGGCGATCACGCAGCCCATGGCCGAGGTCACGCCGGGATAGCGCGGGATGATGGCGCGCCCGAGGCCCACCTCGGACAGCATCGCGCCCGCGTGCAGCGCGCCACCGCCGCCGAAGGGCATGAAGGCGAACCGCTTGGGGTCGTGGCCGCGCTCGATGCTGACCAGGCGGATGGCACCGGCCATGCGGGCGTTGGCCACGCGCAGGATCGCCTCGGCTGCGGCTTCTGTCCCCAGGCCCAGCGGGGCACCGACATGCACGTCGATGGCCGCGCGCGCCGCCGCCACGTCCAGCCGCCCGCCGCCGATGGGGCGGTCGGGATCGATCCGGCCCAGCACGATGTTGGCGTCCGTCACCGTGGGCCGGTCGTTGCCGCGCCCATAGGCGACCGGCCCGGGGTCCGAGCCCGCGCTTTCGGGCCCGATGTTCAGCAGCCCCCCCCGGTCCACCCAGGCGATGGAGCCGCCGCCCGCGCCGATGGTGGTGATCTCGATCATCGGCGTGCGCACCACCATCCCGAAATCGATGGCGGTCTGCGCCGCCAGCGCAGGCTGGCCGTCCGCGATCAGCGACACGTCGAACGAGGTCCCGCCCATGTCGCCGGTGATGACATCGCCGAACCCCGCCGTGCGGGCGATGTGGGCGGCCGCGATTACCCCCGCCGCCGGGCCCGACAGCGCCGTGCGCACCGGGCGCCGGCAGGCGGTGTCCACCGACATCACGCCGCCGTTCGACTGCACGATAAGGAACTCGCCGCCAAAGCCCCCCGCCCGCAGCGCCTCCTGCAGCCGCGCCAGATACCCCGACACCTCGGGCTGGAGGTAGGCGTTCAGCGCGGTGGTGGAAAACCGCTCGAACTCGCGGATTTCCGGCAGCACCTCGGACGAGGCGGAGACATGCGCGCTGGGCCAGATCGCGCGCAGCGCCTCGGCCGCCGCGCGCTCGTTCCCGGGGTTGGCATAGGCGTTGACGAACAGCACCGCCACCGCCTCGCAGCCCGCCGCCAGAAGCCGCGCCCCGGCCGCGCGCACCGCGTCGAGGTCCACGGGCGTGTGCACCGTGCCGCAGGCCAGCACCCGCTCGGGCACCTCCAGCCGCAGGTCGCGCGGCACCACGGGGTCGAAATCGCCGCGCAGGCCCCAGGTGCGGGGGCGGTCGCGGCGGCGCATCTCCAGCACGTCGCGGAAGCCTTCGGTGGTGATGATGCCGATGCGCGCGCCCTTGCGCTCCAGCAGGGCGTTGGTGCCGGCGGTGGTGCCGTGCACGACGCTGGCCACACGGCCCAGGTCCGGCACGGGACCGGTGATGCCCGCCAGGAACCCGCCCGACTGGTCGGGGCGGGTGGTCGGGACCTTGGCCACGCGGACGGTGCCCGTGTCCTCGTCCAGGACAAAGACGTCGGTGAAGGTGCCGCCGACATCGACGCCGATCATCACGCCCCCGCTCATGCGCCGCACTCGCGCCAGGCGGGGCCGTGGGCGGTGTCGGCCCCCGCCTCCGTCAGGTAGCCCAGCGCCACGTCGCGCGCCACGCGCACCGGATCGCGCGCCTCGGGTGGTCCGTAGCCGCCGCCGCCGGGGGTCTCCAGCCGCACCCGTTCGCCGCGCTTCAGCCCGATGCCGACCATCTTGGAGGCCAGCGGCGGGCGGTGCCAGATGCCGTCGTTCTCGTAGCCGAAACGGTTGAGGGCCGCGTCCCCGCCCCCCGCCACGCCGCGCGGCGGATACCGGCCACGCTCGCCGAACAGGAACACCTGCGCGCTCTCCTCCAGCAGTTCGATCTCGTAGATCGCGCCCAGGCCGCCACGGTGCGTGCCCGCGCCCGCGCTGTCGGGGCGCAGCGCCCATTGGCGGAACATCACCGGATAGGCGGCCTCCAGGATCTCCACCGGGGGGATGGTGGCGGTGGAGATGGGCGCGTTGCCGTGGTTCAGCCCGTCGCCGTCGATGCTGCCGCCATGCCCGCCGCCGTAGAAGGAAAACATCACCCAGCGCCGCCCGTCGGCGCGGTGGCCCGCCAGCGACAGCGCGTTGATGGTGCCATAGGCGTTGGCCACCACAATCTCGGGCGCGGCCTGCGCCATGGCCGAGAAGATCACGTCGATCATGCGCAGGATCGTCTCGGTGTAGCCGCCGGTGGGGGCGGGGAACTGGGCCGCCAGCAGGCTGCCGTCGGGGATGGTGATGCCCAGCGGGCGCATCACGCCGGCATTGGCGGGAAGCCCCGGAAACACATGCTTGATCGCCACATAGACGCAGGCCACGGCGGTCCCGTACGAGATGTTCACCGGCCCCGCCGTGGCCCCCGCCGTACCGGTGAAATCCAGCGCCAGCCGGTCGCCCGAGACCTCCAGCGCGACCCGGATCGGCAGGGCGGTGTCGGTGATGCCGTCGTTGTCGAGGAAATCCTCGGCCTCCCAGCGGCCATCGGGCAGGGCTGCGATCTCGGCGCGCGCCAGCGTCTCGGCCCGGTCCGACAGCGCCTCCAGCGCCGCGCGCACGGTGTCCGCGCCGTACTCCGCCAGCAGCGCCGCCAGCCGCCGTGCGCCCAGATCCAGCGCGCCCATCTGTCCGTTCAGATCCCCCTGCGCCGAGGCCGGCAGCCGGGTGTTGCGCAGCACGATGTCCACCACGTCCTGTTGCAGCACGCCCGCCCGCACCAGCTTGACCGGCGGCAGCACGAACGCCTCCTGAAACACCTCGGTCGCCTGGGGGTTGTAGTTGCCGGGCACGGCCCCCCCCATATCGTGCCAGTGCCCGACCGACGCGAGGTGGCAGAACACCCGGCCGTCGTGAAAGAACGGCCGCACCAGCCGCATGTCCGACAGATGCGTGCCGCCGATGTGCGCGTCGTTGAAGATGTAGATGTCGCCATCGGCCAGATCGCCGTCGCGCGCGGCCTTGTCGATCACCGCCTTCACGGCGAACGCCATCACGCCGACAAAGATCGGCAGGCCGGACTTGCCCTGCACCAGCGTCTCGCCGGTGGTGGCGTGGTACAGGCCGTGGCTCGCGTCATGGGCCTCGGCGATGATCGGGTTGAAGGCGGAGCGGAACAGCGTCGCGTCCATCTCGTCGGCGATCTGTTCCATGCGCCCGGCCAGCACCGCCAGCGTGATCGGGTCGATGCTCATGCGCCCGCGTCCCGGGCGCGGTGCTCGCCCATGTCGTTCCAGACGTCCTGGCGGTGGATGCGGCCGTCGCGGACCTCGAACCGGTCGGCAAAGCGGATGCCTGCGAACGGCGTGCCGTCGGGCCATTCGCCGCGCAGCGTGCCGAAGCACCAGACCGTGGCGCCCGTCGAATCGAGCCCGTCATGGGTCTTGGCGACCCAGCGGTAGCGCGGCCGTGACCAGGCGACCAGCTCTTCGGGGGTGTGCATGCGGACGCCGCCGGGAAAGGTCATCACGAAGCCCTCGGCCAGATGCGCGCGCGCGGCGTCCAGATCGCGCGCCTCCATCGCCGCGAGAAAGGCGCGCACCACCTGCGCGCTGTCATGTGTGGCGGTGGACATGTGGGGCCTCCCTTCAGGATCTGTCTTTTTTGTAATACAGGCTGCGCCGCAAGGAAAAGACATTTTTGCATCCCTCGGCCATACAAATCGGTTGCTTTGCCGTGTCGGGCGGATAACATTCCCCCACGAGCGGAGGGCGGCGCGGTGACGCAGGCGGACAGGCGGATCCCGGAGGGTGGCAAGGCGCGGCGCGCCTATCTGCTGTTGCGCGACGCGATCCTGCGCGGCGATCACGCCCCCGGCGCGGCGCTGCCGGGCGAGGTGCGGCTGGCCGAGGCGCATGGCGTCTCGCGCGTGACCATCCGCCGTGCGCTCGATGCCCTGAGCGCCGACGGGCTGATCGAGCGGCGGGCGGGCGCGGGCACCCGTGTTGCCACGCGCGCCACGCCGCCCACCGGGATCAAGGCGGATTTCGCCACGCTGATGCCGCAGCTGGTGGCGATGGGGCAGTCCACCACCGCGCGGCTTCTGTCCTATGGCTACGTCACGCCGCCGCCGGCGGTGGCGCGCGCGCTGGGCGCCGAGGGTCAGGTGCAGCGCGCGGTGCGGGTGCGCATGGCCGGAGCCGCGCCGTTCTCGCATCTGACCACCCATGTACCCGCGGCCATCGCGCAGAGCTTCTCGGAGGCGGATCTGGCGACGACGCCGCTGTTTCGCCTGCTGGAGCGGTCCGGCGTGAAGGTCGATCACGCGCGCCAGTCGATTTCCGCCACGCTGGCCGGGCCCGAGGTCGCCGAGGCGCTGGAGGTCGCGCCCGGCACCGCCCTGATCGCGCTGACACGGGTGGTGCGCGATGCCGATGGGCGCGGGGTGGAGCACCTGTCGGCGCTGTACCGCCCCGACCGCTTCCAGCTGGAGATGACGCTGGACCGCGTGGGCCAGGGCGACGCGCGCCACTGGGCGCCAGTGCTGGATGCCGCCGAATGAGGACGCTGTTCGACAGGCTGTGGGACGCCCATGTGATCCGCACGCGCGACGACGGTGCGGCGCTGCTGTGGGTGGACCGGCATTACCTGCACGAGGGCTCGCATCATGCCTTTGCCCGGCTGGCGGCGCGGGGGATGGGGGTGGCGCACCCGGCGCTGACGGTGGGGGTGGCCGATCACTATGTGCCGACGCGCGGCCCGACCACAGACCCCGACATCGCGCGCATGGTCGCCACGCTGGAGGGCAACGCCGCCGCCCACGGCTTTGCGCTGTTCGGGCGTGGCGATCCGCGCCAGGGGATCGTGCATGTGGTGGGCCCCGAGCAGGGGCTGACCCTGCCGGGCATGCTGGTGGTGTGCGGCGACAGCCACACCTCGACCCACGGGGCGCTGGGGGCGTGGGGGTTCGGCATCGGCGCGACCGAGGTGGCGCATGTGCTGGCGACCCAGACCGTGTGGCAGCGCAAGCCGCGCCGGATGCGGCTGACGTTTCACGGCACGCCCGCGCCGGGGGTGGGGGCCAAGGACATGGCGCTGCACTGGATCGCGGCGCTGGGTGCGGACGGGGCGCGCGGCCATGCGGTGGAATATGCCGGGCCCGCGGTGCGGGGTCTGCCGGTCTCGGGACGGTTGACGCTGTGCAACCTGTCGATCGAGGGCGGCGCGCGCTGCGGCATGGTGGCGCCCGATGCGGCGCTGATCGACTGGTTGCGGGGCCGCCCGTTCGCCCCGCAGGGCGCCGTATTCGACCGCGCCGCCGAGGGGTGGGCCGCGCTGGCCTCCGACCCGGGCGCCGAGTTCGATGCCGAACACAGCTTCGACATGGCCGGGATCGCGCCCGTCGTGACCTGGGGCACCTCGCCCGAGGATGCGGCCCCGATCACCGCCAGCGTCCCCGATCCCGCCCGCGCCACCCCCGAACGCGCGTCGCGCATGGCCGAGGCGCTCGACTACATGGGGCTGCGCCCGGGCCAGCGGTTGACGGATGTGGCGGTCGACCAGGTGTTCATCGGCTCGTGCACCAACGCCCGGATCGAGGACCTGCGCGCCGCCGCCGCGGTGCTGGCGGGGCGGCGGGCGGTGGTGCCGGGGATGGTCTCGCCCGGCTCCACCCCGGTCCGGCGGCAGGCCGAGGCCGAGGGGCTGGACCGGATCTTCGTCGACGCGGGGCTGGAGTGGGTCGGCTCCGGCTGTTCGATGTGCGTGGGCATGAACGGCGACCGGGTGGCGCCGGGGATGCGGTGCGCGTCCTCCACCAACCGCAACTTTCGCGGGCGGCAGGGGCCGGGCGCCCGCACGCATCTGATGTCGCCCGCGATGGTCGCCGCAGCCGCCGTCACCGGACATCTGAGCGATGTGCGCCCGTTTCTGGAGGGGCGGGGATGAGCGGCTGGAGCCATCACGCCGGGCTGGCCGTGCTGCTGGACCGCGCCAATGTCGACACCGACCAGCTGATCCCCGCGCGGTTCATGTCGACGCCGCGCGCGCAGGGCTACGGGCGGTTCCTGCTGCACGACCTGCGCGGCGACGGGGCGGCGTGGGATGTGCCCGGCGCCTCGATCCTGGTGGCGGGGCCGAATTTCGGCTGCGGCTCCTCGCGCGAGGCGGCGGTGTATGCGCTGGTGGATGCGGGCTTTCGCGCGGTGATCGCGCCGGGGTTCGGCGACATCTTCGCCGCCAACGCGGTCAACAACGGGCTGCTGCCGGCGGTGGCCGACACCGGCGCGCTGATGCGCGCCCTGCCGGGGCGGCTGGCGATCGACCTTGCGGTGGGCACGATCACGCCCGAGGGCGGCGCGGCGATCGGCTTCGACCTCGATCCGGTGTGGTGCGTCAAGCTGATCAACGGCTGGGACGACATCGACCTGACGGCCCGTCACACCGACGACATCACCGCCTTTGCCAAAAGGCGCCGGGAACAGGCGCCATGGCTGTGGCCGCAGACCACCGGGGCCAAGCCCCCATCCACAGGGAGAGACCAATGACCCACGCCAGACTGACTCATCTTCGGCTGACGGGCCTGTCGGCCGCCGCCGCGCTGATCGGCACCACCGCCATGGCCACCGAGACGCTGACGGCGGTGCACGCCTTCCCCTCGACGCTGGTCTATACCCAGTCGTTCCTGGAGTTCGTCGACGCCGTCAACGAGGCCGGCGACGGCGTCATCCGCATCGACGTGCGCGGCGGGCCCGAGGCGATCGGCTCGTTCCAGCAGGCCGACGCGGTGCGCGACGGGGTGGTCGACATGGCCTACACCCCCGGCTCGTTCTACGCCGGTGCGCTGCCGGAGAAGGACGCGCTCGTGACCTCCAACCGCACCGCGGCCGAGGCGCGCGAGAACGGCGGCATCGACCTCATCAACGAGATCCACGAGGCCCGCATGGGGGTGCACTACCTCGGTTGGTTCGACAGCGGGGTGTGCTACAACCTGTGGACGGTGAACACGCCGCGGCTGGATGACGCCGGAAACCTGGCGATGACCGACGTGCGGCTGCGCGGCAACCCGGTCTACAATGCCTTCTTCACCGACTACCTGGGCGCGCAGGTGATCGATCTGCCCACCGGCGAGGTGTTCGCGGGCCTGGAGCGCGGCGTGGTCAACGCCACCGGCTGGACCCAGATCGGGCTGATCGACCTGCGCTGGAACGAGTTCATCAACTACCGCATCGAGCCGTGCTTCTTCTCCACCGACCTCGGGGTGATCGTGAACCTGGAGCGGTGGAACGCGCTGAGCGAGGAGGCGCGCGCGATCCTGCGCGACGTAGCCATCGCGCACGAGATCTCCAGCGCCGAGGCCCACCGCGACCGCCGCGACGCCGAGTTCGAGCAGCTGGAGGCCGCCGGCATGACCGTGGTCGAACTGGAGGGCGAGGCCGCCGCCGAATACCTGCGCGGCGCGCGCGAGGCGACTTGGAACCGCATGCGCGGCCTGATGGAGGCGCAGCCTCTGGAGGCCGACCACTTCGACCGGCTGATCGAGCACTTCTACGACTTCGATCGCGCCGGCGGCTGAAGCCCATCCCGCGGCCCCCGGCATCCGGGGGCCGCTCCATTCCGGTCGGGAGGGTGCCGATGCGTGCGGTCTGGGCGTTGATGCGGCGTGGTCATGACCTTGTCGTCACCGCGATGGCGGTGGTGGCGGGGCTGGCGCTGGTGTGGCTGATGGTGGCCATCGTGTGGTCGGTGGGCATGCGCAACCTCGGGATGCAGCCGCATGCGTGGCTGTTCACCTCGACCGAATACGGGGTGTTCTACATGACGATGCTGGGCGCGCCCTGGCTGGTGCGTCGGCGCGGCCATGTCCACATCGAGCTGGTGACGGCGACCCTGCCCGACGGGGTGCGCGCGCTCGTCAGCCGGGCGGTGGCGGCGGGCTGCGTGGTGGTGTGCGGGTACCTGGCGTGGCGGGGGTATCTGCTGGTGCAGACCAACATCGCGCGGATGGATTTCGACGTGCGCGCCTACTTCTATCCGCGCTGGCTGCTGACCATCGCGTTCCCCGTCAGCTTCGGGCTGATGGCGGTGGAGTTCGCGCGCTTTGCCGTGGGGCGCGAGCTGATGCACACCGGCCAGGCGGGGATTCACGAATGATCTGGGTGGAGGCGCTGGCGATCCTGCTGGGCACCATTGCCGTGCTGATGGCGCTGGGCATGCCGGTGGCGATCGCGTTCCTGGCGGCCTGCATCCTGGGCGCGTTCCTGTTCATGGGCGGCGAGCGGGGCGTCACGCAGATGCTCAACAACGGGCTGGGCTCGTTGACGTCCTATGCGCTGGTGCCGATCCCGTTGTTCCTGCTGATGGGCGAGGTGTTCTTTCACACCGGATTGGGAAACCGGATGTTCGCCACCATCGACCGGCTGCTGGGGCGGCTGCCGGGACGGCTGAGCTATGTCACCGTGCTGGGCGGAACGGGGTTTGCCACGCTGTCGGGGTCATCCATGGGGTCGACCGCGCTGATGGGCAGCCTGATGGTGCCCGAGATGAACCGGCGCGGCTACAGCCAGCACATGTCGCTGGGGCCGATCCTGGGCACGGGGGGGCTTGCGATCATCATCCCGCCCTCGGCGCTGGCGGTGCTGCTGGCGACGCTGGCGCGGGTCGACATCGCGGCGCTGCTGATCGCGGGGATCATCCCGGGGCTGCTGCTGGCGGTGTTCTACATGGTCACGATCTTCATCCAGACGCGCCTCGACCCCTCGGCCGCGCCCGCCTACGAGGTCGCGCCGATCCCGCTGCGCGAGAAGCTGTTTCTGGTTCTGCGCGACGTGGTGCCGATGGTCGGGCTGATGGTGGGCATCGTGCTGATGATGCTGGGCGGCCTTGCCACCCCGTCCGAGGCGGCGGCCTTCGGCGCGCTGGGGGTGATGGTGCTGGCGGGCGCGTTCCGGGTGCTGACGCTCAAGGCGCTGGTGGCGTCGGTCACGGGGGCGCTGCGGGTCACGCTGATGGCCTATCTGATCGTGTTCGGCTCGGCCACCTTCAGCCAGTTGCTGGCGTTCACCGGGGCCTCGCGCGGGTTGATCGAATGGGCGACCTCGTTCGACCTGGCGCCGGTGGCGATGCTGCTTGCGATGTTCGCGGTGCTGCTGGTGCTGGGAATGTTCATGGAGCAGATCTCCATGATGCTGCTGACGGTGCCGATCTTCTTTCCGCTGGCACTGCATCTGGGGTTCGATCCGGTGTGGTTCGCGCTGATCATGCTGCTGGCGCTGGAGATCAGCTTCACCACGCCGCCATTCGGGTTGTTGCTGTTCGTGATGAAGGGGGTGGCGCCGCCGTCCACCACCATGCGCGACATCTACATGGCGGCGATCCCCTACATCCTGTGCTCCATGCTGCTGGTGGGGTTGCTGATCCTGTTCCCCGCGATCGCGCTGTGGCTGCCCGGGCGGTGACGCCCGCGCCCGCTGCGGTGATCCCCGTGTGATCCCCCGTGTGACCCCTCTGTGGCCCCTCAGCGGTGCATCAGCGGCGAGATCCGCCGGATCGCCACGCGCCGGTTGCGTTCCTCGGCGGCGGCGGTGGGGATGCGCAGGTGCCGCTCGCCATAGCCCTGGATGATGAGGTTCTCCGGCGGGATATCGAAGAATTCGCTCAGCGCCAGCGCCACCGATTCCGCGCGCCGGTCCGACAGCGCCAGGTTGTAGGACGCGGGGCCAGTGGCGTCGGAATGCCCCTCGACCAGGAACAGCTCGCGCGGGTTGGCCGCGATCAGCCGCTCCATCAGGCGCCCGACCTGCGCCAGTTTCGGCGCCTCGGCGGGGCGCACATTGGCGCGGTTGATCTCGAAGGTGATCGCCTCGGGGCTGAGGACGGGGACCAGTTCGCGGACCTCGCGGATCTCGCGGATCTGGCGCAGGGTGAAGGCGCGGTCCAGCCCGCGGGCGTCGGCCTCGGCCTCGTGCAGCAGCGCCAGCGCCAGTTCCGGGTCGGTGCGCTGCGAGATGCGCAGCTCGCGCCGACGCGGGGGGGGCAGCTGCGCCAGGTCCACCGCCGCGAGCCCGCGCATGTCATCGACCAGCGGCACCGAGGTCCCATCGGCCAGCACCCGTTCGCGCCACAGCACCCGGCCGGTGGCGTCGCGGATGGTGATGACCTGCGTGCCGTCGTCGCGCGTCCAGCGGGTCAGGGTGGAGCCGTCGTCGAAGCGTTCGATCCGGCGTCGGGTCCCCTCCTGGCGCAGCATCGCGTCGTCGTCGCGCCAGACCGCATAGTCGCCCGCGTCGTCCACGACCACCACGCGTTCGTCGGACCGGGCGACCACGCGGTTGCGGTTGACCAGCATGCCGACCGCCAGCGCGCCCAGCGCCGCCAGGCCCGCCCGCTCCAGGTCACGGCGGTCGTCGCTGCGCGCCTGTCCGGCGTCGAAGTCGAGCGCAAAGCGCGACGCAAAATCGTCGCGGCTGGTGCGGATGTCCCCGGGCTCGATCTGCTGCTCGATCACCTCCGGGGCCTCGGGCGGTGCGCCTTCCTCGGGTCGCAGCGCCAGCAGGGCCGCCGCATCCGCGCCAGCCGGTGCGTCCGCGCCGTCGTCCTGTGCCATGGCGCCCGTCACGCCGCCCAGAAGCGACACCGCCGCCGCGACCTCGGGGTCATCCATCAGGCGGTCCAGCGCGTCCCGCTGTCCGGCGTCGAGGTCGCGCGGCGCGGCGTCGGGCGCGACGAACTCCTCCTCCGGGGCGTCCTCGACCAGCAGCTCGGGCGCCTCGTCGGCGATGGCTTCGGCATCCGCGCGCAGGCGGGCGCGCGCGGCGTCCTGGTCGTGATCCTCCTGCGCGCGGGCGCGGGCGGCTTGGGCGTCCGCCATGTCCTGGGCATGGGGGGGCTGTGCGGCGCCGTCATCGGGGTGCGCGGGCGCGGCGGCCGGTACGTCCGTCGCCGCGTCGCTGGCCGCAGCCCCGGCGTCGGGGGCTGCGGGCGGGTCCTGGTCGGCCCGTTCCTCGGCGCCGGCCCGCTCCTCGGCGTCGGAGGGGGGCGCCGGAGCGGTATCGGGCGCGGACGTCCCGGCCCCGGGTGCATCACGCGGGTCCTGATCGTCCTGCGGTCCGGATGCCTGCGTTCCGGGTGCCGGGGCTTGCGGTTCCGGAGCTTCGGGAGCAGGCGTCTCGGTCTCCGGTGCCTCAGTCCCGGTTGTCTCGATCTCCGGTGCCCCAGTCCCGGGTGCCTCGGTCTCCGGTGCCCCAGTCCCGGGCGTCTCGGTCTCGGGTGCCGCGCGTTCGGCGTTGGTGGGCGTGGCCTCGGCGGACTCCGGGGCTGCGGTCTCTGCGCCGGTGGGCGAGGGGGGGGCGGGCTGCGTGTCGGGCTGCGTGTCGGCCGAGGGCGCCTCGGTGCCGGACGCGGCCGTGTCCATGCGCGCCATCTCCGCGCTGGCCTGCGACAGCATCTCCTGTGCGGCCTCGCGCTGGGCGGTGTCCCCGGGCACCCCGTCCGTACCCTCGAACAGCGGCGCGCAGTCATCGGGGTCGAGGTCGGCCGCGCAGCGCGTGATCCGCGCGCGCACGTCCGCACATGTCGCGATGTCCGGCGCCGTCACGCAGGCCTGCACATCGGGAGAGAACAGCGCGGCGGTGTCCGCGTCGCTCTGTGCGCCCCCGGCCAGGGGCGTCACGGCGAGGCAGAGCCCCAGCGCCGTCGTGGCATGGAACGTCCTGCGCGGCATGTCGGTCTCCTGTATCGGGCGGGCATGGATGGCAGCGGTGGCCCGGGGCACGGTGGCGGTTCGGCGTCGGCGCGGTCCTGTTTCCCGGCGCGGCATCGGATGCATGGTCAACGCACCCACCGCCGTGCGCGTTCCGCGCGGGGGGCACGCCCACGCTGTCGTGGCATGGATCGGCCGTGCGCCGCGGTCACTTTGCCGCCATCTGGGCCGCCATCTTGGCCGCCAACTGGGCCGCCCCGCGGACCGGTCCCGGGGCGGGGTGTCGGCAGTGCGGAGGGCCGACAGGAGGGCGCCATCGGGCCTGCCACCCGTGGCTGCCATCAGGGTCGCCATCGTGCCCGAGGCGCCCGGACCCGCCGCCCGTCCCGGGTGGCGGGCTATTGCTCGCGGAAGGCCCGCGACATGGAGTCGGTGATCGGCTTGGCGATGTACTGCGCAAAGGTCCGCTTTGCGGTCTGGACCATGACCTCGGCGGGCATGCCGGGGGTGGGGCTGAAGCCGCGCACGCGGGCCAGTTCCTCGGGGGGCAGCGACACGCGGACCACATACACCTCGCGCTGGCGGCGCTCGGCGGTGTTGGCGACGGCGTCGGCCGAGACATACGCCACCGCGCCGTTCAGCACCGGCGTGGTGCGCTGGTTCAGCGCCGACAGCCGGACCACCGTGGGCTGACCCACCTGCACCGAGTCGATGTCGGCGCGGGCCACCAGCGCCTCGATGATCAGCGGCGCGTCCGAGGGGATGATCTCGGCGATGGCGCGGCCGGGTTCGATGACGCCGCCGGTGGTGTTGTAGTACAGCCGGACGATGGTGCCTGCCACCGGGGCCGTGATCTCGGTCCGGGTCAGCACGCTGCGCGCGCGCCGGAGCTGTTCGCGGACGCTTTCCAGCTCGCTCTGGATCGATTGCAGCTGCGCCAGCGAGGCCCGGCTGTATTCGTCCAGCGTGCGGTCGCGCTGGCTGGTCATTCGCGCGCGCATCTCGGCGATCTCGCCCAGCTCGGCGTCCAGCCGGGCGATCTGGCCCTCGCCCTCCAGCGTGGCGCGGCGCAGGCCCATGGCGTCGGCGCGGCGCACCAGCCCGCGCTCCAGCAGCTTCTCCTGGGCCTCCAGCTCCTCGGACAGCAGGGCGACCTGGTCCTCCAGCACCCGGCGCTGGGTCAGGTATCCCGTCTCGCGGAAGGCCAGCGCGTCGAAGTTGCGGTCGATGATCGCCAGATCGTTGCGCAACCCCGAGGCGTTGACGGTGAACGCGACCTCCTGGCCCTCCAGGATCGCGGCGACCTCGTGGTCGTGGCGCTGCGCCGCGAGGTGGTCGGGGAACCGCAGGTCGGGCGCGCGGTCGTGTTCGGCCAGCAGCCGCGCCTCGGTCGCCTCCAGGCGGATCTGGCGCAGCTCCAGCTCGCGGCTGGTGGTCTGCGCGGCGGTGTCGTCGAGGCGCACAAGCGCCGTGCCCGCGTCGACGTGATCGCCCTCGCGGACCAGGATCGCGGCGATGATGCCCCCCTCCAGATGCTGGACCACCTGGTTTTCGCCGGTGGCCACGAAGCTGCCCTGCGCGATGACGGCCGCCGCCAGCGGGGCCTGGAACGCCCACAGCGAAAACCCGCCAAAGGTCGAGACCAGCAGCAGGCAGCCCGCCAGGACATGGCGCCGGATGGAGCGGGGCACCTCGCCGTACCATTCCGCGGGCTGGAGGGGGGGCGCGGGACGTGGGTCGGTGGCGGTGTCGGTCATGGG
>NZ_NHSD01000271.1 GCF_016653255.1 Rhodobaculum claviforme
CGCCGCACAGGCCCGCTGCCGCGCCATGCCCGGTCGCGGGGGCGCGGCAGCGGGCCTGTGCGGCGTCGGGGTGGGGTCGGGCTGCGCCATGGGCGCCGGTATGCCCCGCTTGCGCGGCCCGCGACAACCCCCGCGACAACCCCTGCGCGACCTGTCCGATTGGCAGGGAACGTTCCGGAGGAAGCCCGCGTTTTATCCTTTGCGTCCTCCACGCAGGGGCCGGTTTGCGGTAGACTGGTCGCATGCAGGTACGAGTGCGAAAGGTTTCCAGTGATGGCCCAAGATCCCGACGACGCCATGTTCGAACATCTCTTCGGCAGCTTTGATGCGCCCCGACGGCGCCGCATGGGCCCGCGCGCGGTGGCCGGCGGCGCGCAGGAGCGGCCTTCCGGACCCGAGCCCAGATCCGAGCCCAGATCCGAGCGGAGCCCGGCGCGGGGGGCAGGGCACACGCCGCGTCCGGTCCCGGTGCCGCCCGCGACCCGCGTGGCCGTCTGCGGATCGCGGGCCGCGGGGCAGGACGGGCCGGTTGCCGTGGCCAATCCGGACCGGCATAGGGGGCGCATCCCCCCGCGCCCCGGAGACGCCGATGCCCCGCCCGCACTTTACCCTGACCGTTGCCACAAGCCTTGACGGGCTGATCGCGCGGGCCCCTGACGATGCGCCGCATCTGTGGGCCTCGGCCGAGGAACAGGCGCTGTTCTTCGCCGATGTGGCGGCCGCGGACTGGGGGGTGATGGGGCGCAACACCCACACCGTGGCCGACCGCCCGGACCGGCGGCGGATCGTGTTTTCGTCCCGCGGCGGCGGCTGGATGCGCCCGACGCAGCTGTGGCTGGACCCCGCCGGGCTGACGCCGGGCGATCTGGCACGGCGGGTGGCCGGGGTGCGGGCGCTGGGAAACGGGCTGATCCTGGGGGGCACGGCGGTGCATGACTGGTTCCTCGACCACCGCGCCATCGACCGTGTGCACCTGACGGTGGAGCCGGTGCGCTTTGGCACCGGCCTGCCGCTGTTTTCCCGCCACCCCGGCCCGGCCGAGGATGTTCTGGCGTCGCTCGGGTTCCGCCGCACCGCCAGCCGCGTGCTGAACGCGGCCGGCACCCGTCACAGCATCTGGGAACCTCAGGCGGGCTGAGAGCCCGCGGGCCTGGGTGCCGCGGCCTCGGGTTCCTCGGGCGGGGGCGCGGGAACGGGCCGGGCGATCAGCACATAGAACGCGGGCACCACGAACAGCGTGAACACCGTGCCCACCGTGATCCCGGAAAAGATCACCAGCCCCATGGCAAAGCGCGCGGCCGCCCCCGCCCCTTCGGCCACCATCAAGGGCACCACCCCCAGCGCGGTGGCCGCCGTCGTCATCAGGATCGGGCGCAGGCGCAGGCGGGCGGCGGCGACCATCGCCTCGGCCCGGTCGGCGTTCTCGGCGCGCAGCTGGTTGGCGAACTCCACCAGCAGGATGCCGTGCTTGGTGATCAGCCCGATCAGGGTGATGATCCCCACCTGGGTATAGATGTTCAGCGTCCCCAGCCCGAGGTTCAGCGGCACGATCACGCCGAAGATCGACACCGGCACCGACATCAGCACGATGAACGGGTCGCGCAAACTCTCGAACTGGGCCGCCAGCACCAGATAGATCACCACGATGGCCAGCACGAAGGCGACGGCGACGGTGTTGCCCTCGCTCATCTCCAGCCGGGACTGGCCCTCGTAATCCAGAAAGAAGCCGTCCGGCAGCTCAGCCCGGGCGATTTCCTCCAGGGCGGCCAGCCCGTCGCCGGTGGAGGTGCCGATCATCGGCAGCGCCGTCAGCGTGGCCGAATTCAGCTGGTTGAACTGCTCCACCGCCTGCGGGGCGGTGCGGGTGACGATGTCGGCCACCGCCGACAGCGGCACCAGTTCGCCGGTCAGCGCGCGCAGGTGGATCTCGCCCAGGCGCTCGGGGTTGTCGCGGTATTCGTCGGGCACCTGGATGATGACGTCATAGGACTGGCTGTCGCGGTCGAACCGGGTCGCGGCGCCGTCACCCACCAGGATCGACAGCGCGCGCCCGATCTGGGCGGCGGGAATGTTGAGGGCGGCGGCGCGGTCGCGGTCGATCTCCACCAGCACCTGCCGGGTGTCGAACGACATGGAGTTCTGCACCACCAGGAACCGCCCCGAGGCCTGCGCGGCCTGGCGGATGCGGTCGGCGACCTCGAACACCTCCGAAGGGGCGCCGGTGGACTGGATCACCAGCCCGATCGGCAGGCCGCCGCCCGCGCCCGGCAGGGTGGGCGGCGCGAACACGAACGCCTCCACCCCGGCCACCGGGCTGATGCGGCCCTGGATGTCCTGCTGGATCTCGGCCTGGGTGCGGTCACGCTCGGCCCAGTCCTTGAACGCCCACAGCTTGATCGCGGAATTGGTCGCCCCGCCGAAGCCCACGATGGAGAAATCCGCGCGCAGCTCCTCGATGTCGGCGGTCGCGGCGCGCATCTGGCGGATGTAGTGGTCGGTGTAATCCACCGTGGCATAGGCCGGCGCGTTGACGAAGGAAAACAGCGCGCCCACGTCCTCCTCGGGCGCGAGTTCGCCCGAGGTGTTGACGAACAGGAACCCCGTCAGCCCCGCGATCCCCGCCACCAGCACCACCGTCACCGCCGTGAACCGCAGCGACCCCGCAAGCCGGCGCGCGTACCACCCCTCCAGCCGGGCGAACCCCGCATCCAGACGGCGCTGGAACCGGTTGCCCGCACCGCCCGGCCGCAACACCCGCGCCGCCATCATCGGCGAGATCGTCAGCGCCACCACCCCCGAGATGAACACCGCCCCCGCCAACGCCGCCGCGAATTCCCGAAACAGCTGCCCCGTCAGCCCGCCGATGAAGAACAGCGGCAGGAACACCGCGAACAGCGTCGTCAGCATCGCAAGGATCGCGGTCGACAGCTCCTGCATGGCGGTGAACGCCGCCTGCATGGGCGACTGTCCGTCGTCGATGTGGCGCTGGACGTTTTCGACCACGATGATGGCGTCATCCACCACCAGCCCGATCGCCAGCACCATCGCCAGCAGCGTCAGCAGGTTGATGGAATACCCCATCACGAACAGCACGAACAGCGTGCCCACCAGCGACAGCGGGATCGCCACCAGCGGGATCGACACCGACCGCACCGAGCCGAGGAACAGCAGGATGATCACCGCCACGATCACGGTCGCCTGCACGATGGTCAGCAGCACCTCGTCGATGGAGGCGGCGATCTGCTCGGTGGCGTCGTACATCAGCTCCATCGTCATGCCGTCGGGCAGGCTGTCCTGCAACGCCGGCAGTTCGGCCAGCACATTGGCCGACACATCCAGCGGGTTCGCCCCGGGGCTGGGGAACACCGCGATGAAGGTGCCGGGATCGCCGTTGAACGTCACCACGATGTCGGTCGACGCCGACGCAAGCTCGATCCGCGCGACGTCACGCAGCCGCACCACGTCGTTGCCCGATCCCGCGATGGGCAATTCGCCGAACGCCTCGGGGGTCTGGAGGGTGGAATCCATCGTGATGGCCGAGGTCACGAATTCCCCCCGCGTCCGGCCGGGGGCCGCGAGGAAGTTGGCATCCGTGATCGCCTGCTGCACCTCTCCGGCGGTCAGGCCCTGCCCCGCCAGCCGCACCGGATCGACCCACACCCGCATCGCAAAGGTGGAGGCGCCCAGCACCTCGGATTCCGCCACCCCCTCGATGGTGGACATGCGCGGCACGATCACCCGCTCGATGTATTCGGTGACCTGCTCGGCCGACATCTGCGGGTTCTGGACCGCGAAATACATGGTGGCAAAGGTCTGGCCGGTGCCCTTGACGATGGTGGGGTCCTCGGCCTCGGGCGGGAGTTGCGAGCGGACCTCCTGGACGCGGGACATGACCTCGGCCATGGCCACGTCGGGGTCCTGGCCCAGCCGCATCTGCACGGTGATGACCGACGCCGAGGGGCGCGATTGCGAGCTGACGAAATCCACCCCCTCGGCGGTGGCGACGGCGGTGGCGATGGGGGCGGTGACGAACCCCTGGATCAGCTCGGCCGGCGCGCCGGGATAGACGGTGGTGACGGTGATCACCGTCTCGTCGACCTCCGGATACTGGCGGGTCTGCAACCCGGCCAGCCCCATCAGGCCCAGCAGCACGATCATCAGCCCCAGCACGGTGGAGCCGACGGGCCGCTTGATGAACGGATCCGCGATGCTCATGGGCGGGCCTCCGCCGGGGGAATGGCGTCGCCGTCGGCCGGCATCTCGTCGCCGGGGCCGGGGCGCGGGGTTTCGGTTTCCGCCAGGCTCACGGCCGAGCGGTTGGACAGCCGGTTCTGACCCGAGGACACCACGCGGTCGCCCGGCGCGATGCCCTCGGTCACCTCCACCCGGCCGCCGTCGCGCCGGCCCAGGGTGACGAACACCTGCCGCGCCTCCAGCGTGTCGTCCTCGCCGTCGCGGTCGCGCACGACAAAGGCGAAATCGCCGAACAGGCTGGTGGTCACGGCGGTCTGCGGCAGGGCGATCACGCCGTCCTCCTCCGGCAGGTCGATGCGGACGCGGGCGAACTGGCCCGGCGTCAGGGCGCGGTCGGGGTTGTCGATGCGCGCGCGCACCGCCACCAGCCGCGAGCCGGGATCCACGCGCGGGTCGATACCGGTGATTTCCCCGTCAAAGCTGCGCGGATCGCCATCCACGCGGACATGCAGCCGCTGGCCGATCGCCAGCTGCGGCAGCGCCTGTTCCGGCAGGCTGAAATCCACCCGCATGGTGTCGAGGTCCTGCAACGTCGCCACCGCCGTCCCCGGCGAGACATAGGCCCCCCGGTCCACCCGCGACAGCCCGATGGTGCCGTCGAACGGCGCCACCAGACGGCGCTGGCCGATCACCGCCTCGGCGCGGGCGACCTGGGCAGTGGCGGCATCGAAGGCCGCGCGGATCTGGTCCAGCCGCGCATCCGACGCCACGCCCCGGCTTTGCAGTTCCTGCTCGCGCGCCAGATTGGCGCGCTCCAGCGCCAGCTGGGTCTGCGCCGCCGTCAGGTCGGCCTGCTGGACCTCGTCATCCATCTGCAGCAGCAGCTCGCCCGCCTGCACGTCGGCGTTGGCCTCGAACGCGATGGCGCGCACGATGCCCGCGGCCTCCACCGTCAGCTCCACGCCCTGGGCGGCGTTGATGGTGCCGATGGCCTGGAGGGTGGGGCGCCAGACCACCGCCTCGGCCAGCACGGTTTCCACCGGCAGGACCTGCTCGGGGCGGTCGGCGAGGAACTGCGCGATCATGCGGTCGCGAAAGATGTTGAAGCCCACCAGGCCCCCACCCACGAGGGCAAGCACCAGAAGGGCTATGATCATGCGCTTGGTCATGGGGGTCCGTGGGGGTTGTGGCAGGGTTGCCGGAGGCGCTATACCGTCCGGACGGTCAAGTCAACGCAAAGGCCCGCCATGCCCGACACAGCCCCCCGGCACGGCTGCACAGATGATGCGCAGCCCCGCACGGGCAAGCCCGACCCCCAGAAACCCGACACCCGCAAAGCCGACACCCCGAAGCCCGACACCCGCGCGCGGCTGGTGGCCGCCGCAAAGGCGCTGGCGCGGCGCGACGGGCCGGGGCACCTGTCGCTTGATGCGGTGGCGGCCGAGGCCGGGGTCTCCAAGGGCGGGTTGCTCTATCACTTTCCCACCAAGGCGCATCTGCTGGAGGCGCTGGTGGCCGACCACCTGCACCAGACCGAGGCCGCGCTGGACGCCGCAAGCGGGCGCGCGGATGGCGTGGCCGACGCGATGGCCCGCGACACGCCCGACAAGCAGCCCGCCAAACGGCCCGACAGACGGCCCGACAGACGGCCAGACAGGCTCATCGACGCCTATCTGGCGCGCTACCTGCACGATTGCACCGACGGGCCGCCGCCGTCTCCGGCGCATCTGGCGGCGCTGGCGGATCATCCGCAGCTGCTGGCGCCGGTGGGCGCGCGCGAACGGGTGTTCCTGGACCGCATCCGCGCCGATGCCCGCGACCCCGAATTCGCCACGCTGGCGTTCCTGGCGGTGCATGCGCTGCGCGCGATGCGCCTGCTGGGCACCCGCGTTCTGAACGACGCCGAGGAGGCCGCGCTGGTGAGCGCCCTGCGCGCGCGCCTCGGCCCGCAGGAACCGCAGGAACCGCAGGCGGAACCGGCGAAATAGGGCCGCACGTTCGGCCCCCGCCGCCGGGCGCGGGACATCCGTCCACCGCCCCGGCCCGCGCCGGAACGCCTGTCGCACCCGGACCCGCCCGCGCGGGGCCGCATCCGCGACCCTGCACTTTTCATCGCGAAAAAACCCGTTAAGTCCCCCCGTGACCCCTTATCGCAGTTCCCGGAGGACACCATGCGCCACCGCCTTGCCACCCTGTCCCTTGCCGGGGCGCTGCTTGCGGGCGCCTCGGGCGCCGCGCTGGCCGCGCCGCCGGGCTGGGCGCCGCTGCTGGAGCCCGCGGCGCTGGCCACGATGCTGGAGGACGGCGGCGACGACATCCGGGTGATCCACGTCACCGGCGATTTTGCCGCCGGCCACATCCCCGGCGCGGCCCACGCCCCCTATGCCGAATGGCGCGGCCCGCCGCAGAACCCCGGCGCGATCCGCCCGGCCGAGGAGTTCGGGGACCTCCTCCGCGCGCTCGGGATCGACGCGCAGACCCCGGTCGCGGTCGTGCACTCGGGCGCCAACACCACCGACATGGGCGCCGCCGCGCGGGTGTACTGGACGCTGAAGTCGCTGGGCGTGGAGGATCTGGCGCTGGTCAACGGCGGGTTCGCCGCCTGGGCCGAGGCCGGCCTGCCGGTCTCCACCACCCCCGCCGAGATCGCGCCGTCGGACTTTGCCCCCACCTGGTCCAACGCCTGGCGCGTCACCACCCAGGAGGTCGAGGCCCGCGTCGCCGACGGCACTGCCGACCTGATCGACGCCCGCCCGCAGGGCTTCTTCGAGGGGCGGCTGTGGTCCATCGCGCGCGGCGGCACGATCCAGGGCGCCGGCAACCTGTCGCACGAGGTCTGGTTCGACGGCACCCGCATGCGCCCCCCCCACGAGGTCGCGCAGATCGCCGCCGAGCGCGGCGCGCAGGCCTCGCTCACCGTGTCGTTCTGCAACACCGGGCACTGGGCCGCGACCAACTGGTTCGCCCTGTCGGAAATCGCGGGCGTCCCCGACACCCGGCTTTATGCCGAAAGCATGGCCGAATGGACCGCCGCCGGGCGCCCGCTGGACAACGCGCCGGGGCGGCTGTCGGTCTATGTCACCCAGACCCGCAACTGGATCGTGGGGATCTTCGGATGATCGCGCGCAGGGTTGGATTGACGGCGTTCGCGCTGGTGCTGGTGGGGCTGACCTTTGCCTGGGCGGGGCCGCGGGCGGCGTTCCTGGTGGCCATCGGCCTCGGCTTCGGGCTGGTTCTGGAGGGGTTGCGCTTCGGCTTTGCCGGGCCGTGGCGGGCGATGGTGGCCGATCGTGACGCGCGCGGCCTGCTGGCGCAGCTGGGCGCCATCGGGGTGACGGCGGCGGTGGCGCTGCCGCTGCTGGCCATGGCCCCGAACGAGCTGTCGGGCGCCCACGCCCCCGTCGGCATCGGCATGATCCTGGGCGCGTTCGTGTTCGGCATCGCCATGCAGATCGTGCTGGGCTGCGGCTCGGGCACGCTGGTCAACGCGGGCAGCGGCAACATCGTGGGGCTGGTGGCGCTGGCGGGCTTTGTCGCGGGCAGCTTCGCGGGCACGCTGCACCTGGGCTTCTGGACCGGGCTGGGCACCTTGCCCACGCTGACCTTGCAGGGCATCGCCGGGCCCACGGGCGGGCTGGTCCTGACGCTGGCGGGGCTGGCGGCGGTGGGCGCCGTCGCCTGGCGCCGGGCCGAGGCGGGCAAGCGCATCCCCCCCGTGCGGCTGTGGATCGCCGCCGGGCTGATCGCGGTGCTGGCGATCCTGAACCTGGTGGTGGCGGGGCAATCCTGGGGCATCGTCTATGGGCTTGGCCTGTGGGGCGCCAAGGTGGCGCAGGCCGGCGGCGCCGATCTGGCCGCCACCGCCTTCTGGTCGGCCCCCGCCAACGCCGAGCGTCTGGGCGCGTCGATCCTGACCGACGTGACCTCGCTGACCAACATCGGGCTGATCGCGGGGGCGTATCTGGCGATGCGCTGGAAATCCGATCCGGGCGCCCCGCCCGCGGCGCTGACGGTGCCAAGCTGGGTGGCGGTGCTGGTCGCGGGTCTGGTGCTGGGCTACAGCGCGCGGATGGCGTTCGGCTGCAACGTCGGCGCGTTCTTCAGCGGCATTTCCACCGGCAGCCTGCATGGCTGGGTGTGGTTTGCGGCGGCCTTTGCGGGCTCCGGGCTGGGGTTGCGGCTGCGGCCGCGCCTGCTGGTGCAGCGCGCCATGATCCACAGGGGGCAACCGGCATGAGCATCACCCGTCCCACCGTGGGCCTGATTGCGCTGGCGCTGGTCGCGGTGCTGGTGGGGGCCGACGCGCTGCTGTCGGCGCCGATCGACCCGTGGGAGGTGCCGCCGCCCGCCGCCCTCGGCTCGGGCCAGGCGCCGGCCGGCGCGCACTGCTCGGCGGGCTGAGGCGCGCCGGACCGCCATCACACGCCCCCGGCCCACCGCCGGGGGCGATCCGCGTGCCCGCCGCGCCATTTCCGGGGCCACCTCCGGGGGCGGGCCACGGCGCCCCGCCTCAGCGGCGGGTCTCTCCGGTGACGGGGTCGAGCTTCAGTTCAACCTTGGCGCCATCGGCACGGCGGTACTCCACCTCCCAATAGCCGTCGTCGTCCCATTCGACCTCCTCGAAATAGGCGACATCGCCCGACGCCTCGACCTGCGCGAGGATCTCGGACAGCGGCAGCGCGTCGGCGGGCGGCGCGACATCAGCCAGCGCGGGCAGCGCAAGGCTCAGGGCCAGGGCGGCGGACAGCGGAAGGGCACGGCGCATGGGATCTCCTTGGGATTGCGTGTTACCGGCGGTCATGTGGGCGGCGCGACACGCGGGCACAACCACCCCGCCCGGCACCCCGGCCCGGATCGGCAAGGCGTTGCCGACACCCTGAATGCGCCCGCCCCGCCCTCGCCCCGTTCAGATCGCGTTGGAGATCCGGGTGACGGCGGCACCCAGCGTCCGCAGCGCCAGCGCGAGGTCCTCGCGGCGGGTGTCTTCGGCGGGGTTGTGGCTGATGCCGCCGATGGAGGGGGCAAAGATCATCGCACTTGGCAGCACATGCGCCACGTTGGAGGCGTCGTGCAGCGCCCCCGAGGGCATCGTCCGCCAGCGCCCCGGTGCGGTGGCCTCGGCGGCCTCGGCCAGGGCGGCGCGCAGGCGCGGGTCCAGCGCGGTGGGCGCGACGGCCATGCTCTCGGTCGCCTCCAGCGTCAGGCCGCGCGCGGCGGCGATGCCTTCGGCCAGCGCCAGCACCCGCGCCGCCAGCGCATCCAGCAGGGCCGCGTCGGGGTCGCGCATCTGCACCGTGAACCCCACCGCCCCCGGCACGATGGACGGCGCGTTGGGTTCCACCACCACCCGGCCCAGCGTCCAGACGGTGCGCGGCCCGACCATGTCGGCAAACGCGTCGTTCACCGCGCCCGCCAGCGCGATATAGCCCTGCAGCGCATCGCGGCGCAGGGCCATCGGCGTGGTTCCGGCGTGGTTGGCCTCGCCCTCCAGGCGCATGGTCCACTGGCGCGAGCCGACGATGGCCTCCACCACGCCCACGGCCTCGCCGGCGGTGTCCAGAACCGGGCCCTGTTCGATGTGCGGCTCGATGAAGCCGATGAAGCGCGACGGCGGCACCACGCCCAACGGCGCGATGTCGGCCACCCGGGCGCGGGCCTGTGCGAAGGTGATGTCCTCGGTGCCGTCGCCGTCGGGGTTGGGGTCCATCGCCGACAACGGCGCAAGGCCCGTCCACACGGTGGAGCCGGTCAGCCGGCCCCAGCGCCCTTCCTCGTCCTGGAACGACACCACGGCGATGCGCGGGCCGCCCGCCGCGATGGCCGCGCGCGCAAGCTCCAGCCCGCAGGCCACCCCCCAGGCGCCGTCCAGCCACCCGCCCAGCGGCTGCGTGTCGCTGTGCGATCCCACCAGCAGGCACGGCGCATCCCCCGGCGGCAGCCCGAACAGGTTGCCGCAGGCGTCCACCGTCACCTCCAGCCCGGCCGCGCGCATCCGGCCCGCCAGCCAGGCGCGCGCCGCCACATCGGCGTCGGAAAACGCCCGCCGCGCCACCCCCGTCCCCTGCCCCCCGATGGTGCGCAGGTGGTCAAGGTCGGCGAGCATACGGTCGGGGTCGATCTGCATGGGGTCCTCCTTCGGGTGGCGGCAGGCTGGCACGGGCGCCGGGCGGCATCAAGGCGGGGTTTGACAGCGCCCGGGCGGCCTGCGAGGTCAGGGCCGACGCAACACGGGGGATGCCGATGAACCGCCAATGGGTCCTGGACCACCACCCCGACGGCCCCGCCACGCCCGCCACCTGGCGGCTGGAGGACGCGCCCATGCCCGAACCCGGCCCGGGCCAGATCCTGGTGCGCACGCGCTGGCTGTCGCTGGACCCCTACATGCGGGGGCGGATCGCGCCGGGGGCGAACTATGCCGCGGGCGTCGCCCCGGGCGAGGTGATGCAGGGCGGCGGCGTGGCCGAGGTCGTCGCCTCCAACCACCCCGGCTGGGCGGTGGGCGAGATGGTCGAGACCATGGCCATGGGCTGGCGCGAACACGCCGTGCTGGACCCCGACCGCCCCGGCACCGCGCGCGCCAACCGCATCCCCCCCGGCATCCCCCCGCAGGCAAGCCTGGGATGGGCCGGGATGCCGGGGCTGACGGCGTTTGTCGGCCTGACCGAGATCGGGCGGCCGCTGCCGGGGGAAACCGTCGTGATCTCGGCCGCGTCGGGCGCGGTGGGGCAGGTGGCGATCCAGATCGCGCGGCTGATGGGGGCGCGGGTGGTGGCCATCGCGGGGTCGGACGACAAGCTCGCGCATTGCCGGGACCTGGGCGCGGCCGAGGTCATCAACCACCGCACCGCCGACATCGGGGCCGCGCTGGACGCGGCCTGCCCCGGCGGGGTGGATGTGTTCTTCGACAACACCGGCGGGCCGATCCATGACGCGGTGATGGCGCGGCTGGCCACCCATGCGCGCGTCATCATCTGTGGCCGGATCGCGGTGGTCGACCAGCCCGCCGACCGCGACATCGGCCTGCGCGCCAGTTCGCGGATGATCGTGACGCGCGCGCGGGTGCAGGGGCTGGTGGTGTTCGACTGGTGGCATCTGCGCGACGCCGCCCTGTCGCGCCTGGCGCAGTGGCACCGCGACGGGCACATCACCTTCCGCGAGGACGTGCTGGAGGGATTCGAGCGTGTGCCCGAGGCGTTCTGCCGGATGATGGCGGGCGCGAACTTCGGCAAGCAGCTCGTCCGGCTCTGACCGCTTGCGCGCGCCGCCCGGTTTGCGGGCGCGCGCCGGACATTCCGCCTGAATTGCGGGCACCACACAGCCGCCGCCCGGCCACCGCCGCGCGCCGCGCGTTGCGCCGCGCCAACGCCATGCAACAGCTTGCATCCGGGCCGCACACATCTGCGGCCCAGGCACAAGAACATGGCAGCGCCCGCGCGGGTCCGACCCCCGCGCCAGCGGCCGCGCACCGACAGGAGGATGTCACATGCCCACCCCCCGCACGCTTCTGCCCGCCGGGGCCGTCGCCGCCCTCATGGCCGCCGCGGCCCCCCTGCAGGCGCAGGACGTCTCCTGCCCGATCCAGGTGGGCGTGCTGCACTCGCTCTCCGGCAGCATGGCGATTTCGGAAACCACGCTGCGCGACGTGATGCTGATGCTGATCGAGACGCAGAACGCCGCCGGCGGCCTGCTGGGCTGCGAGCTGGAGGCGGTGGTGGTCGACCCGGCCTCCGACTGGCCGCGCTTTGCCGAACTGACCCGCCAGCTTCTGACCGTCAACGAGGTCGACGTGATCTTCGGCGCCTGGACCTCGGTCAGCCGCAAGGCGCTGCTGCCGGTGCTGGAGGAACTCAACGGGCTGATGTTCTATCCGGTGCAGTACGAGGGGCAGGAATCCTCGCGCAACGTGTTCTACACCGGCGCCGCGCCCAACCAGCAGGCGATCCCGGCGGTGGAGTATTTCCTGGAAGAACTCGGGATCGAGGTCTTCGCGCTGCTGGGCACCGATTACGTCTATCCCCGCACCACCAACACCATCCTGCAGTCGTTCCTGTCCGAGAACGGCATCCCCGACGAGAACATCTTCGTCAACTACACCCCCTTCGGCCACTCCGACTGGTCCACCATCGTGTCGGACGTGATCGCGCTGGGGGCCGGCGGGCAGCGGGTGGGCATCATTTCCACCATCAACGGCGACGCCAACGTGGGCTTCTACAACGAACTGGCGGCCCAGGGCGTCAGCGCCGACGACATCCCCGTGATCGCGTTCTCGGTCGGTGAGGAGGAGCTGTCGGGCCTCGATACCTCGCGGCTGGTGGGGCATCTGGCGGCGTGGAACTACTTCATGTCCGCCGACACCCCCGAGAACGAGGAGTTCATCGCCGCCTGGCACGCCTTCATCGGCGACACGAACCGCGTGACCAACGACCCGATGGAGGCGCATTACATCGGCTTCAACATGTGGGTGAACGCGGTGGAACAGGCCGGCACCACCGACGTCGACGCCGTGCGCGAGGCGATGTGGGGCCAGGAGTTCCCCAACCTGACCGGCGGCATGGCGGTGATGAACCCCAACCACCACCTGTCCAAGCCGGTGCTGATCGGCGAGATCCGCGCCGACGGGCAGTTCGACATCATCTCCCAGACCGAGGAGATCCCCGGCGAGGCCTGGAGCCCCTTTGTCGCCGACAGCGCGCATCTGACCAGCGACTGGCAGACGCTGGGCTGCGGGATGTTCGACACAAGGACCGAAACCTGCGTCCAGATCGGCTCCAACTTCTGATCCACGCGGGCGGGGGGTGCGCCCCCCGCCCCAAGCCCGAGAGGGGGCCGTCGATGATGCCGCGTCCGATCCGGGCGGCGTGCCGGTGGGCATGGCTGCTGCCGCTGTGGCTGATGCTGTGGCTGATGCTGTGGGCGCCGTCCCTGTCGGCGCAGGAAGCGCCCCTGCAACAGGTGTTGCAGGGCGTGCAGGCCGAGGTCGCCAACCCCTCCCGCCGCACCGTGCCCGCCGTGCTGTCGGCGCTGATGGACGCCGATCTGGAGGCGACGCCCGCGTTCCTGCGCGCCTGGTCCGAGCGCGAGGTGGTGCAGCGCCCCGAGGACGGCCTGTTCTTCATCGCCCGCGACGGCGAGGGGCGCGCCGTGACCCTCATCGACATCGACACCGGCGCCGAAGTCGCCACCGTCACCAGCCGCGACGTCACGCAAATCCGCCCCAACGCCGGGGTGCGCTCGGAAATCGCCGCGGCGCTGGTGCGGTTCGAGCTGTCCTCGCCCGATCCCGCACGCCGCATCGCCGCGACCGAGGCGATCGCCCGCAGCCCCGACCCCGGCCAGATCCCGCTGCTGCGCGCGGCCATCGGGGAGGAACCCGACCCCGCCATCCGCGCCCGCAAGGAGCGCCTCCTGGCCATCCTGACCGCCCGTTTTGGCACCGGCCCCGAGCGCATCGCCGCGATCGAGGCGCTGGCCGGCGACGTCGGCACCGAGGCGCGCGGCGTCCTCAACCAGATCCTCCAGACCCGGTCCGAACACGCCCCCGCCCTGCCCGAGGGCGCCAATATCGCGCGCGTGCTGACCGTCGGCGTGGACATCGACCCGCTGCGCGCGCATGCCCGGCTGGCCGCCGACGGGCTGGTCGACCCCCGCCCCGGCCGCACCGCCATCCGCGACGCGCTGCGCGCCAATGTCGAGGACGGCGCGGTCGGCGGCATCCCCGTGCACCAGTTGACCACCGAGGACGCCCGCCGCGCCGCCTGGCGCGCGCTGGAGGCCGAAGGCCGCGTCCCCCCCCTGCCGACCGAGGCCGAGATGCGCGCCGCCGTCGACGCCGTCGTGTTCTTCGACCGATACCAGGAGGACGACCCGGCCGTCACCGACGCCGCGCGCGCCGCGCTGGACAGCACGCGCACGCGGGTGGGGCTGTTCCAGGCGCTGAACCTCAGCCTGGAGGCGCTGTCGCTGGCGTCGATCTTCTTTCTCGGCGCCATCGGGCTGGCGATCACCTTCGGGGTGATGCGGGTCATCAACATGGCGCATGGCGAATTCATCATGATGGGGGCGTATACGGGATATGTCGTGCAGACGCTGATCCCGGGCCACACCCTCAGCCTGGCGGTGGCGCTGCCGCTGGCCTTCGCCGTGACCTTCGCCGCGGGCGTGGCGATGGAGCGGCTGGTGATCCGGCATCTGTATACCCGGCCATTGGAGACGCTGCTTGCGACCTTCGGCATCTCCATCGCGCTGCAACAGCTGGCCAAGAACATCTTCGGGCCGCAGGCCCGGCCGCTGACGGCGCCGGACTGGCTGGCGGGCGCGATCCGGATCAACGACATCGCGTCGATCTCCACCATCCGGGTGGCGATCTTCGTGATGGCGGTGCTGTTCCTTCTGCTGCTGCTCTACATCCTCAACCGCACCCGGCTGGGGCTGGAGGTGCGCGCGGTCACGCAGAACCCCGGCATGGCCGCGTCGATGGGGATCAACCCGGACCGCATCAACATGCTGACCTTCGGGCTGGGATCGGGGATCGCGGGCACCGCCGGGGTGGCCATCGGGCTGTTCGCGCAGGTCACGTCGGAAATGGGCGCGAACTACATCGTCCAGAGCTTCATGACCGTGGTGGTGGGCGGTGTCGGCAGCGTCTTCGGCACGCTGGCGGGCGCCGGGCTGATCGGGTTCCTGCAAAAGGGGATCGAGTGGTTCAACCCCGCCAACACGCTGGCGGCCCAAACCTGGATGGTGCTGTTCATCATCCTGTTCATCCAGTTCCGGCCGCGGGGCATCATCGCCCTGAAGGGCCGCGCGGCGGGGGATTGACCATGGCCGACACACCGCGCCGCAGCGTGCTGCGCGACCACCCCTCGGTGCTGTGGTTCATGGCGCTGCTGGGGGTCTTCACCCTCGCCGTCAGCATCCTGGCCGAAGGCTTCGGGCTCGGCGTGATCTCCACCTCGCTGGTGAAGGTGCTGGGGATGACGCTGTGCCTGTGCCTGCTGGCCGTCGCCATGGACGTGGTGTGGGGGTATTGCGGGATTCTGTCGCTCGGGCATTTCGCGTTCTTCGGGCTGGGCGGCTATGCCATCGGCATGTGGCTGATGTACGCGCGCACCGAGATCCTGGTGCGCGAGTCGCTGGCCGCCGGCACCATCCCCCCCACCGAGGCCGAGGTCGCCGAGGCCACCGCCGCGCAGATCTTCGGCGTCGTGGGCAGCTCCGAGTTGCCGGCGATCTGGAGCTTCGCGCATTCCCTGCCCGCGCAGCTGGCGCTGGTGGTTCTGGTGCCGGGACTGCTTGCGCTGGTGTTCGGGTGGCTGGCGTTCCGGTCGCGCGTGACGGGGGTGTACCTGTCGATCCTGACGCAGGCGATGACGCTCGCGCTGGCGCTGCACCTGTTCCAGAACGACAGCGGCCTGCGCGGCAACAACGGGCTGTCGGGGCTGCAGAACATCCCCGGTGCGCTGGACGTGCCGCAGTCGGTGATCGCGATGTGGTTCTTCTGGGCCTCGGCGCTGGCGCTGGGGCTGGGGTATCTGGCCTTTGCCTGGGTGGTGTCGGGCAAGTTCGGCTCGGTCATCCGCGCGATCCGCGACAACGAGGCCCGCGTGCGCTTCCTCGGCTACAACGTGGAGGGCTACAAGCTCTTTGTCTTCACCCTGACGGCGGTGATCGCGGGGATCGCGGGGGCGCTGTATTACCCGCAGGCGGGCATCATCAACCCCGCGCAGGTGGCGCCGATCGCCTCGATCTATCTGGCGGTGTGGGTGGCGATCGGGGGGCGGGGGCGGCTTTATGGCGCGGTGATCGGGGCCGCGGTGGTGTCGCTGCTGTCGAGCTGGTTCACCGGGGGCGGCGCGCCGAACATCGACCTGGGGTTCTACCGCATCGTCTGGACCGACTGGTGGCAGGTGATCCTCGGCCTCGGCTTCGTGCTGGTCACGCTGTTCTTTCCGCGCGGGATCGGCGGGCTGTTCGACTGGCTGGTGAGGAAACAATGACCGCGCTGCTGGAGGTCTCCGACGTTCACGTCACCTTTGACGGGTTCCGCGCCATCAACGGGCTGTCGCTGGCGATCAACGAGCCGGAGCTGCGCGCCGTCATCGGCCCCAACGGCGCGGGCAAGACCACCTTCATGGACATCGTCACCGGCAAGACCCGCCCCGATTCCGGCCGCGTGATCTGGGGCGAGCGGTCGCAATCCCTGCTGGCGATGTCGGAATCCCAGATCGCCCGCGCGGGCATCGGCCGCAAGTTCCAGAAACCCACCGTGTTCGAGGAACAGTCCGTGCGCGAGAACCTGGCGATGGCGCTGAAGGCCCGGCGCGGGGTGTTCAGCGTGCTGGCCTGGCGCGCCGGGCCGCAGGACGCCGCGCGCATTGCCGAGCTGGCCTCCGAAATCGGCCTGGCCGAGCGTCTGGCCCACCGCGCCGGTGACCTCTCCCACGGGCAGAAACAATGGTTGGAGATCGGCATGCTGCTGGCCCAGGACCCGCGACTGCTGCTGGTCGACGAACCCGCCGCCGGCATGACCCCCGCGGAACGCGAACACACCACCCGCATCCTGAAATCCGCCGCGCGCACCCGCGCCGTCGTGGTGATCGAGCATGACATGGAATTCGTCCGCCGCCTCGACTGCCGCGTCACCGTGCTGCACGAAGGGCGCGTGCTGGCCGAAGGCTCGCTCGACCATGTCACCCGCGACGCGCGGGTGATCGACGTCTATCTGGGGCGCTGAGGATGCTGGAGGTGCGCGACCTGACGCTGCACTACGGCGCCTCGCAGATCCTGCATGGCGTGTCGCTGACGGCCCGGCGCGGCGCGGTGACGGCCGTCATGGGCACCAACGGGGTGGGCAAGACGTCGCTTCTGCGCGCCATCGCCGGGCGGCATCCGTATTCGGGCGGCACCATCACGCTGGACGGCGCGCCGCTGGATCACCTGACCGCCGCCGCCGCCGCCCGCGCGGGCATCGCCTATGTCCCCCAGGGGCGCGAGATCTTTCCGCTGCTGACGGTGACGGAAAACCTGCAGACCGGTTTCGCCTGCCTGCCGCGCGCCGACCGCCACATCCCCGCGCGCATTTACGAGCTGTTCCCCGTCCTGCGCGAGATGAAGGACCGGCGCGGCGGCGATCTGTCGGGCGGCCAGCAGCAGCAGCTCGCCATCGCCCGCGCCCTGATCGCCCGCCCGCGCGTGCTGCTGCTGGACGAGCCGACCGAGGGCATCCAGCCCAACATCATCCAGCAGATCGGCCGCGTCATCGCGCTTCTGCGCGACGAGGGCGAGATCGCCATCGTCCTGGTGGAGCAATATTTCGACTTCGCCTACGGGCTGGCGGACGAATTCTGCGTCCTCAACCGCGGCGAGGTCGTGCTGTCGCGCCCCGCAGCCGATGTCACCCGCGCGGAAATCCTGGAGCGCGTCTCGATCTGAAGCCCGCGGTTGCCACGCCGCCCCGCGCGCGTATGTTTGCGGGATCGCACGGAGGGCTGCATGGACACATGGATACGACCGGCGCTGATCCTCGGCGCGGTGGCGGTGCTCATCACCCTCAACGTGCTGGAGTTCCGCGCCAAGCGGCGGGCGGATCGCGCGGCGCTGGACCGCTGGCCGCAGACCGACAGCCCGCAAGCCTGGCTTGCGCGCCGCCGGCACGAGACGCTGCAGAACATCGAACAGGTGCTGCACATCGTCAGCACCGTGCTGATCGCCATCCTGATCGCGGTGCTGACCGCCTGAGACATCCCGGAGGGGGCCATGCAGATCACCATCCTCGGCGCCACCGGCGGCACCGGCCGCGCCGTCACCCGACAGGCGCTGGCGGCGGGCCACAGCGTCACCGCGCTGGTGCGCGACCCCGCCCGCATCGCCCCGGCCGAGGGGCTGTCCGTCGTCACCGGCGACGCGATGCGCGCCCAGGACGTCGCGCGCGCCATGGCAGGCGGCGCGGGCGATCAGGGCGCGCAGGCGGTGGTGGTCGCGCTCGGCGACCGGCCCGGCGCGCTGGACTGGCTTCCGGGGCGGCGCGCCGCGTCGTGCAGCGGGGTGTGCGCGGCGGGCACGCGCCATGTGCTCGCGGCCCTGCCCGAGGGCGCGCGGGTGGTCATCGTCAGCGCCTATGGCGTGGGCGACACCCGCGCCGCGGCGCCGTGGTACATGCGGCTGTATCTGGACCTGTTCCTCGGGCCGCTGATGGCCGACAAGGCCGAACAGGAGGCCGCGCTGAAGGCCAGCCCCGCCGATTTCGTGATCGTGCAACCGGTGGGCCTGACGGATGGCGCGGCCACGGGCAACGCGCTGATCAGCCCCGACGGGCGCATCCGCAGCCAGACGGTGGCGCGTGCCGATGTGGCGGCGTTGGTCGTCGCAAGCCTTGCCGACGGCCGCCACAGC
Organism: Rhodobaculum claviforme; assembly: GCF_016653255.1. Taxonomy (GTDB): domain Bacteria; phylum Pseudomonadota; class Alphaproteobacteria; order Rhodobacterales; family Rhodobacteraceae; genus Rhodobaculum; species Rhodobaculum claviforme. Next base: position 18,586 of record NZ_NHSD01000271.1, read on the forward strand.
CGCGCCACGCTGTCCATTTCAGGCTGACAGCCCCCCCGCGTCAGAACGGGTTTTCCAGCGCCACCCCGGTGGCCCGGAAATCACCCGTGTTGCCGGTGACGACCGTGGCGCCATGCGCCAGCGCCGTGGCCGCGATCATCAGGTCCGCGCCGGAATGGCCCAGCCGCTGCGACAGCGCCCCCCAGATCCGCGCATCCGCCGCCCCGAACGGCAGGATGCGATCCCCGAACACCCGCAGCGTGCGATCCAGCCACGCCCGCAGATCGGCGGCAAAGGCGGGGTTGGCCACCTCCTGCGCCACGATCCCGCGCTCGATCTCGCCCAGGGTGATGACGCTGAGGAACAGCTCCGCCTCGGCCCGCCCGCGCAGCCAGGCCGCCACCTGCGGCGCGCGGTCGGGCCGTCGCACGGCGGAAATCACGTTGGTATCCAGCACCCACATCAGAACGCGACGTCGCGGGGCCGGACCTGCGCGCGCGCGACATCGCCACCGGGAAACGCCAGCAGATGCTCGGCAAAGCTTTCGCGGCGGACGGCGGCCTCGGCCACCAGGCGGTGATATTCGGCGGCCGACAGCACCACGACGGCGGGCTTGCCCCGGCGCGTGACCTCCTGCGGGTGGCCGGCGATGGCGGCGTCCACCACGGCGGAAAAGCGGTTCTTGGCGTCCTGCAGCGTCCACATCGCGGTGCCTCCAACTGGCTAGCCATCTGGCCAGCAAGATAACCTCCCGGCCCGCCGCCGACAAGGCCCGCTCGCCGCCGGCAAGGCATCGACGCCGCCCCGCGCGATGGCGTAGCCTGCGCGGCGGAGGTGCCCATGAACCCCTTGCTGCCCGACATGAAGACCACGCCCTACTGGTGGGACACCGCAGGCCCCGCGCCGCAGGACGACACCGCCCCCCTGCCCGCCACCACCGAGGTCGCGGTGATCGGCGCGGGCTACACCGGCCTGAACGCGGCGCTGCGCACCGCACGCGGCGGGCGCGACACGCTGGTGCTGGACGCGCAGGCGCCGGGGTGGGGATGCTCGACCCGCAACGGCGGGCAGATCTCCACCGCGATCAAGCCGGATCTGGCGGGGTTGTCGGGCCGCCTCGGCCCCGAGCGCGCCCGCGCCGTGATCGCCGAGGGGCGCGCCTCGCTCGACTACATGGCCACGCTGGTGGCCGAGGAGGGGATCGACTGCGCCTTTGCCATCTGCGGGCGGTTCAACGGCGCCCACACCCCGCGCGCCTATGACGCCATGGCCCGGCGCGCGGACACCGACCCCGACTGCATCGTCATCCCCCGCGCCGAACAGCACCGCGAGATCGCCACCGACGCCTATCACGGCGGCGTGGTGCAGACCCACCACGCCGCGATCGACCCCGCGCGCTATCACCGGGGGCTGCTGGACCGGGTGGGTGCGGCGGGCGCGCGGGTGGTGGGCGACACCCCCGTCACGGCGCTGACCCCCGACGCGGGCGGCTGGCGGCTGGACACCCCGCGCGGGCCGGTGCGCGCGCGCGACGTGGTGGTGGCCACCAACGGCTACACCGGCGCGATCACGCCCTGGCTGCGCCGCCGCGTCATCCCCATC
>NZ_NHSD01000272.1 GCF_016653255.1 Rhodobaculum claviforme
CCAGAACCGCCGCGTCACCCTGCACCTGGCCTGAGCGGTCGGCGCCTGCCCCCGGGTGCGGCGCCGACCGCTCAGGCCAGGTGCAGGGTGACGCGGCGGTTCTGGCGGCCCTTCTTCTCGATCTTGCCGAGGGTCACCGGACCGATTTCGCCGGTGCGGGCGACATGGGTCCCGCCGCAGGGTTGCAGGTCGACCTGATCCGCGCCCGCGCCGATGCGGACCAGCCGCACCCGGCCCGCGCCCATCGGCGGCTTGACCGACATGGTCTTGACCAGGCCCGGAGCGGCCTCCAGCTCGGCGTCGGTGATCCAATCCTCGGTGACCGCCAGATCACGTGCGATCAGCGCATTCAGCGCGGCCTCCAGCGCCGGCTTGTCCTCGGGGGCGTCGGGCATGTCGAAGTCGAGCCGCCCCTTGCCCGGCCCGATCTGTCCCCCCGTCACCGGCAGCGGAATCACCACCGACAACAGGTGCAGCGCCGTATGCACCCGCATGTGCAGATGCCGGGTGTCCCAGTCCAGCCGTTGCGTCACCTGCGCGCCCACGGGGGGCAGCGCCGCATCCGGGCCCGGCCGCAGCACGGCGGTGCCCGCCCCCTTGACGGTATCGACCACCGCCATCTCGCCCCCCTCCCAGACCAGGGTCCCGCGATCGCCGGGCTGGCCCCCGCCGGCGGCATAGAACACGCATGCGTCCAGCACGACGCCCCCGTCGTCGGCATGCGCCAGCACCCGCGCGGGCGCCTCGCGCAGATAGGGGTCGGACATCCAGAGCGGGGTGTCGATCATCGCGGCGTCTCCTTTGGGGGGGCGGCGGGTCCCGGTGCCTGCGCGGCGGCCGTTTGTGCCTGCGCGGCGGCGGGCGTTTGCGCCTGCGCGGCGGCGGGCAGGGCGCGCAGCACCCTGGCGACATCGTCGGCGTTGCGCAACCAGACGTCGGTCTGTCCGAAGGGGATCTCGATGTTCTCCTCCACGAAGCGGCGGGCGATCTCGTGGTTCATGTCGGAGTGCACCTTGAGCAGGAAGTTCACGTCGCGCAGGATCACGCGGACCTCGAATTCCAGCCCGTCGGCGCCGAAGCTGCGAAACAGCACCGACGGCGCGGGGTTCAGCGACACCAGCGGCTGCGCCTCGGCGACGTCATAGAGGATCTGCTCCACCTTGCGGGTGTCCGAGCCATAGGCGACCGACACCGGCACGATCAGCCGCCCCGTCTTGTTGTACCGCGTCCAGTTGGTGACATGCCCGGAAATCAGGTCGGCGTTGGGCACGATCACATCGGTGCGGTCAAATGTCTGGATCACCGTGGCACGCACCGAGATCTTGCGCACCGTGCCCATGACCCCGCCGACCTCGATCCAGTCCCCCTCGGCGATCGGACGCTCGAACAGCAGGATGATACCGGACACGAAGTTCGATACCACCGTCTGCAGGCCAAAGCCGATGCCCACCGACAGCGCCCCGGCCACGATGGCAAGGTTCGACAGATCCAGCCCCGTCGCCGTGACCGCCAGCAGCACCGCGACGAACACACCGAGATAGCCCACCCCCGACACGACCGCCGCCTGCGCGCCCTTCTCGATCGAGGTCTTGGGCAGCACCGAGGTCCGCAGCGCCCCCTGCACCACCCGCGTCACCGCAAAGCCGACGCCGAACACGACCAGGAACGCCAGGAAATCGGCCGGCGACACGCGCGTCTCGCCCAGCGCGAAGCCGTCGCGCAGGCCGGTCCACAGCTCGCGCAGCTGCGATTCGCGCGCGCCCCACACCAGCGCGAACACCGGCAGCGAGGCGATCACCATGGCAAACCCGATCAGCGTCGGCACCAGCGTGTCGCGCCACGCCGCGTCGCCCCCGCGCAGCAGCGCATAAAGCTCGGCCACCAGGCGCTGTGCCAGCATCAGGAGCGCGATCAGCGCCAGCGAGTTGATCGCCGGATAGACCAGCGCCGCCCCGGCCGTCAGATACCCCACCGCCCCCAGCACAGGCCCGGCGACGCCCAGCAGCATCGCCGCCTGCCCCACCAGCCCGATCAGACGGTCGGCAAAGGCGCGCGGGCTGTCCTCTTCGGACACCAGCACCACATGGCGGCGCATCAGCTGGCCGATGCGCAGCAGCAACAGCCCGCACAGCGCCAGGAACGGATAGCCCAGCACCGACAGCGCCGCCGGCGGCGACACCACCGGCGCCAGCAACCCCGTGCCCAGCGTCAGCCCCGCCAGCACGAAGCCCAGCGCGGTGACATGCCAGCGCCCCTCGCGGCGCCGCTCGGGCGGCAGCGTCAGAAGCCCGTCGCCGTCGTCTCCGCGCTTGGGAAACACCTGGCCCCCCAGCCAGCGCGCCGCCAGCAGGGTAAAGCCCGCCTGCGGCAGCGCCTCCACCAGCGCCTGGCTGCGCAGCCCGACCATGCCGCTTGCGCGCAGCGCCTCCACCAGCGCCAGCACCCCCAGGAACGGCACCGCCACCTGCGCCAGGGACACCAGCGTCGCCAGCAGCATCTGCCCCCGCGCCGAGGCGCGCATCTGCATCCGCAGCGTCAGCGATTCCGCAAGCTGGCGGCCCCGCACCATCAGCAGCATCGCAACCAGCAGGTACAGGCCGATCAATGGCAGGTTGTCGTGCAACTGCGCGCGCCGCAACGGGCTGCCCCAGGCCGAGGTCAACTCGCGGCCCAGCGCCCGGGTGATGCCCGTCAGCTCGCGCACCGCCACCGGCCAGTTGGTGGGGTTCACCGGCGACGGCGACAGCTGCATCAGCGCATCCGCCTGGCGGTCACGCAGGATCTGGTCGATTTCCCGGATCAGCCCGTCGGCGTGGCGGAACGCCTCCTCGGCGGCGACGCCGGGGGCCTGTTCCCGCGCCAGCTGGGCGGTCAGGTCGGCGCGGCGCTGGGCGATCTCGGGGGTTTCGACCTGCCCCTCGGCCGGGGGCGGACCCAGCGCGCCGAGCTGGCCGCGCAGGGTCTGGATACGGGCGGTGTTGGCGTTCTGTGCGGCAAGAAAGCGGCTGCGCCATTCGGCGGTCTGGGCGCGCAGCTGCTCCAGCGTCAGGTTGGTGGCGCGGGGGTCGGCCAGCACCAGCTCCACCCGTGACACAAGCCGCTCCCACTCGGCCTGATCGACGGTGCCGGTCTGCGCCGCCCCCGGCAGCCAGGTGCGGCTGGTCTGCGCCGCCGCCGGTTGCAGCGCCGACAGCCACAGGACCGCCACCAGCCCCAGAAGCGTGGCGGCACGCAGCACCGCCCGCAGCGGCCGCCGGGTGCGCGCCGCCCGGATCACCCGGCGAACACCGACGGCAGCGGCGCGCGCGCGCCGTCCAGCCACTGCGGCACCGGCAGCCCCTTGTCGCGCAGGAACGCCGGATCATAGAGTTTCGAGGCATAGCGCGTGCCATAGTCGCACAGGATCGTGACGATGGTATGCCCCGGCCCCATCGCGCGGGCCATCCGCATCGCCCCCGCGACATTGACCCCCGACGAGCCGCCGAGGCACAGCCCCTCCTCGGCCAGCAGGTCGAACACGATCGGCAGTGCCTCCGTGTCGGGGATGCGGAAGGACATGTCGGGGGTGAACCCCTCCAGATTGGCGGTGATGCGGCCCTGCCCGATGCCTTCGGTGATGGAGCTGCCCTCGGAGGCCAGCTCGCCAGTGGTGTAGAAGCTGTGCAGCGCGGCGCCCTCGGGGTCGGCCAGCGCGATCTTCACGCCCTTCGGCTGCAGCGCCATCGCGACCCCCGCCAGCGTGCCCCCGGTGCCCACCGCGCAGGTAAAGCCGTCCACGCGCCCGCCGGTCTGTTCCCAGATCTCGGGGCCGGTGGCGTCGATGTGGGCCTGGCGGTTGGCGATGTTGTCGAACTGGTTGGCCCAGATCGCGCCGTTGGCCTCGGTGCGCGCCAGCTCCTCGGCCAGCCGGCCGGAGTAGCGGACATAGTTGTCGGGGTTGCGGTAGGGCACCGCCGGAACCTCCACCAGCTGCGCGCCGGCCAGCCGCAGCATGTCCTTCTTCTCCTGGCTCTGGGTCTCGGGGATGACGATCACGGTGCGGAACCCCATCGAGGCGCCCACCAGCGCCAGCCCGATGCCGGTGTTGCCCGCCGTGCCCTCGACAATCGTGCCGCCGGGGCGCAGCGCGCCGCGCGCCATCGCGTCGCGGATGATCCACAGCGCCGCGCGGTCCTTGACCGACTGCCCGGGGTTGAGGAACTCCGCCTTGCCCCAGATCTCGCAGCCCGTCGCCTCGGACGGTTTGCGCAGACGGATCAGGGGGGTGTTGCCGATCGCATCGGCCAGGGTCGCGCACATGCGCATGGCGTTCCTCCCGCTTGGGCTGGGCCTGTGGCTGACGGGGCGCGCCGACGGCGCGGGGTCACGGCCCCTTGGCTGTGGTGATACGGGCCGCGCCGCGCGAACTCAAGCGCCCGCCCGCAGCGCGTCGCGATGCCGTGAAAGCCACAGCGCCGTGACCAGAAGCGGGCCGTTCTGCACCTCGCCGCTGGCAATCAGCGCCATCAGATCGTCAAATCCCAGCACATGGGCGCGGATGTCCTCGGCCTCGTCCGCCAGACCGCCCGGACCCGCCGCGCTGTCCGGCAGGTCGACCAGCGCGACATACGAATACAGATACTCCGTCACCGCCGCAGGCGAGGGGTAGTAGCGCGCCACGAACCGCAAGTCCCGCAGATCGAGGTGCGCCTCCTCCCGGGCCTCGCGGCGGGCGGCCTCCTGCGGGGTTTCCGCGCCGTCGATCCGGCCCGCGACCGGCTCCAGCGACCAGGGATTGGCGTCGCCCCGCGCCCAGGCCCCGGCGCGGAACTGCTCCACCAGCAGCACGCGGTCGCGCACCGGGTCATAGGGCAGCACGGTGACCGCATCGCCCATCACGAAGGCCTCGCGGGTGACGCCGGTCTGCATGGCGCCATCAAAGCGGCGATGCGCCAGACCGGCCGCCTCCACCGCAAAGAAGCCCGCATGCGGCGTCTCCAGCCGCGACAGCGCCACATCGCCGGGCGCGGGGCTGCGGCGCACCACCGCCGGGCCGGGATCATGGCGCGCCCGCAGCCGCGCACCCGCCCGCGTCAGCATCATCGGATAGCGGGCAAGCACCTGTTCCGAGGATCGCCGCCCCCGCTGGGCCATGAAGTCCCGCGCGGCCTCCACCACGACATCGCCCCACCGCGCAGCCCAGTCCTCCAGCCGCCACGGCGCACCCGGGCGCCACATCCCCGGCTCGGGCATGTAGACAAGCGCCGGGGTGCGCGCGCCGTCATGCACCACATCGACCGGGTGCACCTGGTAGCCGAAGCCCCCCTCGTAGAAGTCGAGGCGCGCGGCCTCCTCGGCGGTGATGTCGGGGACATGGAGGCCCTCGGCCACCGCGCCCGGCTGCGGCCGGATGATCGGAAAACTCTCGCCCGCGGCCCAGTGCACGGCGTGATCCCCCAGCCGCGCGGGCCGCATCGGCGGGATGCGGCCCAGCACCACCTCCAGCAGGGGCGGATGGCACAGCGTGCCGTAGAAGAACTGCGCGCGCACCCCCCGCGCCCCGACCGCTCAGGCAGCGGCGGGGCGGCTGAAGGTGATCTGCGTCACGTCGCAGATGCCCGACCGGAACGCCGCCGCACAGTTGGTGAGGTAGAAATCCCACATCCGCCGAAAGCGCGCGTCAAACCCCATCGCCGCGACCTCGGGCCAATGCGCGTCGAAGGTCTCGTGCCAGCGGCGCAGGGTGACGGAGTAGCTCTCGCCGAACTCGCGGCTGCCATCCACGGCCAGACCCTGGGCGCGGGCGGCCGCGCGCAGCGGCGTGGGCGCGGGGCACAGACCCCCGGGAAAGATGTACTTCTGGATGAAGTCGACACCCTTGCGGTAGGCCTCGAACCGGCCGTCCTGCACCAGGATCGCCTGCACCGACGCCCGGCGCCCGGGTTTCAGGCGCTCGCGCACGGTGCGGAAATACACCGGCCAGTATTTCTCGCCCACCGCCTCGATCATCTCGATCGACGCGATGCCGTCGTACTGGCCCCGCTCGTCGCGGTAGTCCTGGAGCTTGATCTCCACCCGGTCCGACAGCCCCGCGCGCGCCATCCGCGCCACCGCATAGGCATGCTGTTCCTTCGAGATCGTCAGCGCGGTCACCCGCAGCCCCCGCTCGGCGGCGGCGTATTCGGCGAAACCGCCCCAGCCACAGCCGATCTCCAGCACATGCTCGCCCGGGGCGGCGCCGATGGCGTCGCACATCGCGGCGTATTTCTGCCGCTGCGCCTGCTCCAGGCTCTCCTGCCCGGTCTCGAACAGGCCCGAGGAATAGGTCATCGTGTCATCGAGCCACAGCCGGTAGAAATCGTTGCCCAGGTCATAGTGGTGGGCGATGTTGCGCCGCGCCTGGAACTTGCTGTTGGAACGCAGCCAGTGGCGCATCCGCTCGAACGCCCGCACCAGCCCCATGCCCGGATAGACATCGTAAAGCGCGGGGTTGTCGCAATAGATCAGGTCCATGAAGGCCTGGAGATCCGGCGTCGACCACCAGCCGTCCAGATAGGCCTCGGAAAAGCCCATGTCGCCTTCGCGGATCAGCCGGGCAAAGGTGTCGGGGTTGTGGATGTGCACCTCGGCCACCGGGCCGGGGTTCGCCCCTTCCAGCCGGAACCGCCGCCCGTCGTCCAGCACCACGTCCAGCCGCCCGTTCTGCAGCCCCCCCGCCAGGCCCATCACCTGCGTGAAATAGCGCGGCAGATCCCCCTGCCCCTCGGTCGAAGTCAGAACCGTCATTCCGTTCCCTGTCTTTTTGCCCTTGGGGTGATTATGCCGCCCGGCCCGCCTCACCGCTTGAACGCGCCATAGGCGTCCAGCGCCCGCTGGCGCCCCTCCTTCAACCCCACCAGCGGCGCGGGATAGGGCATGTCGGGCGTCAGCCCCCAGCGCGCGGGCGCCGCGCGGTGGAACGCCAGCGCCTCCGCCCCCGGACTGCGCGACAGCTCGGCCACGAACCGACGGCGATAGCGCGCCTCGGGGTCGAACTTCTCGGCCTGGGTGTCGGGGTTGAAGATTCGGAAATACGGCGTGGCATCCGGCCCCGACCCCGCCGCCCACTGCCAGCCCATCGCGTTCGATGCCGGATCCCAGTCGATCAGACACTCGGCGAACCAGTCCATCCCGACCTTCCAGTGCACCAGCATGTGCTTGGTCAGGTACGACGCCACGATCATCCGCCCACGGTTGTGCATGCGCCCCGTCACATACATCTCGCGCATCGCCGCATCGACCAGCGCGATGCCCGTGCGGCCCTGCTTCCAGCGCAGGACGGCGGCGTCCTCCGCCTGCGACCAGGGAAAGCCCTCCCACTCGGGGCGCCAGTTGCGCTCGGTGATCTCGGGGGTGTGGTACAGCAGGTGCCAGGCGAACTCGCGCCACACCAGTTCCTTGAGGAACGTCTCGGCGCCCGGCCGCCCCTCCTCACGCGCGCGCAGCCCCGCATGCCACACCGTGCGCGGCGAGATCTCGCCCAGGCTCAGGTTCTCCGACAGCCCCGAGGTGCCGTCGCGGTCGGGCCGGTCGCGGTCGCTGTCATAGGCGTCGATGCGCTGCGCGACAAAGGCCGCCAGCCGCGCATGTGCCGCCTGCTCGCCCACGCAGGCATGGGGCGCCACCACCTCGGCGCCCGGCCCCATCGCGGCACCCAGGCGCCAGTCGGCCAGCTCCGCGCCGTCGGGCCATATGTCGGGCGCACGCAGATGCGCCGGCGCGGCCACCGGCGCGGGCACCTCGCGCGGCGCCACCGCGCGCCAGAACGGAGTGTAGACGCGGTAGAATCCCCCCTGCCCGGTCTTCACCTCCCACGGCTCGTGCAGCAGATGGCCGGGGATGGAGCGCGCCTCCAGCCCGCGGGCCTTCAGCGCGGCCTTCACCTCCGCATCGCGTGTGCGCGAGACGGGATCACACAGCCGCCCCCACCAGACCGCGGTCGCACCGGTCTCGGCCACCAGCCGCTCCAGCGCCGGCAGCGCGGGACCGTCGCGCAGCACGAGGCGGCTGCCCACCCCCGCCAGCGCGCGGGCAAACGCCGCCAGCCCCTCGCCCAGGCGCCAGCGCGGCGCCGCGCCCAGCACCGCCACGCCCTCATCGTTCAGGAACACCGGGATCACCGGGCGCCCGGTGGCGGCGGCCTCCGCCAGCCCCGGGTTGTCGCTCAGGCGCAGATCCCTGCGCACCCACCACAGAATGGGAGAGCCATCGTCCATGTCCGCGCCCCGCCGTTGCCGCGGGCCGCCCCGCCGGTCAAAGCACGGCATCTAGCGCGGCGATCAGGCGGTCAACCTCTTCCTTGCTGGTGTAGTGCACGAAGCTGACGCGCAGCACACCATGGTCGGGGTCCAGGCCCAGCGCCTCCAGCGCGCGTCCGGCATAGAAGTCGCCGCCCCCCGCGTTGATGCCATGGCGCGCCAGATCGGCCGCCAGCGCGGCGCCGCGGCGGTGATGGGCGACCGCCACCGTGGGCGCCCGCCGCGCCGCATCGCGCGGGCCGATCAGCCGCAGGTCGTTGCGCCCCGCAAGGTAATCCAGCAGCGGCTGCAAGAGACGGGTCTCGTGGCGGCGCATCATCTCGTGCACCACGCCGTTGCGGTCGCGCGCATCGCGCCCCGCGCGCACATGGTGGGCATAAAGCGCGTCGATGTAATCCGCGATGCCGGCGCAGGCCGCCACCTGCGCATGATCCGGCCCGGCGGGATTGAAGCGCTTCGACGCCACGCCCGCGTTGAAATGATGCCCCTGCGCCGGCAGCCGATCGGCCAGGCCGTTGCGGATCACCATCACCCCCTGGTGCGGCCCGTACACCTTGTAGGTCGAGAACAGATACACATCCGCCCCCAGCCGCCCCACATCCGGCAACCCGTGCGGGGCATAGGACACCCCGTCCACGCAGCTCAGCGCGCCGGCACGGCGGATCATCGCGCAGATCTCGGGCACCGCGTTGATCTCGCCCACCACGTTGGAGCAGTGCGGAAAGCACACCATCCGCACCCGGTCGTCGAGCAGCGCCGCCAGATCGGCGGGGTCCAGATGCCCGGTGGTGGGGTTCATGCGCCATTCGCGCACCTCCACCCCCTCGGCGGCCAGCCGACGCCAGGGGCCGGAGTTCGCCTCGTGGTCCTGGTTGGTGACCACGATCGCCTGCCCGGGGTTGAGCCACTGCCGCACCGCCTGCGCCAGCACATAGACATTGGCCGAAGTCGACGGGCCGAAGGTGATCTCGGCCTCCTCCACGCCCATCAGGCGCGACAGGCGGCGGCGGGCCTCGTCCATCTCCGCGCCGGCGAGTTCGGAGGCGGCATAAGGGCCATAGGGCTGCACCTTGCGCTCCCGATAGAAGCGGTGCAGCCGCCAGATGGCGTATCGGCACGGGTAGGACCCGCCCGCGTTCTCGAAGAAGGCCTGATCGCGCAGCGCAGGTTCGTCGAAGGCCGGAAACTGCTTGCGCACGAAGGCAAGGTCAAGCTCGTGCATCTGCGGATGGTCCCCCGGTGTGCCAACGGGACCGCACCCGTCGGCATGCACTACCATACCGGAGCGCGGCGCAGGTTCAACCGTCCCGCGCCACCGCCCACGCGCATCGTGCCGCAGGCGGGCGGGCGGCGGGCTTTTCCCCCGCAGCGGGCTGTGACACTCTCGCCCCAAACCTGATCCCGAAACCTGATCCCCAAACCTGCCCCCCAAACCCGAACCGGAGACGCGCGATGCCCCATTTCACCGCCCCCGACGGCGCCCGCCTGTTCTATCGTGACGAGGGGGCGGGGCGCGCGGTCGTCTGCCTGGCCGGGCTGACGCGCACGGGCGCGGATTTCGACCCCCTTGTGCCGCATCTGCCGGGCCTGCGCGTGATCCGGCCGGATTATCGCGGGCGCGGCGGGTCCGACCGCACCGGTCCCGACACCTACACCGTCCCGCAGGAGGGCGCGGACGTGCGCGCGCTGCTCGACCATCTGGGCATTGACCGCGCGGCGGTGATCGGCACCTCGCGCGGGGGGATCATCGGGATGTTCCTGGCCGCGACGGCGCATGACCGGCTGGCGGGGCTGTGCCTGAACGATGTCGGCCCGGTGCTGGAGGACGCGGGCCTGGCCGCGATCCGCGGCCATCTGGGCCGCCCGCCCGCCGCGCGCACGCTGCACGACGCCGCCGAGGCGATGGCGCGGCGCATGACCGGTTTCACCGGCGTGCCGCACGCGCGCTGGCTGGCAGAGGCCGAACGGCAGTTCATCGAGACCCCCGACGGGTTGGAGCTGCGCTATGACCCCGCCCTGCGCGACGCCTTCGAGGCCGCGATGGCGCAGCCGGTGGACATGTGGCCGCTGTTCGACGCCTGCGCGGGGCTGCCGCTGGCGCTGATCCGGGGCGCGAACTCGGACCTGCTGACGGCCGCGACGGCGGCCGAGATGCAGCGCCGCCGCCCCGACATGATCCTGGCCGAGGTGCCGGGCCGGGGCCACATCCCCTTCCTGGACGAACCGGAGTCGCTGGCCGCGATCCACCGCTTCCTGGAGGCCAGCCTGTGACCGACGCCACATCCGCCCCCGACCTTGCGGCCGTGGAGGCGGCGGCGCTGCGCCTGCGCGGTCACGTGCGGTGCACGCCGATGCTGTCGTCGCCCGCGCTGGATGCCCTGGCCGGGCGGCGGGTGCTGGTCAAGGCCGAGTGCCTGCAGCACACCGGCGCGTTCAAGGCGCGCGGCGCCTGGGCGGCGGTATCGGCGCTGCCGCCCGGCACGCGCGGGGTGGTTGCGGTGTCTTCGGGCAACCATGGCGCGGGCGTGGCCTGGGCCGCGCGGGCGCATGGGCTGACCGCCGTGGTGGTGATGCCCGACGACGCGCCGCAGGTGAAGGTCGCCGGCGTGCGCGCCTTCGGCGCCGAGGTCGTCCTGGCCGCGCGTGACGGCGCCGCGCGCATGGCGCTGGCGAAGGCGATCTGCGCCGAGCGCGGCCTCGTGCTGATCCCGCCCTATGACCATCACGACGTGATCGCGGGCCAGGCCTCGGTCGGGCTGGAGATCGCAGCCCAGGCCGCCGAGGCAGGCGTCACCCGGGCCGATGTGCTGATCTGCTGCGGCGGCGGCGGGCTGGCGGCCGGCATCGCGCTGGCGCTGGAGGGCCACGCCCCCGCCCTGCGCCCCCGCACGGTGGAGCCGGAGGGCTTCGACGACACCGCCCGCTCCCTTGCCGCCGGGCAGATCCTGCGCAACACCGCCACCTCCGGCAGCCTGTGCGACGCCATCCTGACGGCCGAGCCGGGGCGGATCACCTTTCCCATCCTGCAGCGCCGCTGTGGCCCCGGGCTGGTGGTGACGGACGCGCAGGCGATGGCCGCCGTCGCGGTGGCCGCCGCCACCCTGAAGATCGTGCTGGAACCCGGCGGCGCGGTCGCGCTGGCCGCCGCACTGGTGCATGGCGACCAGATCGCGGGGGATGCGGTGATCGTCGTCGCCTCGGGCGGCAATGTCGCGCCCGGAACGCTGGCGCGCGCGCTTCAGCCGGAGGACACCCCATGCGCATGATCGACACCGGCGGCACGCAGCTGCACATGGCCGAGGACGGCACCGGGCGGCCGGTGGTGTTCCTGCACGCGCTGGGCACTGACTTGCGGCTGTGGACGCACATCCTGCCGCGGCTGCCCGCGGGCCTGCGGCTGATCCGCTGCGACCTGCGCGGGCACGGCCTGTCGGACTGTCCCCCGCCCCCCTATGGCATGGGTGCGCTGGTGCGCGACATCGAGGGGCTGCTGGAGCGGCTGGAGGTCACCGGCTCGGTGGTCGTCGGCTGCTCGCTGGGCGGCATGATCGCGCAGGGTCTGGCGATCAAGCGCCCCGATCTGGTGGGCGCGCTGGTGCTGTCCAACACCGCCGCGCGCATCGGCACCGCGCAGGCCTGGCACGACCGCATCGCCACCCTGCACGCCGGCGGGATCAAGGCGCTGTCCGAGGCGACGCTGGCGCGCTGGTTCCCGCCCGCCTTTCGCGCCACCCCCGATGCCGCGCTGTGGCGCCACATGCTGGAGCGCACGCCCCCCGACGGCTACGCCGGCTGCGCGGCGGCCATCGCGGGCACGGATTTCCACGGCCCGATCCAGGACCTCCGCCTGCCGGTGTTGGGCATCGCGGGGTCCGAGGACGGCTCCACCCCGCCCGATCTGGTGCGCGAGACGGTCGCGCTGATCCCCGGTGCCGAATTCGCCCTGATCCGGGGCGCGGGGCACCTGCCGATGGCCGACCGCCCCGACGCCTTTGCCGCCACCCTTGCGGAGTTCCTCGCGCAGCTGCCCTGAGGGCGCCCCCTCTGGACCGGCCCCGCGCCGGGGCCTATAGGGGCGCGATGACGGTGCGCAGTATCCCTCCCTTGCGAATTACCGGCCCGGCGCTCTGAGCCTGCGCCAGAGCCGCCGGGACACGCCGCCCCCCCATTCCCCGCGCACGAGGACCGCCCGCATGTCCGGCCACAAGACCGACACCGCCCCCGATTACCGCGACACTCTGTTCCTGCCCGCCACCGAGTTCCCCATGCGCGCCGGTCTTCCCGCGCGCGAACCCGACTGGCTGGCCCGCTGGGCGCGCATCGGCATCTACGACCGGCTGCGCGACAAGGCCGCCGCATCCCCGCGCCCGCCGTTCACGCTGCATGACGGCCCGCCCTATGCCAACGGTCACCTGCACATCGGGCATGCGCTCAACAAGATCCTCAAGGACATGGTGGTGCGCTCGCGCCAGATGCTGGGGCATGACGCGCGCTATGTGCCCGGCTGGGACTGCCATGGCCTGCCGATCGAGTGGAAGATCGAGGAGCAGTACCGCGCCAAGGGTCTCGACAAGGACGCCGTCCCGGTCGTGGATTTCCGCCAGGAATGCCGCCGCTTCGCCGAGGGCTGGGTGGACATCCAGCGCGCCGAGTTCCAGCGTCTGGGCGTCATCGGCAACTGGGACGCGCCCTACCTGACGATGGACTTCCACGCCGAGGCGGTGATCGCGGCCGAGTTCATGACCTTCCTGATGAACGGCAGCCTCTATCAGGGCTCCAAGCCGGTGATGTGGTCGCCGGTGGAGAAGACCGCGCTGGCCGAGGCGGAGGTGGAATACCACGACCGCAAGACGGACGCGGTGTGGGTGAAGTTTCCGGTGGTGGAAGTGGACGACGTTCCCACGGAACTGGACGCGTTTCTCAACCAGGAACATCCCGGCGAGGCAGTGAGCCGCGCACGTGCGGAATTGCAGCGCGTAACGCGCGCCCAACTGCTCGATGCCACCGTCATCATCTGGACCACCACCCCCTGGACGATCCCGCAGAACCGGGCGATCTGCTTCGGCGAGGGCATCGCCTACGGCCTCTACGAGGTGATCGACACGCCCGAGGAATGCTGGGCGACAAAGGGCGCGCTGTATCTGATCGCCGACGCCCTCGCCGAAAGCACCCTGGCGGCGGCGCGTCTTGAACCGTCGATGTATCGCCGTGTGCGCGACGTCACGGCGGAAGAATTGCGCGGCCTCACCTGCGCCCATCCCCTGCGCGGCGCGGACGGCGCAAGGGGCGAGTGGGACTTCGACGTCCCCCTCCTGCCCGGCGATCACGTCACCGACGACGCGGGCACGGGCTTCGTGCACACCGCGCCAAGCCATGGCGACGACGACTACTGGATCGGGCGAACGCATAACCTGGAGATGACGCACAACATCCGCGACGACTCCAGCTTCCGCGTGGATCTGCCGTTCTTTGCCGGCCAGCGCGTGATCGAGGAAAACGGCAAGCCCGGGCAGGCCAACGCCTCCGTCATCGCCAAGCTGACCGAGGTGGGCGCGCTGCTGGCGCGCAAGCGCATCACCATCTCGGACGCGCATTCCTGGCGCTCCAAGGCGCCGGTGATCCGCCTCAACCGGCCGCAATGGTTCGCCGCCATCGACAAGGCGCTCGACGACGGGATGGGCACGCATGGCGACACCATCCGCAAGCGGGCGCTGACCTCCATCGACAAGCTGGTGACCTGGACGCCGCCCACGGGCCGCAACCGGCTGTATTCCATGATCGAGAATCGCCCCGACTGGGTGCTGTCGCGCCAGCGCGCCTGGGGGGTGCCGCTGAGCTGCTTTACGAAGCAGGGCACGCGCCCCGACGACCCCGACTTCCTCCTGCGCGACCCGGCCGTCAACGCCCGCATCATCGCCGCGTTCGAGGCCGAGGGCGCCGACGCCTGGTACACGCCGGGCTTCAAGGAGCGGGTTCTGGACGGCCTGCATGACCCCGCGCAGTACGACCAGGTGTTCGACATCCTCGATGTGTGGTTCGACAGCGGCTCCACCCACGCCTTCGTGCTGCGCGACCGCGCCGACGGGACCGAGGACGGCATCGCCGATCTGTATCTGGAAGGGACCGACCAGCACCGCGGCTGGTTCCATTCCTCGATGCTGCAGGCCTGCGGGACGCTGGGGCGCGCGCCCTATCGCGGCGTGCTGACCCACGGCTTCACCCTCGACGAGAAGGGCATGAAGATGTCCAAGTCGCTGGGCAACACCATCGCGCCCGAGGATGTGATCCGCCAGAACGGCGCGGATATCCTGCGGCTGTGGGTGGCGCAGTCGGACTATACCGCCGATCTGCGCATCGGGCCGGAGATCCTGAAGGGCGTGGCCGACAGCTATCGCCGCCTGCGCAACACGCTGCGGTTCCTGCTGGGCAACCTCGCGGGCTTCTCCGAGGCCGAGCGGGTGGCCCCCGCCGACATGCCCGAGCTGGAACGCTGGGTGCTGCACCGCCTGACCGAGATGGACGCCGAGGTGCGCCGGGGCTTTGCCGCCTATGACTTCCAGGGGGTGTTCCAGAAGCTCTTCACCTTCGCCACCACGGACCTGTCGGCGTTCTATTTCGACATCCGCAAGGACGCGCTCTATTGCGACGGGGCCGATTCCCTGCGGCGGCGGGCGGCGCGCACGGTGCTGGACCTGCTGTTCCACCGGCTGACGACGTGGCTGGCGCCGATCCTGGTGTTCACGATGGAGGATGTGTGGCTCTCGCGCTTCCCCTCGGACGATGACAGCGTGCATCTGCAGGACATCCCCGACACGCCCGCCGACTGGCACGACGCGGGCCTGGCGGCGAAATGGTCCGGCATCCGCCAGGCCCGCCGCGTGGTCACCGCCGCCCTGGAGGTGCAGCGCCGCGACAAGGTCATCGGCGCCAGCCTGGAGGCCGCCCCCATGGTCCACATCCATGATTCGGACGTGCTGGCGGCGCTGCGCACGGTGGATTTCGCCGACCTCTGCATCACCTCCGACATCACGTTGAGCGGCGATCCCATCCCGCAGGAGGCCTTCCGCCTGCCCGAGGTCCCCGGCATCGGCGTGGTGTTCGAAAAGGCCGAAGGGCAGAAGTGCCAGCGCTGCTGGAAGATCCTGCCCGATGTGGGCCGCCACACCCACCCGGGCACCTGCGCGCGCTGCAACGATGCCCTCGGCTGACGCCCCGGACCCCTGGCGGACCGACCCCGAGGCCGCCCGGGCCGAGGCCGTCCGCCGCATCGCCGCCCTCATCGCGCAGGGCGGCGACACCCTCGACCTCAGCGACCTGGTCGCGCTGGAGCGCCTGCCCGACGACCTGGCCCGCGCCACCACCCTGCGCCACCTCTTTGCCGGCAGCAGAAGCGCGCACGGGCGGCGAATACGCGACAGCCTGAACCTTGCTGACATCGCGGTGCTTCAGGCCCTGCCCGACCTGCACGAACTCCACCTGGGCGACACAGAGGTCACGGACGCCGCCCCTCTCTCCGGCCTCACAGCACTCACGACGCTGAACCTGCGCGGCACGGAGATTACCACACCCCCCGAACTCGCCCGCCTCACAGCCCTCACAACGCTGCACCTGAGCCACACGCCGATCACCACACCCCCCGACCTCGCCAGCCTCACTGCCCTCACGACGCTGGACCTGAGCTGCACGGAGATCACCACACCCCCCGACCTCGCCGGCCTCACAGCCCTCACGGTGCTGGACCTGAGCCGCACGGAGATCACCACACCCCCCGACCTCGCCGGCCTCACAGCCCTCACGGTGCTGGACCTGAGCGGCACGCCGATCACCACACCCCCCGACCTCGCCGGCCTCACGGCCCTCACGAAGCTGGACCTGCGCGGCTGCAAGATCGCCGACCTGTCCTTTCTCCTGACCGCGCCGCGCTTCGCGGCCGAGGAAGGGGAAGTCCTGACGTTCGCCAACACCCCCGCCGCCGATCCCGCCCGGGACCGCCGACTCTACATGCTCTCGCGCCTCGACCCCGGGCGCTGTGCGGTGGAGACGGTGCAGTACCTCAAGGGCACGCATCCCGATTTCCGCGACCCGCCGGGCGGGGGGGTGCGCGGGCGGCTGGCGCAGCGGCTGGCCGAGGCGAGCACGGTGGGGCTGGATGCGCCGGGCGGGCGGCTGGAGGCCGGCAATGCCGGCGCGCCGGAGCGGCTGGCGCCCGAGGAACGCGCCCTGCGGGTGGCCGCGCTGCGCGCCCATGTGGCGGCCCTGCAGGAGGAGGCGCGGCTGCGCAACGTCCCCGAGGCGATCCGCCAGCGCATCGACCGCTATGCCGCGCCGCTGGCCCTGCCGGAGCCGAGCTTTCTGCTGCTCGACGGGCCGATGGCGTTCCTGCGTGGCGGGCTGGGCGATCGTTACACGACCGACGCGCTCGACGGCGGCTTTGTCGCGGCCTGGCGCGCGCTGGTGGAGATGCACGACGCGCTGCGCCCCCTCCTGCTGCCGCCCGAGGAGGACGCGCCGGACCTGCCGCCGCTGACCCCCGACGCAACGCCGGAGGCTGCCGACGCCGTGGCCGCGGACGTGGTCGCCACGCTGGGCACAGCGGAAGCAAGGGAGGCCGTGGGCGCCTCGGTCATCGCTGCGGCCAACGCCGTGCGGGACTATTTCGAGGCCGCGAAGCTGAACGAGGCGCAGCGCACGACGATGCTGCGCAAGGGCATGATCGCGCTGGGCGGGTTGGTCGCACTGATCACCGGTGCCGGACGGCTGGCCGAGGCCTCGGTCCAGTTCCAGACATGGCTGACCACCCCCAGGGCGCGCTGGCTGGCCGAGCAGCTGCAGCCCGCGTGGGGACGGATCAAGGCCCTCTTTGCGGCCGAGGACGAGGACTGAGCCCCGCACCGCCGCGCTGATGGGCCGGACACGGGGGGGCCTGACACGGGGGCGGCCGGACCCGCCCCCGTCGGGGGTCACAGGTGGTCGATGCGCTCCAGGTACTGCGCCTGGCGGCCGACCTCGGCCATCCACGCCGCGATCAGGGCGGGGTCGTGGGGGGCGGCCTGCACGCCGGGCGACAGTCGGCCCGAGGCCGCGCCCTCGACCGCCAGCGCCACGGGGTGCGAGACCAGCCGGGCCATCGCGCTGCCGCGGCTGTCACCCCAGGCATCCATCGCCCAGGTCTGGTGCCAGACCGGAGCGCCGTCGCGCTCGGCCCGCAGGGTGACGAACAGCACCACGCGGTCGAGCTCGCCGTCGCCATAGGCATGCTCGCGCCAGAAGCCCTCGGCCATCTCGGCCAGGCGGGCGTCACCGGCGGGCCCCTCCAGCGTCTCGACCTCGGCGAAGACCGGCGCCCAGGCATCGGACCAGCCCCCCAGCCGCAGGGTGCCGCGCACGAAGTCGCGCACCTTCCACGCCGGGTCGAAGCGGTACTGCGCCATGAACGGCAGGCTGTCGCGGTTGGGATAGACCTCGAACGTCTCGGGGGTCGGCAAGGGGGCGTCGAAGGTGCTGATGGCGTCCCAGGGCCGGGCCACATCCAGCACCTCGAACTCCTTGAGCGAGCGTGAGGGCGAGCGCAGCGCCTTCAGCACCCCCAGCGGCGACCACGAGAACTTGTAGCGGAACGGGTTGGGATGCTTCGGCACCCCCCCGCAGTAGGACGTGAAGGACAGCACGGTGTCGGGCGTGTGCAGCCCCGAGGCGCGGTACCCCTCCACCAGATCATGCGCCATCAGGTGATCGATGCCGGGGTCAAGGCCGACCTCGCCCACCACCGCGACGCCTGCGTCCCGCGCCGCGCCGTCCAGGGCGGCCATCGGCGGCGCGATATACGACGACGACACGAAATGCGCCCCCGCCGCGATCGCTCGCCGTGCCAGATCCACATGATGATCGGCCGGCAGCATGGACACGACCACATCCCCCGGTGCCAGCACCGCGCCCAGCGCCTCCGCGTCGAACGCCCGCAGATCCCCGGTCAGATCACCGACCGCCTCGGCCGCCTTGGCCACGGTGCGGTTCCACACCACCACCGGATGTGCGCCCTCGGCGATCAGATGCCGCAGGCCGGGCACGGTCGAAAGCCCCGTGCCGCACCAGTGTATCGTCGTCATGCCGTCCCTCCCACATGGCTGTCGAATTCCGCCCGCGCCCGGCCCCAGACGCCCTCGCCGATCCGGTCCAGCGCGGCCAGATGCGGCAGCAACTGCGCCGCGAAATCCTCCGACGCCTCCACCGGCAGCAGCGAGGGCAGGTTGTCGATCGCCGTCACATCCAGCACCGGCGCGTCATGGACCCGCAGCGCGGGCGCGGCCCAGTCCGTGACCCGGTCATACACCTTGATCGGCGAGAAGTCCGAGGTCGGGTCACAGGCAATGTCGCCGATCACCCGCAACGCCCGCTCCGCGCCCCCCGCATCCGCCGCCACGAACACCGGACAGCCCGGCTGCGCCAGAATGCAGTTGAGGAAGATGCCATGCGCCAGCACCTGCGGGAACGGACCGCCGTGGGCGGTCTCGGCCATGTCCCAGCGGGTGACCGGCAGGCCCAGCGCCGCGCACAGGTCCGACGCCCCGCGCCCCACCCGGCCCAGCGCGCCGATGACCAGCACATCCGGCGCGGGCACGCCCGCGAGATCGGCCCGCAGATCGTCCAGAAGCGCATCGCGCCCGGCCACCGGCGCCACCGGCCCCGCGAGGCTGCCGCGCGCCTGCGCCGCCCAGCATTTCACCGCCACCGCCGCCCCGGCATAGCCGGCCCAGTAGCCGAACGCCGCCACCCGGCGCCCCTGCGGATCCACCAGGTATTCGAGGTCGTAAAGCGCCCCGCCCCCGGCGCGGAACCGATCCAGCAGCACCCGGCCCGCGGGCTGGCCCTTGAAGGCGTGGCCGAACATGATGTGGCGGTGCACCAGCGGGGTGCCATCCTCGGGCAGCTCCTTGAGGCCGAAGACCAGCGCGTCGTGCGGGGCGGTCCGCCAGCTTCCGGCCGGCGCGATGGCGCAGCCCGCCGCGCGGTAGCCGTCGATGGCGATGGCGCGCCGGGGGCTGTCCTCGACCGTGACGGCGATGCCGTCGGCACGCAGCCGGGCCGCACCCTCGGGCGTCAGGCCGACGCGCTCCTCGTTGGGCCGTTCCTCGGCCCGGACCCACAGATGCACCATGCGCTCCCCCATCTCGACGGTTCCACCGCTCTAGGACAGGCCTCCGGCGGGCGCAACGGGGCCAGCGGCTGGCGCGGGCCCGGGGGGATTTTCACACCAATGCGATACACCTTCCGGTGGTGCGTGACATGGGATTGTTTTCGTGGTGCAGTATCGGTGTCATATCCCGAAGGAGGACGATCATGTCTCTGAGCGCGCATCTCGACGAACTCCGCCGCAAGCATCAGGCCCTGTCGGACAAGGTGGAGGCCGCCCAGCGCAGCCCCGCCACCGACGACATGACCATCTCGGAGCTGAAGAAGCAGAAGCTGCGCCTCAAGGAAGAGATCGAGCGCCTGTCCGCCGGCTGACGGGGGCGCGCGCACCGGCGCGGGCGGCCAGCGCCGCCCCGCCGGCAATCATCAGCGCCGCCAGCCCCAGGCGCGCCTCGGGCTGTGCCTGTCCGGCGGCCACCAGCGCCAGCGTGGACAGCAGGGGCGCGGCATAGGACGCCACCCCCAGAAGCTGGATGTCGCCCCGCTTCACCCCCACATCCCACAGGTAGAACGCCAGCCCCACCGGGCCGAGGCCAAGACCCAGCACGGCGGCCCATCCAAGGCCCGAGTCAGGCCAGGCCGGCGTCTCCAGCGCCAGATGCCCCAGCGCCGACAACGCCGCCGCCGCCAGGCAGAACAGCGCCACCGCCTCGGTCGGGACCGCGCCCAGGCGGCGCGACAGGACCGAATACCCCGCCCATGTCAGCGCGCACAGCCCCGCCAGGCCATAGCC
>NZ_NHSD01000273.1 GCF_016653255.1 Rhodobaculum claviforme
GGGGGAACGGTGTGCTCGGGGGGCTGCGGCTGCTGGCGGCGGATGACAACGCCACCAACCGGCAGGTTCTGGCGGCCATGTTGCGCCCCACCGGCGCCGCGCTGACGCTTGTGGCCGACGGGGCGCAGGCCGTCGACGCCTGGGCGCCGGGGCGGTTCGATGTGCTGTTGCTCGACATCTCGATGCCGGTGATGGACGGTGTCACGGCGCTGGCGCGTATCGCCGGGCATGCTGCCGCGGCAGGGGTCGCGCCGCCGCCCGCGCTGGCGGTGACCGCCAACGTCATGCCGCACCAGTTGCACGAGTATCTTGCCGCGGGCTTTGCCGGGCACGCGGGCAAGCCGTTCCGCAGCGCACAACTGATCGCGGCCATCGCCGCCGTCTCCGCTGGCGGAGCCGCCGCCACCTGCGCGGCCGGCCCGGCCGCCGACCCCGCGCCCGGCGCCCTGCCGCAATCCGATCCGCAATCCGATCCGCAGCCCGCACCGCATCCAGATCCGGCCGCAGATCCGGTCACAGCCCCGGCCTCCGGTCCGGCGGCGCAGTCGGCCGACGTGCCGACGCCCTGAACGGGCACCCGCCGGGCGGCGCCAGGACCGGTGGTCCATCCTGCGCCCGGGGCCGCAGGGCGCGGCCGGGCGCAAGCCCATCGTGCGCCCGGGGCCGCAGAAAGCGGCCGGGCGCAACCCCTCAGCGCAGGTCGGGCGGGGTGGCCTCGGCCGCCAGTTCGGCCACCAGCGCATCCAGCGGCGCGGTGCGCGACCCCTGCTCGCCCAGACGGCGGACCGAGACGGTGCGCTCGGTCACCTCGCGCGCGCCCAGCGCGAGGATCACCGGCACCTTACCCACGGAATGCTCGCGCACCTTGTAGTTGATCTTTTCGTTGCGGGTGTCGAGTTCGGCGCGCAGGCCTGCCGCGGTCAGCGCCGCCACCACCTCGCGGGCGTACGCATCGGCGTCCGACACGATGGTGGCCACAACCACCTGCCGCGGCGCCAGCCAGAACGGCAGCCGGCCGGCGTAGTTCTCGATCAGGATGCCGAGGAACCGCTCGAACGAGCCCAGGATCGCGCGGTGCAGCATCACGGGGCGGTGCTTGGCGCCGTCCTCGCCGACATATTCCGCGTCCAGCCGCTCGGGCAGGTTGAAATCGGCCTGGAAGGTGCCGCACTGCCACTCGCGCCCGATGGCGTCGGTCAGCTTGAAATCCAGCTTGGGGCCATAGAAGGCGCCTTCGCCCGGATCGACCTCGTAGTCGCTGCGCACCTTGAGGATGGCGCGCTCCAGCGCGGTCTCGGCCTTGTCCCACACCGCGTCCGAGCCGACGCGCACCTCGGGCCGGGTCGACAGCTTGATGTCGAAATTCGCAAACCCCAGGTCGGCATAGATCGACGACAGCAGCGCGATGAAATCCGCGCATTCCGCCTCGATCTGGTCCTCGGTGCAGAAGATATGCGCGTCGTCCTGGGTAAAGCCGCGCACCCGCATCAGCCCGTGCATCGACCCCGACGGCTCGTACCGGTGGCATGATCCGAACTCGGCCAGCCGCAGCGGCAGGTCGCGGTAGGACTTCAGGCCGTGGTTGTAGATCTGCACATGGCAGGGGCAGTTCATGGGCTTCAGCGCGTTGATGCGCTTTTCCTTGGCGCCTTCCTCGTCGACCTCCACCAGGAACATGTTGTCGCGGTAGGCCTCCCAGTGGCCCGACCTCTCCCACAGGACACGATCCACGACCTGGGGGGTCTTGATCTCCTGGTATCCGGCCGTGCGCAGGCGTCGGCGCATGTAGTCCTCCAGCGCGCGGTAGACGGTCCAGCCGTTGGGGTGCCAGAACACCATGCCCGGCGCCTCTTCCTGCATGTGAAAGAGCTTCATCTCGCGGCCCAGCTTGCGGTGATCGCGTTTCGCGGCCTCCTCCAGCAGGGTCAGGTGGGCCTTGAGCGCATCGCGGGTGCGGAACGCCACGCCATAGATCCGCTGCAGCATCTTGTTGCGGCTGTCGCCGCGCCAGTAGGCGCCGGCGACGCTCATCAGCTTGAACGCGTCGGCGGGCAGCTGGCCGGTATGCTGAAGGTGCGGCCCGCGGCACAGGTCCTGCCAGTCGCCGTGCCAGTACATCCGCAGGGGCTCGTCGCCGGGGATCGCCTCGATCAGCTCGACCTTGAAGGGCTCGCCCGCGGCCTCATAGTGGGCGATGGCGCGGGGGCGGTCCCAGACCTCGGTGCGGACCGGGTCGCGGGCGGCGATGATCTCGCGCATGCGCTTCTCGATGGCGCCGAGGTCGTCGGGCGTGAACGGCTCGTCCCGATCGAAGTCATAGTACCAGCCGTCCTTGATGACCGGGCCGATGGTGACCTTGACGCCCGGGTACAGCTCCTGCACCGCGCGGGCCATGACATGCGCGAGATCGTGGCGGATCAGCTCCAGCGCCGGGCCTTCGTCGGCCAGCGTGTTCAGCGTGATCGTCGCGTCACGCTCCAGCGGCCATTGCAGGTCCCAGTGCACGCCATCGACCGTGGCCGAGATCGCCTTCTTCGCCAGCGATGGCGCAATGGCGGCCGCGACCTGCGCAGGCGTCACTCCCGCGTCATGGCTGCGCACGCTGCCGTCGGGAAAGCTGAGGGAAATCTGGGCCATGATCGGCACTCCTCGTCGGTCTGGCGCCCACGGAACGCCCGGTTGCGGGAAAATCGCGCCCGTCTGTGCGCCGCACGCGCCGGGGTGTCAAGCCACCCGGGCAGCGCCAGCAGCCGGGGGCAGGGCCAGTGGCAGGTGCGGCGGCGGGGCCCCGGCCACGCAAAAGCCGCCGGACCCATCGGCCCGGCGGCTGATACGCCGCACTCCGCGCCATGGCGCGGGATCAGTTGTCGTCGTCCTCGTCGGCCACGTCGGCCAGATCGTCGAGGGCCACATTGTCGTCGTCTGCGTCGTCCTCCAGCAGATCGTCATCGATGTCGATGTCGTTGCTGTCCTCTTCGACCAGAATGTCGTCGTCGGCGGGCGCCTTGGCGGCGGCACGCTTGGGCTTGGCCACGGCGGCGGGGGCTGCCGCCGCACCCTTGCGGCCGGGCAGGTCGATCTCGACCACCTCGCCGCTGTAGGGGCTGACGATCGGGTCGCGTCCCAGATCGTAGAATTTCTTGCCGGTTGTGGGGCAGACGCGCTTCACGCCCCATTCTTCCTTGGGCATGGGTTCCCTCATTCGCCTCGGCTTGAACGGATCGGCCGCGAGTGCCACAACTGCGCGGGGCTGTCAAAGTCTTTCCGCCACCTGCGCCCCGCGCCCGCATGCCACGAGGGAGCCGCCATGCCGTCCGCCGCCACCGAGGCCGTCCTGTCCGGTGACCCGCCGGTGACGGTGCGCCTGCGCCCCGATCCGCGGGCGCGGCGGTTTTCGTTGCGCGTGGCGCATGGCGACGGCCGGATCACGCTGACCTTTCCGCCCCGTGCCGGGCGCACCGCAGCCCTTGCCTTCATGCGCGAGCGCGAGGGCTGGCTGCGCGCGACCCTGGCCGATCTGCCGCAGACGGTGGCGGTGGCGCCGGGGATCTCCCTGCCGGTTCTGGGCACGCCGCTGGTGCTGGTGGCGGCGCCGCTGCGCCGGGCGCGGCGCGACGGCGACCGGCTGCTGGTGCCGCCCGGGCGCGGCTGCGGCCCTGCGGTGGCCGCGCATCTGCGTGCGGTGGCGCATGCGCGGCTGGAGGGGCTGTGCACCGCGCATGCCGCCACCCTGGGGCGGCCGCTGGCGGGGATCGCGCTGCGCGACACGCGCTCGCGCTGGGGGTCGTGCACGGCGGCGGGGCGGCTGATGTTCTCGTGGCGGCTGGCGCTGGCTCCGGTCGAGGTGTTCGACTACGTCGCCGCCCACGAGGCCGCCCATCTGGTGGAGATGAACCACAGCCCGGCCTTCTGGCGGCTGGTGGAGGGGTTGTGCCCCGACTGGCGGCGACAGCGCGCCTGGCTGCGCAGCAACGGGGGCGCGTTGCACCGCTGGCGCTTCGACGGCTGACCCGCGGCCTTGGTGCTTGTCAATTCCCGCCCGAAGCGGCATCCCGAAGGCATGGAACGCCGGGCGCAGACCGCCCCGTTCCGCCCGCTGAACATGAGGTCCAGATGCGCGACTGGCTGCGCGAACACCCCGAGGTCCGCACCATCCGCGTGGCCGCCGCCGATCTCAACGGACAGGCGCGCGGCAAACGCATTCCCGCCCGCTTTGCCGACAAGGCGGTGAAGTCCGGCACGCGGTTTCCCTACTCCGTGCTCAACCTCGACATCTGGGGCGAGGACATCGAGGACAGCCCGCTGGTGTTCGACAGCGGCGATGCCGACGGCATCCTGCACCCGACCGAGCGCGGATTTGTCCCCATGCCCTGGCTGGAGGGGCCGACCGCGCTGCTGCCGATCTGGATGTTCCACGACGATGGCCGTCCCTTTGACGGTGACCCGCGCCATGCGCTTGCGCGGGTCCTGGAGCGCTATCGCGCGCGGGGGCTGACGCCGGTGGTCGCGACCGAGCTGGAGTTCTATCTGATCGACGATTCGGGCCGCGAGCTGCGCGCCCCGCCCAGCCCGCGCTCGGGCAAACGGCGACCGGGGGCGGACACGCTGGCGCTGCGCGCGCTCGATGCGTTCGACCGCTTCTTCACCGACCTCTATGAGGGATGCGAGGCGATGGACATCCCCGCCGACACCGCCATCTCCGAGGCCGGTCTGGGCCAGTTCGAGATCAACCTGCTGCACACCGACGACGCCCTCAAGGCCGCCGACGACACCTGGCTGTTCAAGATGCTGGTGCGCGGGCTGGCGCGGCGTCACGGCTTTGCCGCCAGCTTCATGGCCAAGCCCTATGACGAGCAGCCGGGCAACGGGCTGCACATGCATTTCTCCGTGCTGGACCGGCGGGGCCAGAACATCTTCGACAACGGCGGGCCCGAGGGGACCGAGGCGCTGCACCATGCCATCGCGGGCTGCCTTGCGGCGATGCCCGGCTCGATGCTGCTGTTTGCGCCGCACGCCAACAGCTATGACCGGCTGGTGCCGGGCGCGCATGCGCCCACCGGCATCGGCTGGGGCTTCGACAACCGCACCGGGGCGCTGCGGGTGCCGTCGGGCCCGCCCGCCGCGCGGCGGATCGAACACCGCGTGGCGGGGGGCGACATCAACCCCTATCTGCTGGTGGCGGGCGTGCTGGGTGCGGCGCTGGCGGGGATGGAGGACGGCATCGCCCCGCCGCCCCCCATCACCGGCAACGCCTATGTCCAGGACCTGCCGCAGTTGCCGATCACCTGGGCCGGCGCGATCGAGGCGTTTGCGACCTCGCCGATGATCGCGCGCATCTTCCCGGCCGAGCTCATCGCCAACCTGCTGATGACCAAGCGCCAGGAACTGCGCTACATGGCCGAGCTGTCGCCGGAGGAAGTGATCGAACTCTACCTCGACACCGTCTGAGGCGCGCGGACGCCCCGGAGTCGGGTGCGCATCCTCGGATCCGGGACCTCGGGTTCGGGAACCTTGGACCCGGGGGCCTCCGATCTGGGGGCCTCGGACCCGGGGACCTCGGACGGGGGTGCCGGCACTTCGCGGAAACCGAACGCCGGGCCTCCGGATGCGGCGGCCCGGACGCCTGGCGCTGTTCGTGCGTCCCGGGGGTGTGACCACCGGCCCGCGGGCCCGGCGTCAGCCCCCGGCGGCGGTGCGGAAGCGCGCGACGACCTCGGCGGCGGCGGCGGCGGGCGCGGTGCGGCCCTCGGCCACGGCGCGACCCAGATCGGCCATGCGTGCCCGCGCGCCCGCGTCACTGCGCAGCAGCGCCACGAGACCCTGGCGCACTTCCTCCTCGAACCAGTGGCGGGCCTGCGCGGCGCGGCGGTCCTGCCAGTGCCCCTCGGCGCGGCGCCAGTCGGCCAGTGCGCGCATCTCGTCCCACGCCGCCGCCAGCCCGGCCCCGTCCAGAGCCGAGACGCACAACGCCTTGGGAAACCCCTGCGGATCCTGGGCACGGCGGCGCATCAGCCGCAGGGCGCCCGCGTAGTCGGCCCGGGTGCGCTCGGCCGCCGCCACCATCGCGCCGTCGGCCTTGTTGATGAGGATGAGGTCGGCGGCCTCCATGATGCCGCGCTTGACGCCCTGCAACTCGTCGCCCCCGCCCGGTGCCAGCAGCAGCACGAACACGTCCGACACCTCGGCCACCACGGTTTCCGACTGGCCCACGCCCACCGTCTCGATCAGCACCACGTCAAACCCCGCAGCCTCGCACAGCGACACCGCCTCGCGGGTGCGGCGCGCGATGCCGCCCAGATGCGTCTGGCTCGGCGAGGGGCGGATATAGGCGCCGGGCGCGCGCGCCAGCCGCTCCATCCGGGTCTTGTCCCCCAGGATCGACCCGCCCGTGCGCGTCGAGGACGGATCGACCGCCAGCACCGCCACCCGCAGCCCGGCGTCGACCAGCATCATCCCGAACGCCTCGATGAAGGTGGACTTGCCCACCCCCGGCGTGCCCGACAGCCCCAGCCGCAGCGCCTCGCGCCCCGGTACGGCACAGGCCGCCAGCAGATCGGCCGCCTGCGCGCGGTGATCGGCGCGCCCGCTTTCCACCAGCGTGATCGCCCGCGCAAGCGCGCGTCGCTCGCCGGCCAGCACGCCGTCGGCCAGTGCCGGGATGTCCATCGCGATGCCCCTCTTTCAACGCGGCCGCTGGCGCGCCGTGCAATCCCCCCGTGTCTGCCCCGCCGCGATGGGGTATGTCCAGATGGGGGCCAGCGGTTGGGGCACGCGATGCGACGGGCAATGCCGGATCGACTGCGACGGATCGGTGCGGTGGTGGCCATCGTGGCGGGGCTGTGGGCGCCCGGCGGCGCGGCGGCGCTTGATCTGCCCGAGGTGGTGCGCCTCGATGTGACTTTTGCGGGGCTGCCGGTGGGGGTGCTGCACCTTGCCATCCGCCGCACCGACGGCAGCTATGCCGCGACGGCGCGGCTGCAACCGGCGGGGCTGGGGCGTCTGCTGCCCTCGGCCCGGTTCGAGGCGACGGTGCAGGGCCGCCTGCGCGCAGGCCGCCCGCAGCCGCTGCGCTATGTCGAGGATGTGCACACCGGACGGCGCGAATCGCGCACCGAAATCGCATGGGAGGGGGGGGTGCCGCGCCTGCTGCGCCTTGACCCGCCGCGCCCGCCCGAGCCGTGGCACCTCGACCCGGCGGGGCAGGGCGGTGCGCTCGATCCGATGTCGGCGGTGCTGTCGGTGCTTGCGGATGTTCCGGCGGAGCGGGCCTGCGCGCTCGACCTTGCGGTGTTCGACGGGCGGCGGCGCACGCAGATCGTTCTGGCGCCCGCGCCGGACGGCGAGCCCGGCTGCGACGGCGTGTTTCGCCGCGTCGCAGGGTATGACCCCGAGGATCTGGCCGAGCGGCCGGAGGTGCCGTTCCGCCTGATCCACGGCCCCGGCCCGGGCGGCACCCTGCGCGTCATCGCACTGGAGGCCGCCTGGGAGCTGGGCACCGCCCGGCTGACCCGCGACTGAGCGCGCGGCTCAGCCCAGCATCCGGGCCGTCATTTCCGACAGATCGCGGCTGAGGTCGGGGGTCGCGCGGATCCGCTCCAGCGCCGCGCGCATCGCGCCCTGGCGCGCGGGGTCGTAGCGGCGCCAGGTCTCGAACGCCGTCGACAGCCGCGCCGCGGTCTGCGGGTTCACCGGATCAAGCTGGATCAGCCAGTCCGCCAGCAGCGCATAGCCTGCGCCCCCCGGCGCGTGGAACCCCGCCGCATTCGTCGCCAGCGCACCCAGCACCGAGCGGAAGCGGTTGGGGTTCTTCCAGTCGAAATCGGGGTGGCGCGTCAGGCTGCGCGCGGTCTCCACCGCGCTTTCGGGCGCTGCGAGGGCCACCTGAACGGCGAACCACTTGTCCACCACCAGCCGGTCGTGGGCCCATTGACGGTGGAACCGCGCGACCTCGGACTGGCCCGCGCCGACCTGCAGCAGGGCCCCCAGCGCGCCCATCTGTTCGGTCATGTTGTCGGCCCCGGCGAACAGCCGCGCGGCCCGGTCCCCGCCGTCATTGCGCGACAGATACGCCAGTGCCGCCAGCCGCAGCGCCCGGCGGCCCGCGTCGCGCGCGTCGGGGCTGTAGGGGCCGGGCGTCTCCATCGCGATGAAGGCGCGCGCCAGCCCGTCGTCCATGTGGGCCGCGATCGCGCGCTGGAACCGCTCGCGCGCGGTGTGGATCGCCATGGGGTCCGGCGTCTCGCCGGCATCCACCAGCGCCTGGGCGATGTCATCCTCGGAGGGCGCGCGCAGGCACAGCGCGCGGAACGCCGGGTCCAGCCGTTCGTCCGACAGCGTCACCGCCAGCGCATCGAGGTAATCCGGCCCGGGCGCCGCGCCGTCGCGCACCATCGCCACAAGGATCTCGCGCGCCAGCCCGCGCCCGGCCTCCCACCGGGAAAACGGATCGGTGTCATGGGCCATCAGAAAGGCGCGGCGTTCCGGCGTGACCGCGTGCTCGACCACCACCGGGGCGGAGAAGCCGCGCAGGATCGACGGGACGGGGCGTGCCGGCATCCCCTCGATCGTCAGGCTGTGGCGGGTGTCGGTCATCTCGATCACGCGGGTGGCCATGATCTCGTCGCCCGCGGGACCCAGCAGGCCAACGGCCACCGGGATCACCTGGGGTGCCTTGTCGGGCTGGCCCGGGGTGGGGGGGGTGGACTGCTCCAGCGTCAGGGTGAAGCGGCCGGTGCCCTCGTCCCAATCCTCGGTCACCCGCAGGCGCGGGGTGCCGGCCTGGGCATACCAGCGCGCGAATTGCGACAGGTCGCGCCCCGTGGCCTCCGCGAACACCGCCAACCAGTCCTCGATCGTGCAGGCCTGCCCGTCGTGGCGGTCGAAATAGAGCCGCACGCCCGCGTCATAGCCGTCCTCGCCCACCAGCGTGCGCAGCATGCGGATGATCTCGGCGCCCTTCTCGTACACCGTCGCGGTGTAGAAGTTGTT
This sequence comes from Rhodobaculum claviforme, assembly GCF_016653255.1. GTDB lineage: Bacteria > Pseudomonadota > Alphaproteobacteria > Rhodobacterales > Rhodobacteraceae > Rhodobaculum > Rhodobaculum claviforme. Next base: position 8,989 of record NZ_NHSD01000273.1, read on the forward strand.
GATCTCGTGATAGCTGTCGGGGCGCACCGGATGCGCCAGCGGGCCCTGATCCTCGCGGAACTGGCGTGCGCGCAGGCTCAGCACGTCCTCGATCCGCTTGACGGCGGCCGAGCGCATGTCGGCGCTGAACTGCTGGTCGCGGAACACCGTCAGCCCTTCCTTGAGGCACAGCTGGAACCAGTCGCGGCAGGTGATGCGGTTGCCGGTCCAGTTGTGGAAGTATTCATGCGCGACGATGCGCTCGATGTTGTCGAAGTCGGCATCCGTCGCCGTCTCGGAGGAGGCGAGGACGTATTTGGAGTTGAAGACGTTGAGCCCCTTGTTCTCCATCGCGCCCATGTTGAAGTCGTCCACCGCCACGATGTTGAACACATCGAGGTCGTATTCGCGCCCGTAGGCCTCCTCATCCCAGCGCATGGAGCGTTTGAGCGAATCCATCGCATAGGCGCAGCGCCCCTCGTCGCCCGGGCGCACCCAGACATTCAGCGCGACCGCGCGCCCCGATGCGGTGGCAAAGGCGTCCGAATGTGCCACCAGATCGCCCGCCACCAGCGCGAACAGATAGGCGGGCTTGGGCCAGGGATCGTCCCATTCGGCCCAGCCATCGCCCTGGGCGGACGGATTGCCGTTCGACAGCAGCACCGGCAGCTCGGATTCGACCCGCACCGTGAACGGTGCCATCACGTCCGGGCGGTCGGGATAGAAGGTGATCTTGCGGAAGCCTTCGGCCTCGCACTGCGTGCAATACATGCCATTCGACATGTAAAGCCCCTCCAGCGCGGTGTTTTCCTCCGGTGCGATCTCCACCTCGGCGGCCCAGTCAAAGGCGTCCGGCAGATCCCCGCCCGGCAGCGTCAGGCCCGTCGCATCGGGCTGCGCGGTGATCGGCACGCCGTCGATGGTGGCCGAGATCAGCCGCAGCCCCTCGCCATCCAGCCGCAGATCTTGGGCCTGCGCGTCGGGGTTGCGCCGGAACCGGATGCGCGACGTCACCCGCGTGGCCCGTGGCGCCAGCCGGAAGGTCAGCGCGACCCCCTCCACCAGGAACGGCGGCGGGGTGTAGTCCGCCAGTCGGATCGGCTGGGGGGTTGCGTCCTTCATGCTCTCTCCGCTCGGTCAGGATGCACGCAAGCTAGGCCCTGACGTGTGCGGCGGCAACCGCCGCTGCGCGCTTGCCAGCCGACGCGGCGCCCGTTAGGCAGATGGAACGGAGTGGGAACATCAGGCGCGGCTCGTCGTTCCGGCGCGGGCCGCTACATGGCGGGCGATGACGGGTTCGATTGTCTGGTTCAAGCGTGACCTGCGGGTGGCCGACCACGCGGCGCTGTGTGCGGCGGCGGCGCTTGGCCCCGTGCTGCCGCTTTATGTGGTGGAGCCGGAGCTGTGGGCACAGCCCGACGCCTCGGCCCGGCAATGGGCGTTCGTTGCCGAGTGTCTGGAGGCGCTGCGCGGCGACCTGGCCGCGCTGGGGGCGCCGCTGGTCGTGCGCACTGGCTGCGCGGTCGAGGTGCTGGAGACGCTGGCCCGCCGCCACCGCCTGTCGCGCATCTTCAGCCACGAGGAGACCGGCACCCTGTGGACCTTTGCCCGCGACCGGCGTGTGGGGGCGTGGGCGCGCGCCAACGGCATGGCGTGGCACGAGGGGCCGCAGTCGGGCGTGGTGCGCCGCCTTGCCGCGCGCGATGGCTGGGCGGGGCGGCGGGATCGCTTCCTCGCCGCGCCCGCGGCCCAGCCGCCGGGGCTGTCGGCGGTGCCCGGCGTGGCGCCCGGCCCGATCCCCACCGCCCGCACCCTGCGCCTGGCCGAGGACCGCTGCCCCCACCGCCAGGTTGGCGGGCGGCAGGCCGCGCTGACCACGCTGGGCGGGTTCCTGACCTCGCGGGGCGAGGGGTACCGCGCCGCCATGGCCTCGCCCGTAGCCGGGGAACGCGCGTGTTCGCGCCTCTCGCCGCACCTGGCCTTCGGCGTGCTGTCCGGGCGCGAGGTCGCGCACGCCGCGGCCGCCCGCCGCGCCGAACGCCCCGGCGGTGGCTGGGGGGCTTCGCTGCGCAGCTTTGAATCGCGCCTCGCCTGGCGCGACCACTTCATGCAGAAGCTGGAGGACGCCCCCGACCTGGAGGCCCGCTGCCTGCACCGCGCGACCGAAAGCCTGCGCCCGCGCACGCCCGACGCCACCCGCCTCGCGGCATTCCAGTCCGCCGAGACCGGCATCCCCTTTGTCGACGCCTGCCTGCGGTATCTGGCGGCCACCGGCTGGCTGAACTTCCGCATGCGCGCGATGCTGGTGTCGGTGGCGGCGAACCACCTGTGGCTGGACTGGCGCGCCACGGGGCCGTTCCTGGCGCGGCGCTTCACCGACTACGAACCCGGCATCCACTGGAGCCAGATGCAGATGCAGTCCGGCACCACCGGCATCAACACCATCCGCATCTACAACCCCGTCAAGCAGGGCCGCGACCAGGACCCCGACGGCCGCTTCACCCGCGCCTGGCTGCCGGAGCTGGCCGAGGTGCCCGACGCCTTCCTGCACGAACCCTGGCGCTGGGGCGGGGCAGGGCGCGTGCTGGGGCGCGCCTATCCCGAGCCGGTGGTCGATGTCGCCGCCGCCGCCCGCGCCGCGCGCGAGGCGGTGTGGGGCCTGCGCCGCGCCCGCGGTTTCGCCGCCGAAGCCGCCGAGGTCGCCCGCAAGCACGCCAGCCGCAAGGACCGCTCGGGCCATTTCGTCAACGACCGCGCGCCCCGACGCCGTCGCCCCGCCGCAGCCCCGGGCCAGCTGTCGCTGGATCTCTGACGCCGCTGTCAACTTCCCCTGACATTTTTTGCCGCAGGCGGGGCTCCACGGCAAAGTTCCACTTGCGAGACTCGAAATGTCGTGGTCATGTTGACGGCATGAGTGTCACGTCTGATTTACACACCCGCACCCTGCCACAGCCCGCCGCGATGCTGGAGCTGATCAAGCCGATCACCTGGTTTCCGCCGATGTGGGCCTATCTGTGCGGCGTCATCTCGTCCGGGGTGTCGCCGCTGGAAAGCCTGTTTCTGGTCATCCTCGGCGTCCTGCTGGCGGGTCCCATCGTCTGCGGGATGAGCCAGGCGGCCAACGACTGGTGCGACCGCCACGTCGATGCGATCAACGAACCGCACCGGCCGATCCCCTCGGGGCGCATTCCGGGCCGCTGGGGGCTGTGGATCGCGCTGGCGATGTCGGGGCTGGCGCTGGTGGTGGGCTGGTTCCTCGGGCCGTGGGGCTTTGGCGCCACCGTGCTGGGGGTGATCGCGGCCTGGGCCTATTCCTGCCCGCCGGTGCGGCTGAAGCGGTCGGGCTGGTGGGGGCCGGGGCTGGTCGGGCTGTCGTATGAATCGCTGCCGTGGTTCACCGGCGCGGCCGTCCTCGCCGTCGGCGCGCCCAGCTGGGAGATCGTCGCGGTGGCCGTGCTCTATGGCCTCGGCGCGCACGGGATCATGACGCTCAACGATTTCAAGGCGCTGGAGGGCGATCGCCAGATGGGCGTGAACTCCCTGCCCGTGACGCTGGGCCCGGAGCTGGCGGCCAAGGTCGCGTGCTGGGTGATGATCGTCCCGCAACTCGTTGTGATCGCGCTTCTCTTCCAGTGGGATCGTCCCTGGTACGGCTTCTTCATCGTGATCTCGGTGATCCTGCAGTTCTATGCCATGTCGGTGCTGCTGCGCGACCCCAAGGCCAAGGCGCCCTGGTACAATGCCACCGGTGTCAGCCTCTATGTCACCGGCATGATGATCACCGCTTTCGCGCTGCGCACGCTCTGAGGATCGCCAGATGCCCGTTCAACCGCTTTCATGGCTCTCCATCTTCCGGCTCGGGCTGGTGCAGCTGTGCCTCGGTGCGATCGTGGTGCTGATGACCTCGACCCTCAACCGGCTGATGGTGGTGGAGCTGATGCTGCCCGCCGTCCTGCCCGGTGCGCTGGTGGCGCTGCACTACGGCATCCAGATCACGCGGCCCAACTGGGGCTACCGCTCGGACACCTGCGGAAACCGCACGCGCTGGGTGATCGTGGGGATGGGGATGCTGGCCGCGGGCGCGCTGCTGGCGGCCTTTGCGATCCCGGTGATGGAGGCGACCTTCTGGCTGGGACTGTGCGTGTCGATCCTCGCCTATGCGCTGATCGGGATGGGGGTGGGGGCCTCGGGGACCTCTCTGCTGGCGCTGATGGCGACGGCCACGGCGGAACACCGCCGGCCGGCGGCGGCCTCGATCACCTGGCTGATGATGATCTTCGGCATCGCCGTCACCGCGATCACCGTGGGGCAGGTGCTGGACCCCTACAGCCACGACCGCATGCTCGCCATCGTCGCGGTGGTCACGGGGGGCGCTTTCGTGGTCACCTGCCTCGCCATCTGGGGGATCGAGCGGCGCGCCGGCGTCCAGGCCGCCCCCCTGGCCGAGCCCATGACCTTCCGTGCCGGCCTGCGCGAGATCTGGGCCGAGCGCGCGGCGCGCAACTTCACCTTCTTCGTGTTCCTGTCGATGACCGCCTATTTCATGCAGGAACTGATCATGGAGCCCTTCGCGGGCCTCGTCTTCGACATGACGCCGGGTCAGACGACGTCCATGTCGGGCGCGCAGAACGGCGGCGTGTTCGTCGGCATGGTGCTGGTGGGGGTGTGCGCCACGGGGCTGCGCTTCGGTGCGCTGCGCTCCTGGGTCGTCGCGGGGTGCCTCGGCTCGGCCGCGACGCTGGCGGCGATCACGCTGATCGCCAGCGCGGGGCTGAAGCCGCTGCTGGTGCCGTCGGTCATCACGCTGGGCTTCTTCAACGGCATGTTCGCGGTCGCCGCCATCGGTGCCATGATGCAGCTCGCCGGTCAGGGCCGCGAGCGCCGCGAGGGCACCCGCATGGGGCTGTGGGGCGCCGCGCAGGCCATCGCCGCGGGCTTTGGCGGGCTGGTGGGCGCGGGGCTGGCCGATGCCATGCGCACCACGCTGGGCAACGACGCCAGCGCCTTCGGCGCCGTCTTTTCGATCGAGGCCGGTCTCTTCCTCCTCAGCGCGCTGGTTGCGCTGCGGGTGATGGGGGGACGCGGCCAAACCGCCCGCATGGGCCTTGTTGCTGGGGAGTGAGCCCATGACCTATGATGTCGTCGTCGTCGGAGGGGGACCCTGCGGGGCCACCGCGGCCGAGGATCTGGCCCGCGCCGGCAAGCGCGTGGCCCTGATCGACCGCGCGGGCCGGATCAAGCCCTGCGGCGGGGCCATCCCGCCCCGGCTGATCGCGGATTTCGACATCCCCGACGAGATGATCGTGGCGAAGATCAACACCGCCCGCATGATCTCGCCCACCGGCCGCAAGGTCGACATCCCCATCGAGGGCGGCTTCGTCGGCATGGTCGACCGCGAGCACTTCGACGAATTCCTGCGCGTGCGCGCAGCCAAGGCGGGCGCCGAGCGTCACACCGGCACCTTCGTGCGCATCGACCGGGATGAGAGCGGCGCCCGCGTCATCTACCGCGACAAGGCCACCAAGGAAGAGCGCGCGCTGCCCACCCGGCTCGTGATCGGCGCGGACGGCGCACGCTCCGGCGTGGGCCGGCAGGAGGTGCCGGGCGGCGACACCATCCCCTATGTCATCGCCTATCACGAGATCATCACCCCGCCCGAGGGCGGCGCACAGGCCGCCGCCGACTATGATCCCATGCGCTGCGACGTGATCTATGACGGCGCGATCTCGCCCGACTTCTATGGCTGGGTGTTCCCGCACGGGAAATCCTGTTCCGTCGGCATGGGGACGGGCATGGACGGGGTGGACCTGAAGGCCTGCACGGCGGCGTTGCGCGCGAATTCCGGCCTTGCAGGCTGCGAGACGATCCGGCGTGAAGGCGCGCCGATCCCGCTCAAGCCGCTGGACCGCTGGGACAATGGCCGTGACGTGGTGCTGGCGGGCGATGCCGCCGGTGTGGTGGCGCCCAGCTCGGGTGAGGGGATCTACTATGCCATGGCCTGCGGGCGCGCGGCGGCCACCGCGGTGCAGGCCTGCCTGGCGTCGGGCCGTGCCAAGGACCTGCAGATGGCGCGCAAGATGTTCCTCAAGGAGCACGGCGGCGTCTTCAAGATCCTCGGCGCGATGCAGAACGCCTATTACCGCTCGGACGAGCGGCGCGAACGCTTCGTCTCGCTGTGCCACGACATCGACGTGCAGAAGCTGACGTTCGAGGCCTACATGAACAAGAAGCTGGTGAACGCGCGGCCCTTTGCCCACATGAAGATCGGGGTGAAGAACCTGCTGCACCTGTCGGGCCTCGTGCGGCCCACCTACGCATGAGGGATGCCATGACGGAGATGATCCCGGCCTGGGTGAACGGCCGCCTGACCCCGGTGGAGAAGCTGGAGGCGCATCTGCAAGGGCTGCGCCACAAGGCGATCTCGGTCTTCGTCATGGACGGGGACCGGGTGCTGATCCAGCAGCGCGCGATGGGCAAGTACCACACGCCGGGGATGTGGGCGAACACCTGCTGCACCCATCCCCACTGGGACGAGGGGGCCGAGGCCTGCGCCACCCGCCGCCTGCGCGAGGAGCTGGGGATCGAGGGGCTGACCCTCGGCCACCGCGACCGCGTCGAATACCGCGCCGAGGTCGGCAACGGCCTGATCGAGCATGAGGTGGTGGACATCTTCACCGCCGCCGCCGGCCCGACGCTGCACATCGCCCCGAACCCCGACGAGGTGATGGCGGTGCGCTGGGTCCCGCTCGATACGCTGCGCGCCGAGGTCGCGCGGGAACCCGCGCGCTTCACCCCGTGGCTGCGCATCTATCTGGCAGAGCATGCCGCCGCGATCTTCGGAGCGATGGCGCGCGCGTGAGGCGCGCGCCCCTCAGGCCCCCGCCGGGGTGCCTGTCTCGGGGTTGAGGCGCCAGACGCTGAAGTTCAGCGCACCCGCCACCGTGACCCAGGCAAGATAGGGCACGAACAACAGCCCCGCGATCAGGTCGACCTGCCAGAACGCCACCATGGTCGCCGCGACCGATGCCCACAGCGCGACCATCACGCCCATCGCCGCCCGCATCCGTTTCAGACCGAAGAACACCGGTGTCCACAGCGTGTTGAAGGCGATCTGCGTGGACCACAACGCCAGCGCCAGGGCGCTGTCACCCGCCAGCGCCACCCGCATCGCCGCCAGTGACATCGCGATGTACAGAAGCGACCACGCCACCGGGAACAGCCAGTTCGGAGGCGTCCAGCTCGGCTTGGTGAGGTCACGATACCACTTTCCCGGCTCGAACATCGCGCCAGTGGTGCCCGCGGCCGCGCAGGCGAACAGAAAGACGGAGAACAAGAGCCAGTCCATCACTCGCAGTTAGGCTCTGTCGCCCGTCCCATCAAGCCCCGCCGTGCGCGATCGCGCGATTCCAGGTCCGAGAGCACCGACAAAAGCGCAGCCGAACGTCCCTGTGCCCAGGTTTCGCGCGCCGGCGGTGCGTGGGCCGCGGCATTCACCAGAAACGCCACCGACGGCTCGGGCAGGGCGTGCAGCTCCACCGGGCGCGGCAGCGCCAGGGTGACGGCGACATGCACCCCCGCCGTGGCCAGCCCCCACAGCTTGGCCCCCGGCCCGGTATAGGCGCGCTGGGTGATGCTGTCGTGGCCCGCACAGGCGATCCGCGTGCCGATGGCGGCATAGATGTGACGCGCCGCCGCAATTCCCGGGCGCACCGACAGCGGCAGCGCCGCGATCCCGGCCTCGGAGCGGAAATACAGCCGGTCGGCCTCGGCCAGAAGGCGCCGAACCACCCGGCATACCGGGGCGGTGGGCTGCGGATCGGCCAGGAACGCCTGCGTGTCGATGCCCGCCCCCTCCATCCAGTCGGTGGGCAGGAACAGCCGCCCCTCGCGCGCATCCTCGCCGACGTCGCGGGCGATGTTGGTCAGCTGCATCGCCAGCCCCAGATCGCAGGCCCGCGCCAGCGCATCGGCATCGCGCACCCGCATCAGCACGCACATCATCGCCCCCACCGCCGCCGCCACCCGCGCGGAGTAGCTGTGCAGATCGTCGATGGTGCGGTAGCGCCGCCCCTGCGCGTCCCACGCCAGCCCCTCCAGCAGGGCCTCCGGCAGGGCGCGCGGCATCTCGAACTCCTCCACGATGGCGGCGAAGGCCCGGTCGGCAGGGGCATTGCGCGGCGTGCCGCGATACACCAGGTCCAGCCGGTCACGCAGCGCCAGGATCGCGGCGGGCTTCTCGCGCGTCAGGTCGACCGCATCGTCCGACAGCCGGCAGAAGGCATAAAGCGCCAGCGCCGGACGCCGCACCCGCCCCGGCAACAGCTTGGAGGCGGTGAAGAAGGACCGCGACCCGGTGCGGATCGCGGCCTCGCAATGGTCCAGGTCCTCGGCCAACAGGGCCGTGCGGCGCACGGCCGGGGCCGCGCGGGGGGCGTCGGTGGCGACGGTGCTCATGCGACCCCCTGCGGCTGCGCGTCGGGAACGAGCTTGCCCAGCACCTCGGCCGAGGACACCACCCCCGGCAGGCCCGCGCCGGGATGCGTGCCCGCGCCCACCAGATACAGCCCCGGCAGCTCCTCGGACACGTTGTGCGGCCGGAAATAGGCCGATTGCAGGATCCGCGGCTCGATCGAGAACCCCGCGCCGTGGGGCGACAGGTAGCGGTCGCGGAAATCCTCGGGCGTGAACACCAGCGACGGGCCCACACGCTCGGCAAAGCCCGGCATCACCTGCTCCTCCAGCACCCTGGTCATGGCGGCGCGGTACCGCTCCCCCTCCGCCTTCCAGTCCACCGGGTTGTCGAAGCCCAGATGCGGCACCACCGACAGCACATAGAAGGTGTCGTCGCCCGCAGGCGCCACGCCCGGATCGGTGACCGAGGGGCGGTGGATATAGAGGCTCATGTCCTCCGACAGCTTGCCGTTGAGGAAGATGTCGCGCAGCAACCCTTCGTACCGGGGACCGTTGAGGATGGTGTGGTGGCCCAGATCCGGCCACATGTCCTTCGTCCCCTTGGTCCCGAAGTACCAAACGAACAGCCCCGACGACCATGTGCGCCGCTTCAGCTTGGCATCCGTCCAGCGCCGGCGGCGGTGGTTGCGCAGAAGCCGGGTATAGGTGTGGCCGGCGTCCGCGTTGGACACCACGATGTCGGCGGTCATCACCTCGCCCTGGGTGGTGCGCAGACCGGCGACCCGGCCCGATTTCACCAGCACCTCGTCGACCTCCTCGTCCAGCCGAAGGGTGCCGCCTTGGTCCTCGATCACGCGGACCATGGCGTCGGCGATGGCCTGCACGCCGCCCACCGCGTAATGCACGCCGTATTCCTTCTCCAGGTGGCTGACGAGGATGTACATGGAGGTGACGTGGAACGGGTCGCCGCCGATGAACAGCGGGTGGAACGACAGCGCCATGCGCAGGCGCGGGTCGCGCACCCGGGCTGCTGCGTGCGCCGCCACCGACCGGTCGGCGCGCAGCATGGCGAACTTCGGCAGCACCTTCACCAGGTCGATGAACTTGTGCATCGACCGGCGGCCCAGATCCTCGAAGCCGAAGGAATACCGCGCCTCGGCGTCCTTGAGGAACTTGTCGTAGCCGGGCAGGTCATCGGGCGACAGCCGCGCCACCTCGGCCCGCATCGCCTCGGTCGACTGGCGCACGGTGAAGTGCGAGCCGTCGGGCCAGCGGATCTGATAGAACGGATCGAGCGCGCGCAAATCCACGTCCGCATCGAAATCGCGCCCGCACGCCGCCCACAATTCGCGAAACAACTGCGGCACGGTGACGATGGTCGGGCCCAGATCGAAGCGGTGCCCGTCCTGCGTGATCGACGACCCGCGCCCGCCCGCCCGGTCCAGCCGGTCGATCACCGTCACCCGGTAGCCCTTGGCCCCCAGCCGCATCGCCGCCGCCAGCCCACCCAGACCCGCGCCGATCACCAGCGCCCGCGGCCGTCGCGCCCCATCCGCGGCCACGGCCACGTCGTCCTGCATGCGGTTGAGCATCACCGCTCCATATCTGTCAGCTTCAGTTGACATTATGCTAGGCCAGAGGCGGCATTTCGTCCAGTGCTCTTTCGGCCCTGCGACAGTTATGTCAATCTGTGTTGACACACATCGCAGGAGCGTCCGATGGAGACCGTCACCCTCTCGCTGTTTCGCTTTCCCACCCTGTCCGCGCGGCTCTGGGCGTTCGGCCAGATGGCGCTGGCGCGCTGGGACCTCAAGCGCACCCCCGATCTGTTGCAGTGGAAGCTGTGCGGCTCGGGCACGGGCGAGGGGTTCACCCCGGTGCCCAACACCGCCGTCTATGCGATCCTCGCGACCTGGCCCTCCGAGGAGATCGCCCGGGAGCGCATCGCCAAATCGAAGGTCTGGGCCCGCTGGCGTGCGCATGCCGCCGAGGACTGGACGATCTTCCTCGCGGCGACATCGGTGCGGGGCAAATGGGCCGGGGTGGAGCCGTTCCACGCCGTGGCCGAGCCGACCGACGGCCCGCTGGCGGCGCTGACGCGTGCGACGGTGAAGCCCAAGGTCGCGCTGAAGTTCTGGGGTTCGGTCCCCGACATCTCCCGGATGATCGGCATGGACGAACATGTCGCCTTCAAGATCGGCATCGGCGAGGTGCCGCTGCTGCACCAGGTGACCTTCTCGATCTGGCCCGACACCAGGACGATGGCCGAGTTCGCCCGCCACGACGGCCCCCACGCCCGCGCCATCAAGGCCGTGCGCGACGGGCAATGGTTCAACGAAGAGTGCTATGCCCGCTTCCGCATCCTGGGCGAGTGTGGCAGTTGGGACGGAACAAGCCCGCTGAAACCGCTCGAGAGGTCCGCCGCATGAAGGCTCCGTTCCCGTTCTCCGCGATCGTCGGCCAGGAGGAGATGAAGCTCGCCATGGTCCTGACCGCCATCGACCCCGGCATCGGGGGCGTTCTGGTGTTCGGGGACCGCGGAACGGGGAAATCGACGGCGGTGCGGGCGCTTGCGGCACTGCTGCCGCCCATCCGGCAGGTCGAGAGCTGCCCCGTGAACTCCGCCCGGCTGGAGGACTGCCCCGAGTGGGCGCGGCTGACCTCACGGGAGATCGTCACCCGCCCCACGCCGGTGGTCGACCTGCCGCTGGGCGCGACCGAGGACCGGGTGGTCGGCGCGCTCGACATCGAACGCGCGCTCAGCCAGGGCGAAAAGGCGTTCGAGCCGGGCCTGCTGGCGCGCGCCAACCGCGGGTATCTCTACATCGACGAGGTCAACCTGCTGGAGGACCACATCGTCGACCTGCTGCTGGACGTCGCCCAATCCGGCCAGAACGTGGTGGAGCGCGAGGGCCTCTCGATCCGCCACCCCGCGCGCTTCGTCCTCGTCGGCTCCGGCAACCCCGAGGAAGGCGAGCTGCGTCCGCAGCTTCTCGATCGCTTCGGGCTGTCGGTGGAGGTTGGCTCTCCCAAGGACATCCCCACCCGGATCGAGGTCATCCGCCGCCGCGACGCCTATGAAAACGACCACGCCGCCTTCATGGCCAAATGGCAGGAGGAGGACACCACCCTGCGCGAGCGGATCCTGGCCGCGCGCACCCGGCTGTCGGCCATCGCCACCCCCGAGGCCGCGTTGCACGACTGCGCGGAGCTGTGCGTGGCGCTCGGCTCGGACGGGCTGCGCGGAGAGCTGACGCTGCTGCGCACCGGGCGCGCCTTCGCGGCCTATCACGGCGCCGACACGCTGACCCGCGACCACCTGCGCGAGGTCGCGCCGATGTCGCTGCGCCACCGCCTGCGCCGCGATCCGCTGGACGAGGCCGGGTCGGGCGCCCGCGTCGGCCGCGTGATCGAAGAGGTCTTCGGGTGATCCCAGCCGACGGTCCCCCGGCGCTCCAGTGGGCACGTCTGGGCGGGGCGCTGGCGCTGCTGGCCATCGATCCCGGTGGCCTGGGCGGGCTGTGGCTGCGCGCCCGCTCGGGTCCCGTGCGCGAGGCGGCGGTGGCGGCGCTGCCGGTGCTGCCGCTGCCGATGCGCCGGCTGCACTGCGGCATCGGCGACGAGCAGCTGTTCGGCGGCGTCGATCTGGCGGCGACGCTGGGCACGGGACGGCTGGTGTCGCGGGCGGGGCTGCTGGCCGAGCCCGCGACCCTGGTGCTGCCGATGGCCGAGCGCTGCCCGCCGGGGCTGGCGGCGCGGCTGGCCGGGGCGCTCGATTCGCAACACCAGACCCTGATCGCGCTGGACGAAGGGGCGGGCGCGGACGAATCGCTGCCCACGGCATTGACCGACCGGCTGGCGTTCCACCTCGACCTCGGGGACCTGCGCTGGCGCGAATGCCCGGACCTGGTGTTCGATGCCCGTGATCTGGAGGACGCCCGCGCGCGCCTGCCGCATGTGCGCCTGCCCGACCACGCGGCCGAGGATCTGGTGTCGGTGGCGCTGCGGCTTGGCATCGACAGCCTGCGCGCGCCGATGCTGGCCGCCCGCGCGGCGCGCGCCGAAGCCGCGCTGGCGGGCCGCGAGATCGCCTCGGTCGAGGATCTGACCCGCGCGGTGGAGCTGGTCCTCGTGCCCCGCGCCACGCAGATGCCGGCCGAGGAGGAGCAGGTCGAGGACGACACCCCGCCCCCCGACGAAGAGCCCGACG
>NZ_NHSD01000274.1 GCF_016653255.1 Rhodobaculum claviforme
CGTCGGCACCCCCTCAGCACCCCCCGCAAGGCCAGCCCGTCAGCCCAGCAGGCTGCGCACGAACAGCACCGCCAGCAGGACGATGCTGTAGCCCAGCAGTACCATCACCCCGTCGCGCAGCATCAGCCCCACCGCAAAGCAGGCGATGGCCAGCGCCGCGATGCTGACGGCAAAGGGCAGAAGCTCCATCGCGGGCATGGTCAGCGTGATCGCCAGACAGGTCAGCAGCACCGTCAGGCCACCTGCCCGCCCCGTCAGCACCAGAAGCCGCGGCCGCAGCAGCGGCGAGACGACCCCCACCGGCCGACGCAGGAAGTCCACCGCCTGCCGCAACCGGTGCCCCGGCACGCTTGCGCGCGTCAGCACCCCCGGCAGCCACAGCGACTCGCGCCCGGCCACCATCTGCGCCACGATCAGTCCGATCAGCAGCGCCGACACCGTGGGCGTGCCCGGAATGCCCGACAGCGGCGAGACGATCAGCAGCGCCACCAGCACCAGCACCGGCGCGAACGAGCGCACGCCCAGCCGCGCCACTACCTCGCCCACGCTGACCCGGCCGCCGTCGGGCAACTCGCCCAGCCGGTCGAGGATCTGCATCAGGTCGGGCGGATCGGATGTTGCGTTGCTGTCGGTCACGCGACCTCCTCGGGGCGGCGGGGGGACGGGGCGGGCAGGGACGCGGCATCGGCGACGGGGAACACCACCCGCAGCGACCAGAACGGCGCGGCGCCCGCGTCGGCAACCTTGCCCTGGTCCAGCCGCGCGTCAAGCTGCTGGGCGAACGCCTCGATCAGCTCGGCGCCCAGATGGGTGCCGCCGGCGGGCGCCTCCATCCCCTCCAGCGGCGCCCCCAACGAGTTGCGCACGCTCAGCGTGACCTCACCGGACTCGGGGCCGGTCAGGGCGATTTCCAGCCAGGCCGGGCCGGTGTCGGGCCGACCGGTGTATTTCAGCGCATTCGTCACCGCCTCGGTCAGCAGCAGCGACAGGGGCACCAGCCGGTCGGGGCCCAGCGTGACCGGATCGAACTGCGTGCGCACCGCGATGCGGCTGCCCGGCGCGGCGCCCACGGTCAGCAGCTGGCGCACGATCTCGTCCACCAGCCGGTCCGCGCGCACCGCCGCCAGCCGCTCGGACTGGTACAGGCTGCGATGGATCGTCGCCAGCCCCAGCACCCGGTCCTGCACACTGTGCAGGACGCGCCGCGCGGCGGGGTCACGGACCTGGCGCACCTGAAGGTTCAGGATCGAAGCGATGAGCTGCAGGTTGTTCTTCACCCGATGGTGAACCTCCTTCAGAAGCACCGTCTTTTCGGCCAGCGACGCCTCCAGCTCGGCCTCGTCGCGCGCCAGGATGCGCGCAAGCTTGTTGAAGGTGGCCGACAGCTCGCGCAGCTCCGACGGCGCGTCGGACAGAACGGGCGGCGGCGCGCCCCGGTCGCCCAGCGCAAAGCGCCGCATCTGCCGGTTCAGCCGCCGGATATGGCGCACCACCAGCCGATAGACCGCGAAATATGCCACGCCCAGGCTGACGACCCACATCAGGATCGGAAACACCAGCGCCGCGATCCCCACATTGGCCGAACCCACCGCCCCCGCGCCCGCAGGCCACACCCCCAGCGCATAGAGCATCCCCGGCATCAGCGGCACCACCGCATAGGTCGCGCGTTCCCCCCCCGCCGCGGCGGCGGTGAACACCCGCGTGCCGTCGTCGATCAGCGCCGACATGGAGCGCCCCTGCGGCAGCGCCTCGGTCGGGGCGCCGCCATCGCTGAGAACCTCGCCCAGGCGGTTGACCAGAAGGGTGTGGGCCGGGCCGTCGCCCTCGCGGCCGGCGCCCATGCGGCCCATCAGCGCCACCGCGTCCAGCCCGATCGAGACGGTCATGAACCCCTGCAACGCCGCACCGTCCCGGATCGGCAGCGCCACCACCAGCACCGGGCGGCCGCTGACCGCGCCGCTGTCGGTGGCCGCGATCATCGCCACGGGCCGCTCGGACATCGCCAGAAACGCCGGGTCGGCCGAGAAGTCGCGCGCGGCTCCGCTGGAAACACAGCGCATCTGCCCGTCCAGCTCGATCACCCCGGCGGCGGCGAACACGCCCGACCGCCGCACGAAATCGGCCAGCAGCGCACCGCAGGCGGCGGGATCACCGATCCGCTCCAGCGCGGGCGCGGCCATGGTGGTGGCCGAGGCAAGGGTGCTCTCGATCAGCGCGCGTTGGCCGGCGACGGCCTCGGCGGTCAGGCCCACCAGCGCCTGGTCGGCGCTGGCGCGCGCATCGCGCACGGTCCGCGCGGCGGTGTCCACCGCGATCGCGCCCAGCGGCAGCAGCGCCACCGACAGCAGGATCACCAGCCGCACCGCCAGCCGGTCGCGCAGCCGCGGTCCGAGGTGGGGGCCCGCACCGATCATCGCGCACCGACCCGGCGGCGGGCGCCCGCGACGCCACAGGCGACGCGCCCTGCCGTGCCCGGCCCCGCCATCGCGCGACGGGTCCTCATGCGCCGACCGGGCGCTGCGCCGACATCACCGCGCGCGTGGCCCCCTCCGTCATGTCCATGCAGGCGTCGCCCTCCAGCTGCATCATCGCAACCAGCGCCCGCCGGGCGCGGTTCGCGCGGCTCTTGATGGTGCCGGGCGCGCAGCCGCAGGTCTCGGCGGCCTCGTCCATGGAAAAGCCCAGCGCGCCGACCAGCACCAGCGCCTCGCGCTGCTCGGACGGCAAGCGTGCAAAGGCCGCGGCGAAATCCGCCAGCGCCAGCCGACCGTCGTGGTCGGGCTTGGTGGCCAGCCGCGCGGCCATCGCACCGTCGGCATCGGCGACCTCGCGCACCGCGCGGCGCCGCTGGGAATAGAACTCGTTGCGCAGGATCGTGAACAGCCACGCCCGCAGGTTGGTCCCGGGGCGGTACTGATCGAAGCGGCTCCAGGCCCTGAGCACGGCCTCCTGCACCAGGTCATCGGCGCGCACCGGATCGCCCGCCAGGCTGCGGGCAAAACCGCGCAGCGCCGGCAGATGCTCCAGCAGCGCGGTGCGCGGATCATCGCCGGTGGCGGGCGTCATGGTGCGCCGTCGCGGTCGCGCAGGCGGGCCACGAGCGCCTGCAGATGCTCGGGCAGCGCCTCCTCGGCGGAGCGGCGGTACAGGCGGCGCAGGTTCTCGTCGATCTGGCGGCGCAGCTCGGGCGACACCTCACGCTCGGATCGGGGGGCGGAGGCGCGTTTGCTGTGGTCGGTGTGCGACATCGTGCTAAGGTCCGGTCTGTAGAGGCGCGCGCCGGCGCCGTACGGCGAATGTGGAACCAGCATAGCGGCATCCGGTCCGTGCTGGAACCAAACGCGCGCGGCCGGCGTTCAGTTCCGAGATGGATCGCAAAAAGTGAGAGTCCATGACCGAATCGCACAACTCCGCATCGGAGACCGCAAGTCGCATCGCGGCTGAGCTGCCGTACCTGCGCCGCTATGCCCGGGCATTGACCGGCAGCCAGACCAGCGGCGACCGCTATGCCGCCGCCACGCTGGAGGCGATCCTGAGCGATCCCGGCGTGTTCGACGCCGACGACGGGTCGGCCAAGGTTGCGCTGTTCCGCGCCTTTCACCTGGTGTGGCGCACCACCGGCGCCCCCACCGCGGAACCCGACGCGATGGAGTCCACCGACGGGCTGGAGGAGCGCGCGCAGTTCCACCTTGCGGCGCTGACGCCCAACACCCGCGAGGCGCTGCTGCTGCGCTCCATCGAGGAATTCCGCCACGACGAAATCGCGCGCATCATGGACATCGGCCAGGACGAGGCCGAGGAGCTGATCGCCATCGCCTTCCGCGAGATGGAGGCCAGCATGGTGGGCCGCGTGATGATCATCGAGGATGAGCCGCTGATCGCCATGGACCTGCGCTCCATCGTCGGGGACATGGGCCACACCGTCACCGGCATCGCGCGCACCCGCGACCAGGCGGTGGCGCTGGGCCGGTCGGACCGGCCCGACCTGATTCTGGCCGACATCCAGCTGGCCGACAATTCATCCGGCATCGACGCGGTCGCCGACCTGACGGCCGAGCTTGGCGATGTGCCGGTGATCTTCATCACCGCCTTCCCTGATCGCCTCCTGACCGGCGAGAAGCCCGAGCCCGCGTTCCTGATCACCAAGCCCTTCAGCGTGGAGCAGGTCCGCTCGGCCGTCAGCCAGGCGATGTTCTTCTCCTCGACCGAGACGCTGTCGGCGTGACGGTCGGGCCGCCCCCCGCAGCGGGGGCGGCCGTCAGAAATCCAGATCGGCGTAATGCGCGGGCGGCGGAAAGCCCGGAACCTGGTCGGCCAGGATCGGGCGGAAGGCCGGGCGCGACTTGATCTTGGCGTACCAGTCCTTGACCGTCGGCCAGCGCGGCCAGTCCACGTCCGAGATGTAGTCGAGGCACGACAGATGCGCCGCGGCCGTGAAATCGGCCAGCGACATCACGTCGCCGGCCACCCAGGCGCGCTGCTCCAGCAACCACGACAGGTAATCCATGTGGTAGCGGATCGCCTGCGCGCCCGCCTTGACGTTGCGCGAATCCGGATAGCCCTCGCCCATCACCTTCTTGTTGACCCGTTCATAGACCAGACGGGCGGTGACTTCGGCGTGGAACTTGTCGTCGAACCAGGCGCACAGGCGGCGCACCTCGTGGCGCGGCAGCGCGCCCGAAGGCATCAGCGGCGGCGTGGGCACGGTTTCATCGAGATATTCGCAGATCGCCTGGCTTTCGCTCAGCACGCGCCCCTCGTAGCGCATCACCGGCACCTTGCCGGCCGGGTTGCGGCGCAGGAAGTCCGGGCCGCGCTCCCAGTAGCGCTCCTCGATCAGCTCCACCTCGATACGCTTTTCGGCCAGCGTCAGGCGGACCTTGCGGCAAAACGGCGACAGCGGCACATGATAGAGGCGGGGTGTGGCATTCACGCGGGGGCTCCTTTCGGACTGGGCCCTTTCCTTGCCGCGCCTCAGGGCCGATTTCAATGTCCCGTGACCACCCCGGCGGGCATCAGCCGCCGAAGCACGCGGCACGGCCGTCGCGCGCGATGGTGGCCGCGCCATCGGCGATGGCGCCCGCGCGACGCTGCACGAAGGCCGAGGGGCGCGCGGCGTCGCGCCCGCGCGGATCGGGCAGGATGGCCGCCAGCCGCGACGCCTGCGCCAGCGACAGATCGGCAGCGGAGACGTTGAAGTAATGGCGGGCGGCGGCCTCCACCCCGAACACGCCCGCGTCGAACTCGGCGACGTTGAGGTACACCTCCAGGATCCGGCGCTTGGACCAGGTCGCCTCCATCACCGGGGTCAGCACCGCCTCCATCGCCTTGCGCAGCCAGCTGCGCGCCGGCCACAGGAACACGTTCTTGACCGTCTGCTGGCTGATGGTGGAGGCCCCGCGCCGCCCGCCCGCATCCATCGCCCGGCGGATCTCGGCCATGTCGAAGCCCCAGTGCAGGCAGAAATTCGCATCCTCGGCGGCCACGGCGGCGCGCGCCATGTGGGGGCTGATCCGCTCCATCGGGACCCAGTCGCGGGTGATCGCGCCCAGCCGCAGCCGCTCGTTGACCATGTGGATGCCGGGCGGCGGATTGACCTGGCCGAACAGCGCCACAAGCGCCGCCAGCAGGACCAGCGCCACCATCGTCCAGCGCACCAGCCGGCGCAACAGCGCGGCGGGCCGCAGGCGGGGTGCCGGTCCGGTGCCTCTGGCGCCGGGCGTTCGGGTGGTCTTGCGGGTGCGGGCCATGGCGGCGACATAGGCACGGGCCGCGCGCCCCGGTCAACCCGGCGCCGCGCACCATGCGGCGTGAAGCGCGCTTGCCAGCCGGGGCGCGGCGCGTCCATGATGGCCCCGCAGGGAGGAGGCGCGATGCGCAAGTTTCTGGTCGTTCTGGACGACAGCCGCGAATGCCTCAACGCGATCCGGTTCGCCGCGCTGCGCGCTGCGGCCACGGGCGGCGGCGTGACCGTGCTGGCGGTGATCCCCCCCGAGGAATTCCAGCACTGGATCGGCGTCGGCGAGGTGATGCGCGCCGAAGCCCGCGAGCGCGTGGAGGCGCATTACGAGGTCTTTGCCCGCTGGATGCGCAGCCGCCAGGGCGTGTCGCCCGAACTGGTGGTGCGCGAGGGCGAGGCGGTGGAGGAGATCCTGGGCCTGATCCGCGACGACCCCGAAATCGCCGTGCTGGTCCTTGGCGCGGGCACCGAGGCAGGCGGCCCGGGCCCGCTGGTCACGCAGCTCAGCCGCGCATCCGGCAGCCTGCCGGTGCCGGTGACGATCGTGCCCGGCGATCTGCCCCGCGACCGGCTGGAACAGATCGCCTGAGCGGGCGGCCCGCCGGGCCGGGCGCCGCCCAGCTTCAGACCGCGGTCAGGTAGCTGGACCACACCCAGCCGACATAGCCCGCGGGCGTGCGCACCTGCCACCAGTCGCCGACGACGGCCAGCCGCTCCACCCGGGTGCCCTCGGGCAGGGCGCCGGCACGCTCACCGTCCGGGGCGCGGCGGAAGTTCAGCCGCGACGGCGCCACCCCGGACACCCTGAATCGCGGCAGCTTCAACGCGGGGTCCGACGGCAGATCCTCCACCGTGCCGGACATCCCGTCCAGGCGGGCCGCGACCGCACGGCGCAGCTTGTCGCCCACCGCCTGCGCGCCCTGGCAATCGGGATCAAAGGGCAGCCGGGTGATGTCCCACTTGTTGCGCTGGGGGATATTCAGGTTCGGCCCGACCTCGGCGTGGGTGAGGATGGTGCGCGGGGTCACGGGGATGGCATAGCGGTGGGCGAGCTGCGCGATGGCGGCGATGGCGGCCTGCCACTGCGCCTCGGTCAGCGGATCGGGCCCGGCGTCAAAGGGACTTTCACGCGCGCGGAACATGCAGCACAACGCGACCCCGATGGCGCCGGTGTTGGCGTTCAGCGTGTGCGCGGCCGGACGCAGCCCCGAGCCCGGCGCATTCGCCTCGATCGAGGTGTTGCCGCGCCGCAGGCTGCCGTCGCCGCAGACCAGGATGTGATAGGCGCGCTGGTCGGTGGCGTTGGGGGCATGACGCCCGGCGGTCCAGTGCACATGGATGCGCCGCATCGCGGCCCGGGGCATCCAGTCGGCGGGGACGCCGGTCATCGCAGCGCCCCTGTCGCGGCATCGGCGTGGCGGTCATGGAGCATGCTGTGCACTCCTTCAAGCCTGACGAAAGACAGTCTAGCACGGTTTTCGGGGGCTGCGAACGCCCTTTGTCACCCGGTCAGAGGAACGCGAGGCTCAACCACGGCACCAGCGCCAGCACCACCAGCGCCACGATGGCCACCGCAAAGAACGGCAGCGTCACGCGGAACAGCCGCAGCGCGCCCACCTCGCTGACCGAGGCGGCGACATGCAGCCCGATCCCCACCGGCGGCGACAACAGCCCCAGGATCAGCGTGACCGACACGACAACGCCAAAGTGCAGCGGGTGGATACCATAGACCCCGGTGGCGATGGGCAGCAGGATCGGCACCACCATGATCAGTCCCGGAATGCCGTCGATCACCGTGCCGACCACCAGCAGCACCACGAGCACCAGAAGCAGGAACCCCACCGGCGTGGTGGCGACGGACTGGATCCACACCGCGACCGTCTGCGGCACCTCGCCGAAGATCAGAACCCAGGAAAACACCCCCGCCGCCGCCACCAGAAACAGCACCAGCGCCGTGTTCAGCCCGGTGCGCAGCAGGATCGCCGGCAGGTCGCGCAGGGCCAGCGTGCGGGTGTGGAAGAACCCGATCCCCGCGGCGCAGACCGCCCCCACCGCCGCCGCCTCGGTCGGCGAGCCGTAGCCGCCCAGGATCGTGCCGATGATCACCGCCGGGATCAGCAGCATCGGCACCGCCGCGCGCACCGCCAACAGCCGGTCGCGCCAGCCCAGCTTTGCGCCGCGCGGCAGCCCCCGCCACCGCCCCAGCGCCGCGACCGTGCCCATGAACAGCCCCGTCAGCAGCAGCCCCGGCAGGATGCCCGCCAGCAGCATGTCGCGCACCGCCACCTGCGCCAGCACCGCATAGACCACGAACACGATCGACGGCGGGATGATCGGCCCCAGCAGCCCGCCATAGGCCGTCAGCCCCGCGGCAAAGGCACGATCATAGCCCGCGCGCTCCATCTCGGGCACCATGACCTGGCTCATCATCGCGATCTGCGCCGTGGCCGAGCCGAGGATCGAGGCCACCATCATGTTCGCCAGCAGGTTGATGTACGCAAGTCCCCCCCGCAGCGCGCCCACGAACGCCGCCGCCAGCCGCACCAGCCGCACGGTGATGCCCGCGCCGTTCATCAGCTCCCCCACCAGGATGAACAGCGGGATCGCCAGCAGCCCGAAATTGTCCAGCGCCCCGAACATCTGCGGCGCAAAGCTGTCCAGCAGCAGCGGATTGCCCGAGGCCAAGATGAAAACCAGCGCCGCCCAGCACAGCACCAGCGCGATGGGCACGCCCAGCGCCAGCAGCACGACAAGGACCAGCGCCGTCATCGGCCCACGTCCCCGTCGGGCGCGGCCAGCCCCAGATCCTCGGCCAGGTTGGCCAGGGCGTGCACCGTCAGCGACAGCGCGAACCACGGCATCACCAGGAACACCCAGACCTTGGGCAGGCGCATTACCGGCGTCGTCTCGGTATAGACGAAGTTGAAGGTGGCGGCCTCGAACACGGCGATGTCAAAGCCCGCCGCCACCAGCGCCAGCGGGTCGAGCCAGCGCCAGCACAGCCACGCCAGCACCCCGCCGAACGCCACCACCACCACCGAGACCAGCGCCCGCAGCCCGCGCGCCACCCCCTCGGGCACCAGCTGGTGCAACAGCGCCACCGCCGGCGCCGTGCGCATCCGCAGCATCAGCGAGGCCCCTACGAACCCCGCCAGCGTCATGCACAGGATCGCCGCCTCGTCGGCCCAGGCCAGCGTCCGGCCCGTGGCGCGCAGGCCCACATTGACCAGAACCAGCCCCGCCACGGCGGCGATCAGCGCCATCAGCGCCACACGCTCGATACGCACAAGGCCCCGCGACAGGGCGGGCAGAAACCAAAGGGCGCGCATTCCGGCCTCCGGGCGCGGGGATCAGAACTCCGCCACCAGCGCGCGCAGGCGGGCGACATAGGGCGTGCGGCCGGACCACTCCGCGTCCCAGCGCGCGACGATGTCGCCAAAGAACTCCGGCCCGACGCCTTCGGTGATGACGATGCCGGGGGCCGCGCGCAGGCGCTCCAGCTTGCCGGCCTCCTCCTCGACGAAACGGTCGATGGTGCGGTCGCAATGCGCCTGCGTCGCCTCGGCGATCAGGGCGCGGTCGTCCTCGGACAACTGGGCCCAGACGCGGGCGGACACCACCGCGACCATGCCGAACATGTGGTGGTTGGTCTCCAGCAGATGCGGCGCGTGGTCATGGTAGCGGAAGTTGATGATGGATTCGTAGTCCATGTCCAGCCCGTCGATCTGGCCGTTGGCCAGCGCGTCATAGATCGCCGGAAGCGCCATCGGCGCGGGCGCGGCGCCGAACATCTCGAAGAAGGTGCTGATGGGGGGCGCGGGGGTGATGCGGATCCGCTTGCCCGACAGATCGGCGGCCGATGCGATGGGGCTGCGGGTCAGCATCTGGCGCATGCCGGTCAGGGCATAGCACAGCCCCACCGTGCCGGTGGCGCGCGGCAGCGCCTCGAGGATCTCGCGCGCGGGGTCCGAGCGCAGGACGCGGGCCGCATCGGCGATGTTGTCCACCAGGAACGGTGCGTGCAGCGCGGCCATGTCGGGCACGCGGAAGGTGAACTCCGCCGTGGTCAGCCAGGCCATGTCCAGCGCCCCGGTCTGGAGCTGCTGGAGCATCGCCGCCTCGTTGCCCAGCTGCCCCGACGGAAAGGCGGTGATCGACAACCGCCCGTCCGACGCCTCGGCCAGGGTGTCCGACAGCGCCGCGACCTCCTGGTTCCAGACATGGACCGGGGGGGTGATCAGGCCCAGCCGGAACGCGCGCTCCTGCGCGGCGGCGGCGGTGGACAGCAGCGCCAGAGCCGCCGCCGCCAGGATGGGTTTCCAGATCATCGCGTCCCTCCAGTGGCGGGGCGGTCGCCGCCGCACCATGTGCCCGGCCATCGTGCCCCGGCATTTCCGCGCCGACGATAGCCCCCCTGCCCGGCGACGCAAGCGCCGTGCGGGGTGGCGCGCTCATCCGTCGCCGGTGTCGGGGGCGTCGGGATGCACCGGTGCCCGCCCCGATGGCGCGGCATAGGGCCGGGTCACATCCGTCAGCGTGACCTCGATGCACTCCACCTCCAGATGCACCGCGCCGTCGCCCGACAGCGTCAGGCCAAGCCGCCCCCCGCCGTCCACGCCGGGGGTGAACGTCAGCGCCAGCAACGACAGAACGGTGTCGGCATCGCCGGGGACGAATCCCTCGGTCGCGGCGCGCAGCACGTCATGAACCACCAGCAGCGCCTGGACCCGCTCGGCCCGGCGCGCGCCGTTCTCCCAGCGGAAACGGTTGAGCAGCACAGCCATGCGCCGCCCGCGCCGGATCAGCCGCATCTCGGAGGCGGGGAAGACCGCGTCCTGCACCAGCGCCGAGATCACGCGCAGGTCGCCTTCGTCCTGTGCCCGCAGGCGCAGCGGTGCCTCGGCGCCATCGGCATAGCGGGCGTCGTCGACGGGGGGCGGGGTCATTCGCGGATCCGTTCGATTTCGGCGCCACAGGCGCTCAGCTTCGCCTCCAGCCGCTCGTAGCCGCGGTCGAGGTGATAGACCCGGCGCACCAGCGTCTCGCCCTCGGCCGCCAGCGCGGCCAGGATCAGCGACACCGAGGCGCGCAGGTCGGTGGCCATCACCGGCGCGCCGCGCAGCCGCTCGACCCCGGTGACGGTGGCGGTGCCGCCGTGCACCTCGATCCGGGCGCCCATGCGCGCAAGTTCCGGCGCGTGCATGAAGCGGTTCTCGAAGATCCGCTCCTCCAGGTGGCTGGTGCCATGGGCGGTGGCCAGCAGCGCCATCATCTGCGCCTGAAGGTCGGTGGGAAAGCCGGGAAAGGGGGCGGTCTCCACGTCCACCGCGCGCACCCGGTCGCCGGTGCGGCGCACCGACAGGCCCGTGTCGGTCTCGCGCACCTCCACCCCGGCCTGTTCCAGCTTGGCGGCGAAGGCCGAGACCAGCTCCAGCCGGCCGCCCAGACACTCCACCTCGCCGCCCGCGATGGCCGGCGCCAGCATGTAGGTGCCCAGCTCGATCCGGTCGGGGACCACGCGGTGGGTGGCGCCGTGCAGGGCGTCCACGCCCTCGATGGTGATCTCGGAGGTGCCCTCGCCGTCGATCCGCGCGCCCATGGCCCGCAGGCAGCGCGCGAGGTCCACGATCTCGGGCTCGCGCGCGGCGTTGCGGATCACGGTGGTGCCGCGCGCCAGCGTCGCGGCCATCAGCGCGTTTTCCGTGGCGCCGACCGAGACGACGGGAAAGTCGATCACCGCCCCGCGCAGGCCCCTGGGCGCGCGGGCGTGCAGGTAGCCGTCGCGCAGCTCCATCTCGGCGCCCAGCCGCTCCATCGCCATCTGGTGCAGGTCGACGGGGCGCGCGCCGATGGCGCAGCCGCCGGGCAGGCTGACCTCGGCGTGGCCCAGCCGCGCCAGCAGCGGGCCCAGCACCAGCACCGAGGCGCGCATCTTGCGCACGATCTCGTAATCCGCGCGCGGCACCCCCGGCGCATGAGAGGCCAGCGCCAGCACGCGGCCGTCCTGAAGCGAGGCCACCTCGGCGCCCAGCGATTCGAGCAGCGTGGCCATGGTGCGGATATCCGACAGCCGCGGCGCATTGGTCAGCGTCAGCGGCTCGTCCGTCAGCAGCGTGGCCGGCATCAGCGCGAGGCACGCGTTCTTGGCCCCCGCGATGGGGATCTGGCCGCTCAGCGCGGCGCCGCCGCGCACCCGTATCGCATCCATCGCCGGTCAGTCCTCTGTCGGTCGGGGCGCGGCGGGATCTGGCGGGGTGTCCGCCGGGGCTGCGCGCGCGCGCATCTGTGCCTTGCGCCGGGCGATATTGGCCTTGAGCGCGGATTTCAGGCGATCCTCGCGCACCGGCTCATCCCGGGCGTCGCGCCGGGGCGCGCGGACCGGTCCGGGGGTGGGGTCTGGGGTGTCCTGCGCCATGGGGGTGCATACCGCAGGGGGCGGCGGCGGTCCAGATCGCGCGCGGCCCCGGCGCGTCAGCCAGAGTCGCGCGCGGCTTCAGCGCGCCAGCCCGGACCGCGCGCGGCTTCAGCGCGCCAGTGCCACCTCGGTGCGCCAGCCGTCGCACCGCTCGGCCAGATCGGCCGGCAGGGCCCGGTCGGTGAACAGCGTGTCGACCTCCGACAGCGCGGCGATGCGCGCCGGGGCCATCCGCTTCAGCTTGGAATGGTCGGCCACCAGATACGCCTTGCGGGACTGGCGCAGCACGGCCTGGCTGACGCCGACCTCGTGGATGTCGAAATCCAGCAGATCGCCGTCCGGATCGATGGCCGAGCAGCCGATGATCGCCAGATCGAACTTGAACGCCCCGATGGTGTCGGCCGCGACCTTGCCCACCAGCCCGCCGTCGGCGCGCCGCAGGCTGCCCCCGGTCACGATGATCTCGCACTCCGGGTTGGCCATGAGGATGTTGGAGACATGGATGTTGTTGGTCACCACCAGCAGGTTGCGGTGGTGCAGAAGCTCGCGCGCGACGGCCTCGGTGGTGGTCCCGATGTTGAGGAAGATCGACACCGCGTCGGGCACCCGCGCCGCGCAGGCGCGCGCGATGGCGGCCTTGGCCTCGTGGTGCAGCGACCGGCGTTCCTCATAGGCGATGTTGGTGGTGCCCGACGGCAGGATGGCGCCGCCGTGGACCCGCTCCAGCCGACCCATCTCGGCCAGATCGCTGAGATCGCGGCGGATGGTCTGGAGGGTCACGCCGAAATGCTCGGCCAGACGCTCGACCGTGACCTTGCCCTCGCGCCGCGCGATCTCGAGGATTTCAGGATGGCGAAAGGTCTGCGTCATGCCGGATCATCTTTGCTGCGTGAAAGGCTGTCACGGCTGCGTGTCTTGCGCAAGCCATCGGCGCGCGACTGCGGCATTCGGCCCGCGCGGGTCCGCGCACAAGCGCGCATCGCCCCCGATCCCGTCGGCCGCCAGAGCGCCCGTGGGGGGGCCGTGCCGCCCCGAAATCCGGCTCCACGCGCCGCGCCGGCCGCGCGCCGACGCCCCCGGGCGCCCGTCAAAGGTTTGATATTGCTGATATCCTGCAAAAACGAAAACAAACGAAAACAAAACTCTTTCCATCAGCTTTCGAACCTGCCACAAAGTCGGCGTGCAACAAGGGAGGGGAGGCCCGTGGAGCGCAGCCCGGAACATGATTGCGTCGACCTGTTCGTCATCGGTGGCGGCATCAACGGCACCGGCATCGCACGGGATGCGGCCGGCCGGGGGCTGTCGGTCACGCTGGCCGAGATGGGCGATCTGGGCGGGGCGACCTCGTCGGCGTCCACCAAGCTGTTCCACGGCGGGCTGCGGTACCTGGAGTATTTCGAGGTCCGCCTCGTGCGCGAATCCCTGGCCGAGCGCGAGGTGCTGCTGCGCGCCATGCCGCACATCGCCTGGCCGATGCGGTTCGTGCTGCCGTGGCATCCCGACATGCGGTTCGAATCCACGACACCGGCGGCACGCCTGCTGGGCCGCGTGATGCCGTGGCTGCGCGGGCGGCGCCCGGCGTGGATGATCCGGCTGGGGCTGTTCATGTACGACACGCTGGGCGGGCGCACGATCCTGCCGGGCACCACCACCCTGCGGCTGCGCGGCACCGCCGAGGGCGCCCCGCTGCAGGACGCCTTCGAGACCGCGTTCGAGTACTCCGACTGCTGGGTGGAGGATTCGCGGCTGGTCGTGCTGAACGCCCGCGACGCCGAGGCGCGCGGCGCCGACATCCGCGTGCGCACCCGCGTCACCGCCGCCACCCGCCACGACGGGCTGTGGACCATCCACACCGAGGACACCGAGACCGGCGCCCGCCACACCCACCGCGCGCGCATCCTGGTGAACGCCGGCGGCCCCTGGGTGGCCGAGATCCTGCGCGGACGGCTGCGCATCAACGGCCCCGACGGCGTGCGGCTGGTGCGCGGCAGCCACATCGTCACGCGCCGGCTGTTCGACCACAACAAGTGCTATTTCCTGCAGGGCGCCGACGGGCGGATCATCTTCGCGATCCCGTACGAGGGCGACTTCACCCTGATCGGCACCACCGACGTCGAACATGCCGACCCCGACCAGCCCCCCGAATGCACCCAGGCCGAGCGCGACTATCTGCTGGCCTTTGCCAACCGCTACTTCCGGCGCCAGCTCACGGCGGATGACATCGTGCACACCTATTCCGGGGTGCGGCCGCTGCATGACGACGGGGCGTCCTCGGCCACGGCGGCGACGCGCGATTACACCATCACGCGCGACACCACCGGCGGCGCGCCGCTGCTGAGCGTGTTCGGCGGCAAGATCACCACCTATCGCCGGCTGGCCGAAAGCGTGATGGACGAGGTCGCGCGCCTGCGCCCCGGCCTGCCGGGGCGGTGGACGGCCGGAGTGCCGCTGCCGGGGGGCGATTTCGCGGTGGACGGGGTGGGCGCGCTGATCGACCGGCTGCGGGCCGATCACCCATTCCTGACGCAGGCCTGGGCGATGCGGCTGGTGCGGGCCTATGGCACCGATGCCTGGGCGGTGCTGGCGGGCGCGCGCGACGCTGCCGATCTGGGCCACGACTTCGGCGCCACCCTGACCGAACGCGAGGTCGCCTGGCTGATGCGCCACGAATACGCCCGCACCGCCGACGACGTGCTGTGGCGGCGCGGCAAGCTGGGCCTGCGGCTGGACGCACGCGCCGCACGCGGGCTGGGGGACTGGATGGCCGACCGGCGGCGCGGCGACGCCCGGACGGCGGCGGAATGACCAGACGGGAGGCGGCGCATGGCGCTTGAACTGATCGGCGTGTCCAAGCTGGTGGAGGGGCAGACCCACATCCACCCGACCGACCTGCGGCTGGAAAAGGGCACGATGAACGTGCTGCTGGGGCCGACGCTGTCGGGCAAGACCTCGCTGATGCGGCTGATGGCGGGGCTGGATGTGCCGGCCACCGGGAGCATCGTGTGGGACGGCACCGACGTCACCGGCCTGCGCGTGCAGAAGCGCGACATCGCGATGGTCTATCAGCAGTTCGTCAACTACCCCTCGATGAGCGTTTACGACAACATCGCCTCGCCCTTGCGGCTGATGCGGCTGGACCGGCGCGAGATCGACCGCCGCGTGCAGGAGGCGGCCGCCCTGATGAAGCTGACGCCGATGCTGGCGCGCCGCCCGCTTGAGCTGTCGGGCGGCCAGCAGCAGCGCTGCGCGCTGGCCCGCGCGCTGGTCAAGAACGCAGGGCTGGTGCTGCTGGACGAGCCTCTGGCGAACCTCGACTACAAGCTGCGCGAGGAGATGCGCTTCGAGATCCCGCGCATCTTCGAGGCCTCGGGGGCGATCTTCGTCTATGCCACCACCGAACCCGAGGAGGCGCTGCTGCTGGGCGGCAACACCGCCACCCTGTGGGAGGGGCGCATCACCCAGTTCGGCCCCACGCCCACGGTCTATCGCCAGCCGGTGGACGCGACCACCGCGCGGGTCTTTTCCGACCCGCCGATGAACTTCCTGTCGATCGAGAAACGCGGCGGCCGGCTGATCTTCGGCAAGGGCGCCAATGCGCCCGCGACGGGGCGGCTGGGGGCGCTGCCGGACGGGCGGTACCTGGCGGGGTTCCGGCCCAACCACCTGGAGATCGGCCGCCATTCCGCCGACGCGGTGGAGTTCCACGCAACCCTTGTCGTGACCGAGCTGACGGGGTCCGAGACCTTCGTGCACCTCGATCACCACGGCGACCGCTGGGTCGGGCTGATCCACGGCGTGCACGAGCTGACGCTGGGGCGCGGGATCAACGTCTATCTGGACCCCGCGCATGTCTACATCTTCGACCATGACGGGCGCCTGGTGGCGCCTGCCGCCTATGCGCTGGCGGCCTGAGCGGGGATGAGCGCGCGCGGGCGACATTGAGGAGGACGAGATGGCCGGAATCACACTCGACAACCTTGCGCATTCCTATGTCGCGCAGCCGCGCGGGCCCGAGGACTACGCGCTCCAGGAGCTTAACCACGAGTGGGAGGACGGCGCGGCCTATGCGCTGCTCGGGGCCTCGGGGTGCGGGAAATCCACGCTTCTCAACATCATCTCGGGGCTGTTGCAGCCCAGCCGGGGGCGCATCCTGTTCGACGGACGCGACGTCACCCACCTGCCCACCGCCGAGCGCAACATCGCCCAAGTGTTCCAGTTCCCGGTCGTCTACGACACCATGACCGTGCGCGACAACCTGGCGTTCCCGCTGCGCAACCGCGGCCACGACGAGGCCCATGTCGCCGCCCGCGTGCAGGAGGTCGCCCGCATGATCGGCATGCAGGACATGCTGGGCCGCAAGGCGCGCGGGCTGACGGCGGATGCCAAGCAGAAGATCTCCCTCGGGCGCGGGATGGTGCGCCAGGACGTCAACGCGCTGCTGTTCGATGAACCCCTGACGGTGATCGACCCGCACATGAAGTGGGAGCTGCGCACGCAGCTGAAGAAGCTGCACCACGATTTCGGCCACACCATGATCTACGTCACCCACGACCAGACCGAGGCGCTGACCTTCGCCGACAAGGTCGTGGTGATGCACGAGGGCCGCGTGGTCCAGATCGGCACCCCGCAGGAGCTGTTCGAGACCCCCGCCCACACCTTTGTCGGCTATTTCATCGGCTCGCCCGGCATGAACCTGCTGCCCGCCGAGATCACGGGCGATCGCGCCGTCGTCGGCGGCATGCCGGTGCCCCTGGGCCACGCCTATGGCCCGGTGGCCGGGCGCGTCGCCATCGGCATCCGCCCCGAATTCTCGCGGCTGAGCGACGAGGGCGGACTGCCTGTCATCGTGCGCCGGATCGAGGACGTGGGCCGCCACAAGATCATCCGCGCCGATCTGCTGGGCCACGACATCAGCATGATCGCCAACGAGGACGAGGTCATCGGCCCCGACATGACCCGCGTCGTCTTCGATCCCGCCCACATCAATGTCTATGCCGATGACTGGCGCGTGGCGCCGCGCGCCCACAACGGAAAGGCCGCCTGATGGAAAAGACCCCAAACCAGAAAGCCTGGTTCCTCGTGCTGCCGGTGCTGATCCTTGTGGCGTTCTCGGCGGTGGTACCGCTGATGACGGTGGTGAACTACGCCGTGCAGGACAGCTTCGGCAACAACGTCTTCTTCTGGGAGGGGCTGGGCTGGTTCGAGCAGGTCCTGACCTCGGACCGGGTGCATGCGGCGCTGGGCCGGCAGCTGGCGTTTTCCGCCATCATCCTGGCGATCCAGATCCCGCTGGGGGTCGCCATCGCACTGTGCATGCCCAAGCGCGGGGTGTGGGCGTCGGTGTGCCTGGTGCTGATGGCGCTGCCACTGCTGATCCCGTGGAACGTGGTCGGCACGATCTGGCAGATCCTGGGGCGCACCGACATCGGGCTGGTGGGCCACACGCTCGCGGGTCTCGGCATCGACTGGAACTATGCGCGCAACCCGGTGCACGCCTGGATCACGGTGGTGGTGATGGACGTGTGGCACTGGACCTCGCTGGTGGCACTGCTGGCCTATGCGGGCCTGCAATCCATCCCCCAGGCGTATTACCAGGCCGCCCGCATCGACCAGGCCAGCCGCTGGAAGGTGTTTCGCTACATCGAGCTGCCGAAGATGCAGGGCGTGCTGCTGATCGCGATCCTTCTGCGGTTCATGGACAGCTTCATGATCTACACCGAGCCCTTCGTGGTCACCGGCGGCGGCCCCGGCAGCGCCACGTCGTTCCTGTCCATCGACCTTGTGCGCATGGCGCTGGGGCAGTTCGACCTTGGACCGGCGGCCGCGTTCTCGATCATGTATTTCCTGGTGATCCTGCTGGTGTCCTGGGTGTTCTACACCGTGATGACCAACCTCGACCGGGCGGAGGGCAAGTGATGGCGAGCACGACCGAAACCCTGGCGGCGCCCGCCGCCCGCACCCTGCCGCGCATCCGCACCCGACATGTGGTGATGGTGCTCTACCTCGCGTTCATGCTCATCCCGATCTACTGGCTGATCAAGATGAGCCTGCAGACCAACCGCGAGATCCTCGGCGCCTTCACGCTGTGGCCGCAGAACCCGACGCTGGACAACTACCGGGTGATCCTGACGGACCGGTCCTGGTACATGGGCTATGTGAACTCCATCACCTATGTAGTGATGAACACGGTGCTGTCGCTGGCGGTGGCGCTGCCGGCGGCCTATGCCTTCAGCCGGTACCGGTTCCTGGGCGACAAGCACCTGTTCTTCTGGCTGCTGACCAACCGCATGGCGCCGCCAGCGGTCTTCGCGCTGCCGTTCTTCCAGCTCTATTCCTCGGTGGGGCTCTTCGACACGCATATCGCGGTGGCGCTGGCGCACACGCTGTTCAACGTGCCGCTGGCGGTGTGGATCCTGGAGGGCTTCATGCGCGGCGTGCCCAAGGAGATCGACGAGACCGCCTACATCGACGGCTACTCCTTTCCGCGCTTCTTCGTGAAGATCTTCATGCCGCTGATCGCGTCGGGCATCGGGGTGGCCGCGTTCTTCTGCTTCATGTTCAGCTGGGTGGAGCTGCTGCTGTCGCGCACGCTGACGGCGGTGAACGCGCAGCCCATCGCCTCGATCATGACGCGGACGGTGTCGGCCTCGGGGCTGGACTGGGGGGTGCTGTGCGCGGCCGGTGTGCTGACGATCATCCCCGGCGCGCTCGTGATCTATTTCGTGCGCAACTACATCGCCAAGGGCTTTGCCCTGGGCCGGGTCTGAGGGGGGATACGCCCATGAACCTGCAATGGATGGCCTGGACGACGCCCACCGCGATCTTCTTTCTGGTGATCGCGGGCCTGCTGGTCGTCTTCACGGTGCTGGGGGTCCGGTATCCCGAAACGCCGCGCCGGGGGATCCTGCGCATCGACACCACGCGCGGGGACCGGCTGTTCATCACGCTGCTGGGGTCGGCGTTCATCAACGCGGGCTGGCTGGCGCTGAGCGGCCTGCCGCAATGGTGGGCGCTGGGGATTTGCGCGCTCTGGGCCGCGGCGGTGTTCCGCTGGGTCTGAGGGGGCGCGAATGACCGCGTGTCGGGCACGAGGACGGTCCCACCGGACCGGCCCGCCGCGCGGGGACTGAGACCGGTTCAATCCAAGGGAGGAACTCGCATGAACCGACTGCTTTGCACATCCACCGCGCTGGCCATGGCGCTCACGGTCACGGGGGGCACCGCCGCCTGGGCCGACATGGACGCCGCGCGCGCGTTCCTGGACGAGCATATCGGCGACATGTCCGCGCTCACCCGCGAGGAACAGGAGGCCGAGCTCGAGTGGTTCATCGGCGCCGCCGAGCCGTTCCAGGGCATGACCATCAACGTGGTCTCGGAGACCCTGACCACCCATGAATGGGAAGCCCGCGTGCTGGCGCCCGCCTTCAGCGCGATGACCGGCATCAACGTCACCCACACGCTGATCTCCGAGGGCGACGTGGTCGAGCGTCTGCAAACCCAGATGCAGACCGGCGAAAACGTCTTCGACATGTACATCAACGACGCCGACCTGATCGGCACCCACTGGCGCTACCAGCAGGTGCGCAACCTGACCGACTGGATGGCGGGCGAGGGCGCCTCCGTCACCAATCCGGGCCTCGACCTCGACGACTTCATCGGGCTGTCCATGGCCACCGGGCCCGACGACAAGCTCTATCAGCTGCCCGTGCAGCAGTTCGCCAACCTCTACTGGTTCCGCCACGACTGGTTCACCGACCCCGAGATCATGGCCGAGTTCCAGGAGGAATACGGCTACGAGCTGGGCGTCCCGGTGAACTGGGCCGCCTACGAGGACATCGCCGCCTTCTTCACCGGCCGCGAGATCGACGGCCAGACCGTCTATGGCCACATGGACTATGGCCGGCGCGACCCCAGCCTCGGCTGGCGCTTCACCGATGCCTGGCTGTCGATGGCCGGGGCGTCCGACCTGGGCCTGCCCAATGGCGTGCCGGTGGACGAATGGGGCATCCGCGTGGACGAGAATTTCCGCCCGGTCGGGTCGTGCATGGCGCGCGGCGGGGCCACCAACAGCCCCGCGGCGGTCTATTCGATCGAGAAGTACGTCGACTGGCTGAACAACTATGCCCCGGCCACCGCGGCCGGCATGAACTTCTCGGAATCCGGGCCGGTGCCGGCGCAGGGCAACATCGCCCAGCAGATCTTCTGGTACACCGCCTTTACCGCCGACATGGTCGCCGACGGCCTGCCGGTGGTGAACGAGGACGGCACGCCGCGCTGGCGCATGGCCCCCTCGCCGCACGGCGCCTACTGGCAGGAGGGCATGAAGGTCGGCTACCAGGACGTGGGTTCGGCCACGCTGATGCAGTCGACCCCGGTGGACCGGGCACAGGCCGCGTGGCTCTATGCGCAGTTCATCGCGTCCAAGACGGTGGATGTGGCCAAGTCGCACTACGGGCTGACCTTCATCCGCGAATCCACCATCAACCACGACAGCTTCACCGAGCGCGCGCCGCGCCTGGGCGGGCTGGTGGAGTTCTACCGCTCGCCCGAGCGGGATCTGTGGACCGACACCGGCTTCAACGTGCCGGATTACCCGCGCCTGGCGCAGCTGTGGTGGCAGAACATCGGCGATGCCTCGTCGGGGGCGCGCACCGCACAGGAGGCGCTGGACGCGCTGTGCGCCCAGCAGGAAGAGGTGATGGCCCGGCTGGAGCGCGCCGGCGTGCAGGGAGAGTTCGGCCCGCGCCTGAACGAGACGATGGACGCGGAGCACTGGATGGCCCAGCCCGGCGCCCCCTGGCCCGCGCTGGAGGACGAGCGCGGCGCGCCCATGACCGTCGCCTATGAGGAGCTGATCCGCCGCTGGACCGACTGATGCGGCCATGGGGCCGGTGATCCCGGCCCCGGCCTTCGACCCGGCGAAGCGGTGCGGGCACCGCTTCGCCGGTTTCCGTTCCGCCCATGCGCCGGTATCGACGCCCCCGCGCGCGCCACGCCGCCGCCCCACCGGCCGCCGGGGCGGCGCCAGAAGGAACGCCCCTCCGGAGGGGCGAGCACAGGGAAACCACCATGGACAGCTTCGCCACCCCGCCTGCGGCCGCGATCGCCGGGTTTGCGCTGGCGTTGCCCGCGCGGGTGATCTTCGGGCGCGGCTCGGCCGCCACGGCCGCCGAGGAGATCGCGCGATTCGGCGCCCGTGTGCTGATCGTGCGCAGCGCCTCGGTCGGGCGGGCCGACACGCTGGCCGAGGATCTGCGCGCCCGGGGCTGCACGGTGACGCAGGCTGTCGCGCGGGGCGAGCCGGGCCTGTCGGCGCTGGAGGCGCTGCTGGCCGCCCACCGCGCCGACCCGCCCGCGGCGGTGGTGGGCATCGGCGGCGGCTCGGCCATCGACCTGGCCAAGGCGGTGGCGGCGCTGCTGCCCGCGACCCGCCCGCCGCTGGCGCATCTGGAGGTGGTGGGCGAAGGCCGCCCGCTGGAGGCCGCCCCCCTGCCCTTTGTCGCACTGCCGACCACGTCGGGCACCGGCGCCGAGGTCACCCGCAACGCCGTCATCACGGTGGAGGCGCACGCCCGCAAGGTCTCGTTGCGCGACGCGCGGATGATCGCGGATCTGGTGATCGTCGATCCCGCCCTGACCGACAGCTGCCCGGCGGGGGTGACGCTGGCCTCCGGCCTCGACGCCATCACGCAGTTGATCGAGCCGTATCTGTCGCCGCGCGCCAACCCGTTCACCGACGCGCTGTGCCAGGGCGCCATCGCGCCCGCACTGGGCGCCCTGCACCGCCTGATGGAGGCCGAGGACCCCGCCGCCCGCGACCGGCTGGCCTATGCCAGCATGGCCAGCGGGATCGCGCTGGCCAACGCGGGGCTGGGCGCGGTGCATGGGCTGGCGGGGGTGGT
>NZ_NHSD01000275.1 GCF_016653255.1 Rhodobaculum claviforme
GCGCCGCCCACCAGAAGCCCCGCGATCCGGCGCGGCGGCGGTGGGCGTGGCGCAGGTCATGGCGCTGTCGGGGACCGGCGGGTGGGGACCTGCGGCGGTCGCGCTGGTGCTTGCGCTGCTGGCGATGGTCGGGGCGATACGGCTGTGGGTCCAGACGGGGGCCGCCTGGTTCATGCTGCTGATCGTGCTGACGACGGCGGTGGCGCTTCTGGCGCAGATACCGGTGCTGTTGCTGGTGATCGCGGTAATTCTGGGCGGCGGGCTGCTGGTGCGCCGGCTGGTGCCGTTCCGCCAGACCATTCCGGGCATTCCGGCGGCGCGCTACGGCGCGCCCATCCGCCCCAACGAACCCCACCCCGAGCCCGACCTGCCCGCCGCGCCCCTGATCGCGCCCGAGGCCGCGCTGGAGGCGTGGCGCGCCCGGCACGAGGGCACGCCGGACAAGCCCCGCCTGGTGCTGCTGGCGCTGTCGGGGGGCGGCTATCGCGCGACGTTCTGGACGGCGGCGGTGCTGGATGCGCTGTTCCGCCGCGACGGGCGGTTCGCACCGGCGGACGCGCCGGAGACGGCGCGGCTCGACGGCTTGGTGGACGCGGTGCGGGTCATCGCCGGAGCCTCGGGGGGGATGGTCACCGGCGGCTATGTGGCCGAGCTGGCCGCGCGCCATGCCACCGGTGCGGACCCCGGCACGCTGGTGGGGATGCTGGAGGCCGACATCGACAGCTTCCAGGCGCAGGACCCGCCCACCATGCCGCCGGGGATGCCCGCCCCGCGCGCCCACCGCGTGCGCATCCCGCGCGACAGCCTGTCGGCGGTGGCTTGGCAGCTGCTGCGCGACCTCGGGGGGATGTTCTCACCCTGGGCCACCACCCGCGACCGCGGCCGCGTGCTGGAGGCGCAGTGGCGCACCCTGTCGATCCCGTTTCACGATGTCCGCGAGCAGGAGGCGGACGGCCTGCGCCCCTCGCTGATCTTCTCGCCCATGCTGGTCGAGAGCGGGGCACCGGCGTTCATCTCCAACCTGCGGCTGGCCGACTTCCGGACCCACTATCACAACGCCGACGGCCGCTCGGATGCCGACGAGCATTCGGCCGAACTGTTCCGCATCCTGCCCGACGCCTATGGCCGTACCGGAACGGACGGTGGCGCGGGGCTGACGATCGCCACCGCCGCGCGGCTGTCGGCGACATTCCCCTATGTGCTGCCGGCGGTGTCGCTGCCGTGCAAGCCGCACCGGCGGGTGGTCGATGCGGGGTACTACGACAACTATGGCATCGACGTGGTCACCGGGCTGCTGAACGCCGATGCGGTGCGCGACTGGGTGATCGAGAACTGCTCGGGCGTGCTGGTGATCGCGCTGCGGGCATTCCCCGACCAGCCGACGACCGTGCCGACGGCGCCATTGCCACGCCTGTTCTGGTGGCTGACCAGCCCGGTGGAGGCGATGTTCAACGCGCGTGGTTCGTCCCAGACCTTTCGCAACCGCGAACAGCTGCGCCTCACGCGTGAGCTTTATGGCGCGGCGCGGGCGGCCCGTGATCCGGCCATCCCGCCGGGGCAGTGGCAGCAGGCCGGGCGCGACTTCGTCGATATCGTGACCTTCACCTGCGACACGGACGCGTCCATGTCGTGGCACCTGAGCGATGCCGACATGGCCGCGATGCAGGCCGCGGCCGAACAGATGACCCGCCCCGACGCCCCCGAGATGGCGCGCCTGCTACGGATCTGGGGCCATGCTGCAGACCGGCAGGCAAAGTCGACGGCTGTGTCCCTGGTGGTGGTGTAGCAGGAGGCCGCGCGCGGAGCCCTTTTCGTCGCGCAACGGCTCCGAGCGGATCATGGAAGCAGAGGTGGAGGCCCTCAGGAACCGATGCGGTGGATGCCCCCCCCAGCGGCCTCTCGTGTGCGATGATGGTTCCGCAGATACACTGGAGGGCACATCGATGACGACGACCGGCGGGATGCTGGCGATCGACCTGGCGAAGGGCAGCTTCCACGTCTGCGCAATCGGACCGGATGGGGCGGGTCCATACAACCGGGTGCCATCGCAGGCCCTTCTGATGACACGATTGGCAGAACAGCCGACCCGCGTGGTCGCGATGGAGGCCTGCGCCACGTCGCCTCGCTGGGGCCGCATGGCGCAGTCCCACGGCCACGAGGTGCGCCGGATGCCGGCAGCATATGTGAAGCCTTTCGCCAAACGGCAGAGTGAGGCGGAGAAGAAGCCGATCCAGTGAGTCGCTTTCCCGCCGAACGACAAGGCGGATGCCAGAGCCATCGCGGAGGCGGCCTCGCGCCCGACCATGCGGTTCGTGGCGGTGAAAAGTGCAGGGACGCAAGGCCGCGCGTTGTCCATCGAACTTGAACCGATGGCGCCCTGATGGACGACCGTTCCGGACGCATCAGTGTCTGGTGCGGCAGCGCACACAGCTCCTCAACGTGCTGCAGGGGCATCTGGCCGGGTTCGGGCTGGTGGCGCCAAAGGGACCGGCGCGCATGAAGGTGCCCGAGAGCGCGTTGGCCGACGAGACCGGCGCTCTGCCCGTCGTGGTGCTGGAGATGGGGACGATCCATCTCGAGCAGATTGCGCGGCTGACGGAGGTGATCGCGCGGCTTGCGAGGCGGCCTCGAGGACCGATGCGCAGCTGCTCGGGCACTGCGCCATCCCCGGGGTCGGCCCTGTCACCGCCTGTGCCGTCGCGGCGGTCGCACCAGACCTCGATAGGTTCGACAGAACGACCGACGAGGATCATGCGACACGGATTTCGACGTTCAAGGCGGGCGAGTCAGCCCCGGGGCTCGCGCGCTTGCAGCTCTCAGAACCGATGCGAGCAGCCCTCCCAACGGCATGACCCACCCGTGGCGTCATCCAGGGCCGTGCTCAGAGGCTGGGCACGCGTCGGATCGAAGACCCCGCCGAAAGACCGAAGGTTGCGCTTGCCCAACAGGGGGCTTCCGCAGGCGTCGCCTTGTGGACATCGAGCCCCATGAACGGGCCACCCTGCATCCGATCCCTCCGCCGCTCATCAGGCGCGGGACCCGCCAACCGGGCGCAACCCTGGGAGGCCGCCGACACAGGTCAGCTCACACCGCGATCATAGGGTCTAGAGGAAATCCTCCTCGACATCGCTGACGTCGATGTCGAGCGCGTCCAGCCCGGCCTCCAGGTTTTCCGACAGATGCGGCATGCCCATCAGGTAATCCGCCGTGGGGGTGCTTTTCTCGGAGAACGCGGTGGCGACGGCCTCGGCGAAGTCGTCGGCCTCGAACGCGCCGCGGCCGATCCAGGCGATGGCGGTCAGATGCGCCTGCTCATCTTCGTTCAACCCCTCGATGAAGGCCCGCAACGGCCCCTGGGCGCCCCGCTCGCGGCGCGCCTGAAAGATGACATGGACGACTTTCTGCGGGCTGATCTCGATCATCACGGGCTCCTTCGCGACTCAGTGTCACCGTTGCGCGGTCCGGGTGCAAGCCCCCGGCACGGTCGAACCGTGCCGGGGACAGGCTCAGCCAGCCGCCTTGGCCAGCGCCTGGTCCAGATCGGCGATCAGGTCGTCGGCATCCTCGGTCCCGATGGAAACGCGCACGACGTCCGGCCCGGCCCCCGCGGCGGTCTGCTGTTCCGGCGTCAGCTGCCGGTGGGTGGTGGAGGCCGAGTGGATGATCAGCGACCTGGTATCGCCGAGGTTGGCCACATGGCTGAAGATCTCGACATTGTCGATCAGCTTCATGCAGGTATCATAGCCCCCCTTCAGCGCAAAGGTGAACAGCCCACCCGCGCCCCTGGGGCAGATCCGCTCCACCCGGTGGTGCCACGGCGAGGACGGCAGCCCGGCATAGGTCACGGCCGCGATGCGGGGGTCGTTCTCCAGCCAGGTCGCCACCTTGACCGCGTTTTCGCAATGGCGCTGCATCCGCAGGCTCAGCGTCTCGATCCCCATCAGCGTGTAATGCGCGGCCTGCGGGTTCAGCGTCATGCCCAGATCGCGCAGCCCCACCGCGATGGAGTGGAAGGTGAACGCCAGCGGCCCGAACGTCTCGTGGAACTTGAGCCCGTGGTACGCGGGCTCGGGCGCCGACAGCGACGGGAACTTGTCCGAGGCCGACCAGTCGAAGCGGCCCGAATCGACCACGCAACCGCCCACCACCGTGCCGTTGCCGGTCAGGAACTTGGTCAGCGAGTTCACCACCAGCGTCGCGCCATGCTCGATCGGGCGGCACAGATACGGCGTGGCCGAAGTGTTGTCGACGATCAGCGGCACGCCCGCGCGGTCGGCAATCGCGGCGATGGCATCCAGATCGGTGATGTAGCCGCCGGGGTTGGAGATCGATTCGCAGAACACCGCGCGGGTATCGTCGTCGATCGCCGCGGCCACCGCGTCGGTGTCGTCGAAGTCGACGAACTTCGCGGACCAGCCGAAGCGGCGGATCGTGTGGCTGAACTGCGTGACCGTGCCGCCGTACAACCGGGTCGAGGCGACGACGTTGCGCCCCGGCTCCATCAGCGGAAACAGCGCCATGATCTGCGCGCCGTGCCCGGACGAACAGCACACCGCGCCCGCGCCCCCCTCCAGCGTCGCCATGCGTTCCTGCAGCACCGCGATGGTGGGGTTCGTCAGGCGGGAATAGATGAAGCCCACCTCCTGCAGGTTGAACAGCGCGGCCGCGTGGTCGGCGTCGCGGAACACATAGGCCGTGGTCTGATAGATCGGCGTCTGCCGCGCGCCCGTGGCCGGATCGGGCCGGGCACCGGCATGGATCTGGAGCGTGTCGAAACCGTAGGTGGTGCTCATCTGTCCCTCCCCTGAGCGCGCGCGGCGACCCTAGGGCCCCGCGCCGCGCGCTGCAACAGCCCCGCACCGTCGCAGGCCGCACAGCACCGCGCCCGCCGGGGTATCGCAGCGGTGTGGACGCCCCTCACCGCTGCGTGACTTGCCGCGGGCGCGCGCGCCCCACATCCTGAGGGCAGAGCGGTGCGCCCGCGCAAGAGGGGACGGAACCATGACCACGACGCGACGGACACTGACACTGGGGGTGCTTGCGGCGGGCATGCTGGCGACGCTGGCACCGCCGGCCATGGCACAATCCGGCGATACCCGGACCGCCATCGTCGCGGGCGGTTGCTTCTGGTGCGTCGAAAGCGACTTTCACCGCGTGGAGGGTGTGATCGACGTCACCGTCGGTTTCACCGGCGGCACGGTGGAGGCGCCGAGCTACAACCAGGTCGTGCGCGGCGGCACCGGGCATCTGGAGGCCGCGCAGATCACGTTTGACCCCGGCGTCATCAGCTATGACCAGATCCTGCACCTGTTCTTCCGCTCGATCGATCCGCTGGACGCGGGCGGGCAGTTCTGTGACCGGGGCGACCACTACACCACCGCCATCTTCGTGACCGACGACGCCCAGCGCGCCAGCGCCGAAGCCGCGGCAACCGCCGCGAGCGCCGAGCTGGGCACGCCCGTGGTCACGCCGATCCGCGCGGCGATGCCGTTCTGGCACGCCGAGGCGTATCATCAGGGCTACCACCGCAGCACGCGCCTTGTGGTGACCCGCTTCGGGCCGCAGACCAAGGCGCAGGCCTACAAGCTGTACCGTGCCGCATGCGGGCGCGACGACCGTGTGCGGGAATTGTGGGGCCCGGACGCCCCCTTCGTGGGCGGCTGACGCCGCCGGCCCGGACAGTCCGGAAGCACCGGCCCTGGCCCGACAGTCCGGGGCCCGACAGTCCGGGGCCAGACCGTCGGCGTCAGACAACCCGGCAGGCCCGGGGGCGGCCACTTGGCGCGCTCACGGGGTGATCGGCGTGCAGCTCCGGTCATGGGCCAGCAGCCGGTCGCAGGCCATGCGGGCCTCGACCTCGCTCAGCCCGACAAAGGTCGCATCGAACCCGCCCGAGCCGCGCTGGACCCGGCGCAGCGCCCCGTCGAAGCTGGACAATTCCGCCAGCGCCGCGCGCATCAGGGCGCGCTCGGCGCCGTCACGGGTGCCGAAGCGGCCGATGGTGATCCCCCAAAGCCGCGCATCCGACGTCGACAGCTGGCTGAGGACCAGCTCCTCGGCCGGGGTCGGGGCGCCGGGGGCCTGCGCCGTAACCGGCGTGGCCCGCCCGGTGTCCAGCAGCCGCGCAAGGCCCGGCGGCGGCGCATCCGAAGCGGCATTGTAGGTCAGCACCACCAGCGGATTGGCCTCGGGCGGGGCGTCGGCCCTGGCGGCGCGCAGGGGCGCGGGCCGGGAGGATGGCGCGGGGTCCGACACCGCAGCCACACGGGCCTCGGGCGCGGGTACCGTCGCGGGCGCGGCAGACGCGGGAGCAGACGCGGGAGCAGAGGCGGGCGGTGACAGCGCGGCGATGGCCCCGGCCGAGGTCGGACCCTCGGAGGGGGACGGCGCTGGCACCGCATCGGGTGACACCACGGCGAACGGCACCGCGCCCGGCGCCCCGCCCGATCCGGACGTCGCGATCGCGAACGGCCGCTCGTCGGTCGGGTCCGCGCCGATGACCCGGGGCGCCCGCGCCTCGGCGACGGCGCCGACGAGCGACTCCGCAACCGACCGGTCCGGCAGGACCGCGTCGTCGGGGCGCGGCGGCGGCACGACGGCGGCGAGAGCCTCGGCGGTTTCCGCGGCGGCGGCGGCCGGACTGTCGAGGGCGGCCGTCCCGGCCACGGCAAAGGGCAGATCGGCGGGGTCAACATCCGGACGCTCGGGCGGGCGCATGCCGGGCGGCAGGATGGCCGCGTCCTGTGTGGTGCGGCCGGTCCCGGAGGCGGCAGTCTGCACGCCGATGGCTGCGGCGCTGGCGCTGGCCACGGCGGCGGCGATTCCCGCCTCCAGGTCGGCAAGCGCGAGCTCGGGCGCCACGGGGGCCGGGCGCAGCGGCGGCAGCGGGCTGCGGCGCACCGCGGTCTGCCGGCTCTGAACCGCCGCCATGGCCACGCCGGCCGGGGGACGGTCGCCATAGTTCGGCGCCGAGGGCGGCCGCAGTGGCGCATTCGCCGGTGCGCGGGCAAAGCCGATGTCCATCAGTTCGGTCACGCGACGGGTGCGATCGGGCACCGAGGCGCCGCCGAACAGCGTCACGATGATGCGGCGGCTGCCACGCTCGGCCGAGGCGGTCAGGTTGAACCCCGCCGCCCGGGTGAACCCGGTCTTGATCCCGTCCGCCCCGGCATAGCTGTTGAGGAACGCGCGGTTGGTGTTGTTCACCGTCGTCACCCCCGCATCGGCCGACCGGCGCGAGAACAGGTTGTAGTATTCGGGGAAGTCGAAGAACAGCTGACGGCCCAGCGTGGTCATGTCGCGCGCGGTGGACAGATGCCCCGCCGCCGTCAGGCCATGGGCGTTGCGGAAGGTGGTGTTGGTCATGCCCAGCGCCTGGGCGGTGCGGTTCATGCGGGCGATGAAGGCGGATTCGGAGCCCGAGATCGCCTCGCCGATGGCGGTGGCGGCGTCGTTGCCCGACCGCACCGCGGCGGCGCGAATCAGGTAGCGCAGCGCGATC
This sequence comes from Rhodobaculum claviforme, assembly GCF_016653255.1. Classification (GTDB taxonomy): domain Bacteria; phylum Pseudomonadota; class Alphaproteobacteria; order Rhodobacterales; family Rhodobacteraceae; genus Rhodobaculum; species Rhodobaculum claviforme. The sequence goes on from NZ_NHSD01000275.1 coordinate 7,502, forward strand.
GTCTGACCCGCCCGCACCCCAAGGCAGACACAGGGCTGCCCGGCGGCGTTGGCGCTGATCCGCACCGGGGTGTCGAGGGTGATTTCGCCGTTCCGGATCGCCTCGAACGCGATGTAGAGGGTCATCATCTTGGTCAGCGAGGCCGGATGCAGCCGCGTGTCATGGTTGCGCGCAAACAGGATCTCGCCCGAGCGCATGTCCATCACCACCGACGCATGCGGCGCCGCGCGCGCCACCGCCGGCATCATCAGCGCCACAATCACCACCGCGACCGCGCAAACCGCCCGCTGGCGCAGCCACATACCCCGTGAAATCTGCACGACCCCGCCCCACTTTTCCTGCCTCTTTGGTCGATCCGGATCTTGGCTGTCCAGCTGCGACGCGCTCACGCTAGCACAGCGGGGTTAACAGGAAAACAATCTTCCGGTCAGAGGCTTTGCCGTCAAAGTTGATCCGATGCACAAGCGCATCACCCACCGGCGATTCGCATCAGAAGCGGGTGCAGACCGGACAGATCGGGCAGCGTGCGGAACCTCGGATGGGTGGCGGGCGTTGCGGCCTGCTCGATCGCCCAGGGGGTGCCGTGGGGCACATGCACCCCCCACGCCCCCGCCTCGATCGCCGCCACCACGTCCGACCGCATCGAATCGCCCACCATCAGCCCGGCCTCGGCCCCGCCGTGGCGGCCAAAGACGCGGGCATAGACCGCCGGGGTCTTCTCCGACACGATCTCCACGGCGTCGAACAGATCGCCCAAGCCCGACTGGGCCAGCTTGCGCTCCTGGTGCAGCAGGTCGCCCTTGGTGATCAGCACCACGCGGGCGTGCCCGGCGGCGGCCTGCACCGCGGCGCGGGCATGGGGCAGAAGCTCGATCGGGTGATCGAGCATCTCGCGCCCGGCCTCCAGCAGATCGGCGATGACGCTGGCGGGGACCTGAGCGTCGGTGACCTCGATCGCGGTCTCGATCATCGACAGGGTAAAGCCCTTCACGCCAAAGCCATACCGTCCCAGGTTGCGCCGCTCGGCCGCCAGCAGCCGCGCCTCCAGGTCCACCGGCCCCAGCTGCGGCCCCATGTGCGGGGCCAGCAGGTCGCCAAGGCGCTCCTGCGTCAGGCGAAAGAACCGTGCGTTGTGCCACAGCGTGTCGTCCGCGTCGAAACCGATGATCCGGAGGGGGGCGCGCATGGGCAGATCGGGCTCGGCTCTTTCCACTGGGCAATTCATTGCTATACTCAACGGTCACGGACAGGACCAGACCGCAACCGCCCCGACCACAGGTGATCCCTTGGCTGCCCATCGCTCTGACCGGCCCCAGGCCCCGGCGCTGTCGGACAAAGGTTCCGACGACGACGGCCCGCGCCGGGGCGACGACACCGGCGTCCTGACGAAACCGCGCGCGCGCACGCAGCGCCCGCCGCTGTACAAGGTGCTGCTGCTCAACGACGACTACACCCCGATGGAGTTCGTCGTGCATGTGCTGGAGCGATTCTTCGGCATGACCCATGCGCAGGCGTTCGACCTGATGCTGACGGTGCACAAGAAGGGCGTCGCCGTCGTCGGCGTGTTCTCGTTCGAGGTCGCCGAGACCAAGGTCGCGCAGGTGATGGATTTCGCCCGGCGCCACCAGCACCCGTTGCAGTGCACCATGGAAAAGGAATAGGCGCGCCACCCCCCGCGCCCCGTCGCCATGTCAGTCCCCGATCCGCGCGCCGCGCGCCTTTCCCTTGCGCTCGAGACGCCGCCCTCCGGGCGCACCGCCGCCTTTGGCCCGCGCGCCGGCGCGGATCTGTCGGCCCTCGGCCCGGCGGTGGAGGTGATCACCGGCTTCCGGCCCGACCATGACGCCTTTGCCGCGCGCGGCCTCGTGGTGCGAACCGCCCCCGAGGGGCGGTACGCGCTGTCGCTGGTGTGCCTGCCGCGCGCCCGCGCCGCGGCGCAGGACCTGGTGGCGCAGGCGCTGGCCTGTACCGACGGCAAGGTCCTCGTGGACGGGCAGAAGACCGACGGCATCGACGCCATCCTGCGCGCGGCCCGCACGCGGGCCGGCACGGGTGATCCGGTGATCAAGGCGCACGGCAAGCTGTTCGCGCTGGACGGCGCGGCGCACGCGGCCTTTGCCGACTGGCACGCCGGGCCGCGGCGGCTGGCGGACGGGTTCGTGACGCGGCCGGGGGTGTTTTCCGCCGACGGGCCGGACCCGGGGTCGCGGCTGCTGGCCGGGGCGCTTCCGGCGCGGCTGCCCGGGCGGGTGGCCGATCTGGGGGCGGGCTGGGGCTGGCTGGGCGCGCAGGTGCTGACGCGCGACGGGGTCTCGGGCCTCGATCTGGTGGAGGCCGATCTGGCGGCCGTGGCCTGCGCGCGCGACAACCTGGACGATGCGCGGGTGCGGGTGCACTGGGCCGACGCCACCGCGTTCCAGCCCGATGCGCCGTTCGACACCGTGGTGATGAACCCGCCGTTCCACCCGGGACGCGCGGGCGACCCGGCGCTGGGCACGGCCTTCATCGCGGCCGCCGCACGGATGCTTGCGCCGCACGGGTCATTGTGGATGGTCGCCAACCGCCATCTGCCCTATGAGGCCGCGCTGGCGGCGACCTTCCGCGAGGTGACCGAACACCCCGGCACCCCCGCCTACAAGTTGTTCCACGCCCGCAGTCCGCGGCGCGCGGGCGGGCGTCGCCCCGCCTGATTTCCACACCCGAAAGGTCGAGCGCATGAGCTTCTCCATCGAAGGCCGTACCGCCATCGTCACCGGCGCCGCGCATGGGCTGGGACAGGCCATCGCCCGGCACTTCGCCGACCAGGGCGCCAATGTGATGTTCGCCGACATGGACGAGGACGCGCTGGAGGCCGAGGTCGGCGCGCTGTCGGAAAAACACGACACCGTGCGGTTCTTCGGCGGCGACCTGCGCGAGCGGCTGACGGTGGCGAATCTGCTGTCGGCCACCATCGACGCGTTCGACCGCATCGACATTCTGGTGAACGCCTCGCGCCAGTGCATGACCACCGACCCGCTGGCACCCGACGACGACAGCGTGTCGGTGATGCTGGAGCAGAACCTGTTCGCCAGTCTGCGTCTGGCACAGGCCGTGGCCCGCCGCATGATCGCCCAGGCCGAAAGCGCCCCCGAGGACGTCCGCGCGCATGGCGCCATCGTCAATCTGTCGTCGATCGCCGCGCAGTGCAGCCAGCCGGAGCTGATGGGGTTTTCCATCGCCTCGGCGGCGGTGGACCAGATGACGCGCAGCCTGGCGCTGGCGCTGGCGCCCCACCACATCCGGGTGAACTCGGTCGCCTTTGGCAGCGTGATGAGCGCGAGCCTGCGCGAGCAGATCCGCGACAACGCCGACTGGCGCTCCGAGATCCGCAACCACACGCCGCTGGGCCGCATCGCCGCCCCGTCCGAAGTGGCCGAGGCCGCGCAATTCCTCGCCTCGGATGCGGCCGGGTTCCTGACGGGGCAGGTGCTGACGGTGGACGGCGGGCGCACCCTGCTGGATGCCGTGGCCGCCCCGGCCCACTGAGGGGCGACGCCGACCGGTCCGGCAGGGCCGGTCGAGCAGGTTCATTCGTGGGGGGGGAAGGTGGCGCGGTTGACGGGGCTCGAACCCGCGACCCCCGGCGTGACAGGCCGGTACTCTAACCAACTGAGCTACAACCGCGTTGAGAGGCGTCCTAGAGACCGCCGCGGGGGGCGTCAATAGCAAATCGACACGGCGGCGCCGATGCGCGGCCCCCCTCGACAGCGGCGGGTGCACCGTTATCTGTCTGCCGGCATGCAACGACGGAGGCGCGCGGTGATCTTTGTGGTGACGCCCGACACGGTCAGCAATCCGCGCGCGCTGCTGGGCGGCAGCCCGCCGCGCAAGATCCTCACGGGGTTGCGCAGCGTGTTCCCTGCGCGGCTGATGCTGGACCGGATCTGGTGGCGGCTGGCGCTGGAGTATCCACTGCTGCGCTACAGCTTCGCGCTGTCGCCGTTCCCGGCGGCCATCCTGATCTGGCCGGATCTGGCGCTGCCGATCTCGGGGGCGCCGCTGCTGATGTTCCTGTTCATCAACTTCATCGAGGGCAACGTGCTGTCGATCTCGGACCCCGACCGGCGCCGCCGCCTGCTGCCCGAGGACGAGGTCGCGCGCCGCCGCGACCTGTTGGAAAGCCGCGCGCGGGCGGTCCTCACGCGGCTGGCCGCGGGCCGCGACATGGCGGACGGCGAGATCACGCTGGTGGTCGAGCAATCGCCCATGGCCCCGGTGCCGCCACTGACGGTGATCTCGGTCCAGACCGAGGTGGAGGGGGCGCCCGTCGTGGCCCTCGATGCGCAGGAGCGCGCGATGGTGACGGAGGGGCTGTTCGACGACTTCCACGGCGCGGGCAAGCTGACGGAGCGCTGCCTGCACCGGCTGTCGCTGCGCGAAAACCGGTTCCTGCACGCCGTGACGCTGGATGCGCGCACGATCTCGGCCCATGCGCGGATGGCCGCGCTGGCCCGCGCGCGCGCAGCCGGCCCCGATGCGCAGCCCGCGCGGGCTTGACGCCGCAACGCAGCGCAACGATGTTGCGCCACGCGTGAGTCGGGAGACAGGAATGAACAGTGAATTCGCCGCGTGGGTCGGCCGGGTGGAGGAAGACACCGACGTCATCACCCCACGCCAAGCGCGCGGGATGGCGGCCACCCTGGGCGGGCAGCCCTGCGGCCCCGGGGACTTTGCCCCCGGCGACCCGCTGCCGCCGCTGTGGCACTGGATGGGGTTCGCGCCCATCGCCCCGATGGACGGCCTTGGCCCCGACGGCCATCCGGCGCGCGGCGGGTTCCTGCCGCCGGTGCCGCTGGAACGGCGCATGTGGGCGGGCGGGCGCGTGCGCTTCGTCGGCGACGCGCCGCGGCTGGGAGAGGCGCTGCACCGCCGCTCGGAAATCCTGAAGGTCGCGGACAAGACCGGCGCCGCGGGCCGGATGGTCTTCGTCACCGTCGGCCACACCCTGTCCACCCCGCGCTGGTGGTCCACGGCCCGTTACAGGCGATGCTGATGATGCAGGCCGCCCGGCGGCACAATCCCGGCCGCGCGGTCGCGGCCTTCACCCACCGCGGCGTGCGCCCGCTTCTGCTGATGGACACCCCGCGCATCCTGGCCGAGGCCGAGGTCGAGGGCACCACCGCGCTGTGCACCGCCACGGCGGACGGCGTTCAATGCATGCAGACCCAGGTGGTCTGGGAACAGGGAGGCGCGTGATGGCCGGTGTTCTGGACGGGCTGCGGGTGGTCGAGGGCTCGGCCTTTGTGGCGGTGCCGCTGGCGGGGATGACGCTGGCGCAGATGGGGGCGGATGTGATCCGCTTCGACCGGATCGGCGGGGGCCTCGATTCGGGCCGCTGGCCGGTGACGGCGGACGGGCACAGCCTGTTCTGGGCCGGGCTGAACAAGGGCAAGCGGTCGTTCGCGGTCAACCTGTCGGACCCGCGCGGGCAGGAGCTGGTGGCGGAGCTGATCTGCGACACCGCCAGCGGCTGCTATCTGACGAACCTCGGGCAGCGCGCGCCGCTGTCGTATGACGCGCTGGCCGCGCGGCGCGCCGATGTGATCGTGGTGTCGCTGTCGGGCACGCGGGCGGGGGGGCCTGCGGTGGACTACACCGTCAACCCGTCGATGGGCTTTCCCATGGCCACCGGGCCCGAGGGGTCGTCCGACCCGGTCGCCCATGTGCTGCCGGCCTGGGACTGCATTGCGGGGCAGATGGTGGTGAACGGGCTGCTGGCGGCCGAGCGTCACCGCCTGCGCACCGGCGCGGGGCAGCTGGTGGAGCTGTCGCTCAAGGACGTGGCGGGCGCGATGCTGGGCAATCTGGGCATCATCGGCGAGGTGGCGGTGAACGGTGTCGACCGCCCGAAATACGGCAACGCCCTTTATGGCGCGTACGGGCAGGATTTCATGACCGCCGACGGGCGCCGGGTGATGGTGATCGGGCTGACCGCGCGCCAGTGGAAGGGCCTGGTCAAGGCCACCGGCACCGCCGGGGAGATGACCGCACTGGCAGAGCGTCTCGGCGTGGATCTGGGCGACGAGGGGGCGCGCTTCACCCACCGCCACGCCATCTCGGAGGTGTTGCGGCCGTGGTTCGCCGCCCGTCGGCTGGCCGATTTCGCCGCCGATTTCGATGCCGCCGGCCTGACCTGGTCGGAGTTCCGGAGCTTTGCCCAGGCGCTGTCCGAGGACCCCGACCTTGGCCCCGACAACCCGATGTTCGAGGTGATCGAGCAACCCGGCATCGGCGCCTATCCGGTGCCCGCCTCGCCGCTGGCGTTTTCAGCCAGCGGGCGGCCCGGGCCGGCCCCCGCCCCCGTGCTGGGCCAGCATACCGAAGCGATCCTGGCCGATGTCCTGCGCCTGCCGTCGGCCGAGATCGGTCGCCTGATGGACGCGGGCGTGGTGGCGGGGCCCGCAAGGGGCTGACCGGCCGCCCGGAGCCCGCGGGCCGCCTCAGCCGCCCCGCGGCGCAAGCACCATCTGCGTCTGGATCACCAGCGCCGCAAGCTGGCCGTCGCCGCGGGTGATCCGGGTCTGCCAGATCATCGTGCTGCGGCCCTTGTGCAGCGGTGTCGTCTCGGCCCGCGCGGTGTCGCCCAGGGGGACGGTGCGCAGGAAGTTGGTCTTGCTCTCGACCGTCACGGTCCCCTGCCCCTCGGCCAGGTTGAGAAACGTCGCCGTCCCCCCGAGGTTGTCGGCCAGCGCCATCACCGCGCCGCCATGCAGCGTGCCGTTGCGGTTGGTCAGCGCCTCGGTCACCGCGACCTCGGCGACCACGCGGTCGGGGTCGGCATGGATGACCCGCAGCCCCAGCAGCCGGGCAAAGGGCGGCTGCGCGGCGGCGATCGGATGGATCGAGGCGTCGGCGTCGGTCATCGGGCGGCTCCCTGTCGCTGGCTTGGGCCTGGGCCTGGGCTTTGGCCTGGGCACAGCCTAGCGCGCCCGCGCCGAGACGACGAGGCAAAAGGGCGCGGATGGACACCGCCCGGCCCGCCCCCTAGGGTCGGGCGATGACCGCTGACCGTCCCCTCCTTGGCGTCGTTCTGATGCTGGCCTTCTGCATCGTGATCCCTATGTCGGACGGCTTTGCCAAGATGGTCACCGACAGCGTGCCGGTGCTTCAGATCGTGGCGATGCGGTTCGTGCTCGGCTCGATCCTGATCCTGCCGATCATCTGGGCCACCGGGCGCAGCCTGCGGTTGCCGCCGGGCACGCTGGGCCCGGCGCTGGCGCGCACCGCGTGCCATGTCGGCGCGTTCGTGGCGCTGCTGGCGGCGCTGGTGCACCTGCCGCTGGCCGAGACGATGGCCATCGTGTTCATCCAGCCGTTCCTGATGCTGCTGCTGGGCTGGGCGCTGATGGGCGAGACCGTCGGCCCGCGGCGGCTCGCGGCCTGCGTGGCGGGCTTTGCGGGTACGCTGATGGTGATCCAGCCCAGCTTCGTGCAGGCGGGGTGGGTGGTGGTGCTGCCGCTGCTGACGGCGGTGGGGTTCACCGGCTTCATGCTGTTCACCCGCCGCATCGCCAAGGCCTGCGACCCGCTGGCGCTGCAGGCCATCAGCGGGCTTCTGGCGCTGCCGATGCTGCTGCCGTTCCTGATCCTGGGGCCGCTTGCCGGGCTGCCGGATCTGGCGCCGGTGTGGCCCGACGCCCGCGCCTGGGGCCTTTTGTGGGCCATCGCGGGGTTTGCCACGGTGGCGCATCTTCTGATGACGGTGGCGCTGCGGCTGGCGCCCGCGGCCACGCTGGCGCCGATCCAGTACATGGAATTGCCGGTCACGGTGGCGGTGGGGTGGTGGCTGTTCCGGGACTTTCCCGACGGCCTTGCGCTGACGGGCATCGCGGTGATCGGGGTGGCCGGCCTCTACATGGTCCACCGCGAACGGCAGATCAGCATGGCGATCATCGCGTCAGCCCGGCCAGTGCCGCATCGAGCGCGCGCACCGGCAGAAGCACAAGCATCCGTGGCGCCGAAAACGACAGGCGGACCCCGCGCGCGCTGACGCGGTTCGACAGCCCGGTGACGGTATCGGGGGCAAAGTCGATGCCGTCGATGGGCCAGTGCAGCCCCTCGCTGCGGCCCCGCACCGGGCCCATGGGAAACAGCGACATCCGCATGCCCGGCGCCAGATCCAGCGCCAGCGTGGGTGGCGCGAGGAAACACACGTCGCGGTCCCCGACCACCACGCAGCGCCGGTCGGGGTGGCGCGCCAGCACGTTGAACGCCCCCAGCATGTGGTCGATCCGCGCCCCGGTGAACCCCACCGCCAGCACGAACGGCGCCGAGACCGAGCGCAGCGCCTTGTCGAAATCCGTGGTGTCCTGTTCGGCGATGCGGACGATTCGCGCGGGCTCCAGCGCCGCACGGCCCGCAGCACTCAGCGAATCGAGGTCGCCGATGGTCAGCTCGGGCACATGGCCCGCCGCCAGCGCCCGATCAGCGCCGCCATCGACCCCCACCAGGCGCGGCGCACGCGCCAGCGCCGCGTCCAGCGCCGCCGCCGTCACCTCACCCCCGCCCACCAGGGTCACGCCGCAGTCGGCCTGTAGGATCGTCCGGTCCATCGTGCTAGCGATGCCGATTGTGGCGGGCGATGGCAATGGGAGCCACATTTACGTCCTGAAAATACCCTGATGCCATCATTGGGTGAGGCGTCCGCCCCGCGCTGGCCGGACACGGCGGATGGCACTGGCGGCATGAGGCGACATGGGCGAACCGGCCAAGATCGTGACGGTCTCCTACGGGGCGTTCTCGTGCCGGCTGGAGGGGTTCGAGGACCCCGTCGCCATCGTGCGCGCCATCGCCGGCGTGTTCGACGAGGTGACGGCGGCGGCGCCGTGGTTCGGCCTGATGGCCGCGCAACCCCTGGCGCAGGATCGCGCACCGCGACCGGATGGCGGCCACGCCGCGCAGCGCCCGGACCGCGGGCGGCCAGGGCGGGCCGTGGGCCCAGCAAGCCGGAATGACCCGGCGCAGCCCCCCTGCGCACCGCCGGACCCGGATCGCCAGCCGGACACCGCCTCCGGTGCCTTGCCCGCACCCGTTGCCCCCGTGCCGCCCCGCACGCCCCCCCAGGCAACCGGCCCGCTGGGAGGGCCGGGGAGAGACCCGGAACAAGGCCCGGAACGCGACCCGCAGGATAACCGCAACTCCAGCCCCGGAGTCGGCCCCGAATCAGGATCCGATCCGGGCTCGGCACCCAACCGCGAAGTCAGCCGCAGCGATGGTCCCGAGCACAGGCCGGAACTCAGGCCCGGGCGCCATGCGGAGCGGTCGACACCCCTGCCCCCGGCCCCGCCCGAAGCGGCGGTGGACCGGCTGTTGCGACGCACCGATGATGCGCTGGCCGGGGACGACGCGCGCGCGCGCCACCGTCTGGTCGGCCACCTCAAGGCCGCCGTCGCCGCCACCCGCGCCGGAGAGGCGACGGGCGCCCGACCGCCCGGCGCATCGGCCGAGATGGTGGCGAGCTTTCGCGCCGATCTGGCCTCGGCCGTCGCGGCCCGCCCCGGCGTGCCGCGCCCCGATGCCCGCGCCACCAGCACCGGCACCGACGACACACCGTCCGGTCCCGGGCGCGGCAGCCTTGCCGCCACGCCTTCGGATGCGGGCGCAGCGATGCCCGAACCGACGGATGCCCCACCCGCACCGCAGCGCCCGCAGGAGCGCGCAGCCGCACCGGGCGCAGCCTCGCCCGATGGCAGTGACCGGCCGGGGCCGCCCCGCACCACAGCCCCGCTTGCCACGCAAACGCCGGCTGAGGGCTTTGCGGACTTTGCCGCGCGGCGCGGGGTGCACGATCTGGCCGATGTGCTGGAGGCCGCCGCCGCCTTTGCCACCGAGGTGGAAGGCCTTGCGACATTCACCCGTCAGCACGTCATGCAGCGCGCCGCCACCGCCGGATTCGACGCACAGGCCGGGCGCGAGGCCGGGCTGCGGGCCTTTGGCCGCCTGCTGCGCGAAGAACGCCTGATGCGGGCGCAGCGGGGGATGTTCGCCCTTGCCACCGGGGCGACCGCCCGATCCTGACGCAGCTCGCACAGCAAGGCACGACCGCACGACGCGGCTGCGACCCGGCGGCCTCACTTGGGACTGGCCGAGGGGGTGCGAAAAGTTATATTCTGCGCATAACAAACCGCGCCAGATCGCGAAGGGAACCGGGAAACGGTCCGGGGGGCGGCGATCCACCCCCCGGGCCCAGCCCGCAGGTCCCGCGCGGCCTCAGTCCAGCACCGCCACGATTGCATCGGCGAAGGCCGCGATCAGGGCATCGTACTGCGCCTGCGGGGTGGTGTCGCCCGCCTCCTCCATCACCTCGGCGGCCGAGACGCGCAGCGGTTGGCTGTCCGACAGGGTCGGGCCGATCACCGTCACCCGCCCCTCGAGGAACGGCGCCCCTTCGGCCACCATCATTTCATAGGCATTGTCGAGCGCGACACGGTCGATTCGCACCCGGACATGGGCCCCGCCCTCACCCAGGCGGTCGGTCAGCCGGTCATCGATTGCGCGCGACAGATCCGTGTCCAGATCCCCCCAGAAGGCGCCTGCGTCGGTGTCCTCCATCTCCTGCACGCCGGTTTCGATCTCGACCCCGGCCACCGGCACGGCGGTGGCCAGCGCCACCGACGCCCATCCCGCCGGAGCGAGAGTGAAAAGCACAAGCAGCAACGCGCGAATCATGGCAGACATTCCTTTTGCAACAAGATGGATGAAACGCTCAGCCTGCGGGAATGGTTCCACGCCATCTTGACCGGAGGCGGCACGGCGCGCAGTCCGGCGGCGTGGCGGGATCGGGGGATGCGATGTTCTGTCTGGGGATCGACGGGGGCGGCACCGGCTGCCGGGCCGTGCTGGCGGACCCGCGCGGCCACCGGCTGGGCGAGGGGCGCGCCGGTCCGGCCAACATTGTCACCGACCCCGATGGCGCGCTGCGCAGCATCCTGGCCGCCGCCGGGGCCGCGATGGCGGGGCACTGCGGCCCGCATCAGGTGGTCGCGGTGCTTGGCCTTGCCGGGGCGCAGATCGACGGGGCCGCGGCCCGAATCGCCGCCGCGCTGCCGTTCCGGCACGGCCATGTGGTGCAGGACCTCGAGATTGCTGTCGCCGGGGCGCTGGGGCCGCACGACGGGCTGGTGGCTGTGGTGGGCACCGGCAGCGCCTTTGCCCGCAGACAGGGCGGCGTGCTGCGCACGCTGGGGGGGTGGGGGCTGGCGCTGGGCGACGAAGGCTCCGGTGCCTGGATCGGCCGCGCGCTGTGCGCCGAGGCGCTGCGGGCGCTGGACGGCCGCCGCGCCCTGACGCCGCTGCTGCACCGCACGCTGGCGGATCACGGCGGCGGCGCCGGTCTGGTCGCGTTCGCGCGGACCGCGCGCCCGGCGGAGTATGCAGCGTTGGTGCCCGGGGTGCTGTCCGCCGCGGCGCGCGGCGATGCCGCCGCGCAAGCCCTGCGCCAGCGCGCGGCGGCCGAGGTCCTCGATGCGCTCGCCGCGCTTCAGGTCGATCCGCCGCTGCCGGCGGTGCTGACAGGGGGGCTGGGTCCACGCCTGCTGGACAGCGCGCCCGATGGCTGGGTGCTGGCGCCCGCCGCGGGCGGCCCGCTGGAGGGGGCGCTGGCCATGGCCGCACACATCCTCAGCGCGCGGGACACCCCCACATCTCCACCGCGCGGCCCGCGCCCAGAACGGTGATGCGCAGGTCCGAACGGTCCAGCGCCAGCGCGCCGCCGTCCAGCGACACCAGGTCGACCTGTGTGTGCAGCCGCTCACCCCGCCGCTCGGTCACGGCCTCGGACACCCAGACGGCGGCGTCGGAGACCTCCACCACCGCGACCTCCTGACCACCCAGAGGGGGCAGCGTCAGCGTCGCCGTCAGCCGCATCCCGTCATCGATCGGCGCCAGCGCGCACTCCGCCCCGCGCAGGCCCGCGTCGGCGGCGGGGGTCGGGCGGCTGTCCAGCGCCGCGGTGATGCGGGGATCGCGCGCGGCCGCACCCGGCGGCAGCACCGCGTCGATGGTCAGGGTGACCGGCACGCACACCGCCTCGCACACGCCCAGATCGACGCGCGCGGCAATGGTCGCGCCATCGCCCTGGGCATGCAGGGTGAATTCCAGCGGCAGGACCAGCTCGTGCTCGAACCCGATGGTGCGCACGCCCGAGGTGTCGAACACCCGTGGCTGCGGCCAGTGCACCCGCACCGCCGCCAGATTGTCCGACCCCGCCCAGTCGAAGCGCGGCGGCACGCCGCTGTCGCCGGGGGCGCGCCAATAGGTCTTCCAGCCCTCCGCCAGCGTCAGGTGCAGCGCCGCCATGTGGGTGCCGCGCTCGGTCCGCCAGCCCGGCAACACCTCGGCGCGCACCAGATCCTCGACCGCCCAGCCCTGTGCCGCGACCGGGGCCGCGACCGGGGCCGCCATCATCAGCGCCAGTGCCAGCCCCGCCGCGCGGGGAATCGCTTGTGTCCGCATGTCCATGCCCGCGACAGTCCGCCATTGCGGGCGCGCAGGAAAGTCACAAACCGGCGACGATCCCGCCTGCGGCCACGGCGCCCCTTGCACCCCTGCCCCGCCTGCGCGCATGCTGGTGACATGGCATCCACCGACGCGCCCGTGCTGAGCCTGACCGGCAAGCTTCTGATCGCCATGCCGGGGATGGCCGATCCCCGCTTCGACAAGAGCGTGATCCTGATGTGCGCCCACTCCAGCCGCGAGGCGATGGGCCTGATCGTCAACAAGCCCGCGCCGGGGCTGGACCTGGCAGACCTGCTGGAGCAGCTGGGGATCGAGGCCGACGCCGACTGCGCCGGCACCCGGGTGCGGCTGGGCGGCCCGGTGGAGCATGCCCGCGGCTTTGTGCTGCACTCCACCGACTATGGCGCCAACACCTCCACGCTGGAGATCGACGCGCGCTTCGGCATGACCGCGACGCTGGATGTGCTGGAGGACATCGCCCGTGGCGCGGGGCCCGCGCGCGCCATGCTGATGCTGGGCTATGCCGGCTGGGGCCCCGGGCAGCTGGAGGACGAGATCGCGCAGAACGGCTGGCTGACCGCCGATGCCGACGCCGACGCCGATCTGGTGTTCGGCGATGACGATGCGGGCAAGTGGGCCCGCGCGCTCGCGCTTCTGGGGATCGATCCGCTGGTGCTGTCGTCGGCGGCGGGCCACGCCTGAGGGCGCGCCCTCAGCGTGCCTGGGCGTGATAGTCGGGATTGGGCCGCATTCCGGTGGCCGAGGCCACGCGGTTCGACATCGCAAAGAACCCCGCGACGGCGGCGATGTCCCAGATGTCCCGGTCGGTGAACCCTTGCGCGCGCAGCGCGTCGCGGTCGGCCTCCTCGATGGTGTGGGAGGCGAGCGTGACCTTCTCGGCAAAGCGCAGCATGGCGGTCTGGCGGGCATCGAGCGGGGCCGCGCGCCAGTTCATCACCATCGCCTCACCGAGGCCGGGATCGCCCGACAGCGCGCGCACCGCCGCCCCATGCGCCACCTGGCAGTACCAGCAGCGGTTCGCGGCCGAGACCACCACCGCGATCATCTCGCGCTCCAGTTTCGACAGCGCCGACGGCCCCAGCATCAGGTCGTTGTACATGGCCGTGAAGGCATCGAGCTTGGCCGCGTCAAAGGCATAGGCGCGCAGCACGTTGGGCACCATGCCCAGCTTGTCCTCGCACAGCGCGAAATATCGCGCGGTGGCGTCGGGCAGCGGGTCCATCGGGGGCAGGTCCAGCGCGGTGGGGCGGTCGGTCATGGGGTCACCTCGGGGGCCGGGGGCATCACGCGATAGTGGTAGCGGTGCGCGACCGCCATGCCCAGCCCGTCATAAAGCGCGCGCGCGGGCGCAGGGTGTGCGTCACCTCCACCGCGTGCAGCATGGCCACGGGACCGGCCACGGCGACAAAGGCGGTGCCCGCCACCCGGTCGGCGATGCGCGCCATCAGCGCCGCACGCGGGCCGTGCGCGCGCGCCATCACCGCCAGCCGCGCGGGACCGATGCCGCCCTCGGCCCAGATCTCGCGCTGGATCGCCAGCGGCGGCCACAGCGCAAAGGCGCGCAGATGCGGCAGCGGCACGGGCGCCAGCGCCGCCACCGGGGCCGCCAGGATCAGCGTCGGATCCGCGCGCACCAGCCCGCGCGCGGCCAGCGCGGCATCCAGCGGGCCATCCCAGGCGCAGGCGTCCGGGCGCAGTCGGAACAGCGCGTCGGGCATCGCGGCAAGGGCCGCCTCCAGATCCACCTCCGTCACCGGGCCGCGGGCGGTGGCCGACGACACCCGACGGCCCCCGCCCGCGCCATCGCGCAGCACGAACGGGCCGCAGTCGCGCACCCGCGCGGCGGGCCATGTCGCCTCCAGCGCGGCCTCCAGCAGGGCCGGCGCGGGGGCGTTGGTCACGCGATATCCCCGGGAAACAGGCGCACCAGCTCCATCATCGCGGCGTCGATGCGCACGCTGTCGGTGCCCCGCACGACGATCTGGCATCCGAACGCCCCGTCACGCTGGAACGGATACGACCCGAAGGACAGATCCGCATACGCCGCCGCGAGGTCGCGCAGCGGCGTGGCGATCTCGCCCTCGGCGCGCATCAGGCGCAGCGACTGGTGCAGCAGCGGCGCGCCCTGCGTCAGCGCCGGCAGCACCGACGCCAGCATCGCCGCAAAGATCGCCGGGACCCCCGCCATCACATGCACATTGCCGATCGAGAACCCCGGCGCCGCCGACACCGGGTTGTCGATCAGGCAGGCCCCCTCGGGGATGCGGGCCATGCGCAGGCGGGCCGCGTTCAACGCCATGCCGCTGCGCGCGTAATGCGCCTCCAGCAGGGCGCGGGCGTCGTCGCGCACGTCGATGGGCACGCCAAAGGCCGCCGCTACCGCATCGGCGGTGATGTCGTCATGCGTCGGCCCGATCCCCCCCGAGGTGAACACATGGTCATGCGCCCCCCGCAGCGCATCGAGCGCCGCGACAATGCCCGCGTGGTCGTCCGGCACGATCCGAACCTCGCGCAGGACGATCCCGCGCCCGGCCAGCTCGCCGGCCAGATGGTGCATGTTGGCATCGCGGGTGCGGCCCGAGAGGATCTCGTCGCCGATCACCAGCATGGCGGCTGTGGGGTTGGGCATGGGGTGTCGTGTCCGCTTGTGACAAAGGCCGCGGCCACCCTAGCCGAGGGCGCGGGCGTTTCCAATCGCCCGCACGCCCCCCCGTCGGCACGCCCCGTCGGCAC
>NZ_NHSD01000276.1 GCF_016653255.1 Rhodobaculum claviforme
CCCCCCGGCGGCCCCCAGCACCAGCAGCGTCTCGCCCGCGCGCAGCCGGCCCGCATCCGTCAGCGCCAGATGCGAGGTGCCATAGGCAACCTGGAACGCCGCGCCGGTCACGAAGTCCATCGCCTCCGGCAGCGCCACGCAGCGCGCGGCCGGCACCACCGCCCGCTCGGCCAGCCCGCCATGGCCGGGAAATCCGATCACCCGGTCCCCCACCGCGAAACCGGTGACACCCGCGCCAAGCGCCAGCACCTCGCCGGCGATCTCCATCCCGGGGGTGAAGGGCGGGGTCTGGCGCTCCTGATACTTGCCCTCGATCATCAGCAGGTCGGCAAAGTTGAGCCCGCAGGCCCGTACCGCCACCAGGACCTCTCCGGCCGCGGGGGTCGGACCCTCGGCCTGCGGCTCCAGCCGGGGGGCCATCCCCAGCGCCTCCACCACCATCGCGCGCATGCCACCACCCTCCGTCATCGCCCTGCGTCGGCTGCCAGCCCTAGCGGATGGGCGGCGCGGGGACCAGTGCGGGATCCTTTTGGGATATGTTGCACATTGCACAGTACCGCCATGGCTGTGTTGCATTCTGCATTGCATTTCGCAACACAGCCCCTGGGTGATCGCAACCCTGCGCACTCCGCCCCCGGCTGTTTGGCCTGGCTGGCCTGGCCCTGGGCCTGCACAGCCAAGGCCCGGCGACCCGCCATGATTTATTTTCCCGCCCCTCCAAGGTTGGCACGGAAATTGCATAATGATTGGTGAGGGAAGCATGAAAAGGCGAGACCGGACAGATGAAACACCCCGTGGACGTACATGTCGGCAAACGCATCCGCCACCGCCGCTGGCTTCTGGGCCAGACCCAGCAGCAGCTGGCCGAGGCGGTCGGAATCAAGTTCCAGCAGATCCAGAAGTACGAAACCGGGATGAACCGCGTCAGCGCGTCGCGGCTGTGGGACATCGCAAGCACGCTGGACGTGCCCGTGGGCTTCTTCTTCGAAGGGCTGGAGGGCGCGGAAATCGCCACCAACGGCAACGGCGACATGCTCGCTGACCGCGAGGCGCTGGAGCTGCTGCGCGCCTACTACGCCATGCCCGAGGGGCAGCGCCGCCGACTGTTCGACCTCGCCCGCGTCCTCGGCGACGCCGCCTGACCGCCGCCTTGCCGTCCCCCCCGCGCCGGAGTAGCACCGCGCAAAGGGGGACGGGCATGGCGGGACCGCAACTGACAGACGACGCCGCGCAGGAGCTTCTGGCCACGGCGCTGGACCTGGCGGATGCGGCGCGCACAGCCGTGCTACCGTATTTCCGCGCACAGGATCTCGCGGCGGACAACAAGGCCACGGCCGGCTTTGACCCCGTCACCGCCGCCGACCACGCAGCCGAATCCGCCATGCGCGCGATCCTGGCTGCACGCCGCCCCCAGGACGCCATCCTGGGCGAGGAAGGCGGCGCCACCGCCGGCACCAGCGGGCTGACATGGGTGCTCGATCCCATCGACGGCACACGGGCGTTCCTTGCGGGCGCGCCAACCTGGGGCGTGCTGATCGCGCTGTCGGATGTCACCGGGCCGCGCATCGGCGTGATCGACCAACCCTGGACGGGCGAGCGGTTCGTGGGCACCCCCACGGGCGCCTGGATGGACGGACCGCGCGGGCGCCAGGCGCTGACGACCCGCCCCGCGCGCCCGTTGGAGCAGGCGATCCTCCTCTCCACCTTTCCCGAGATCGGAACCGACGCGGAACGCGCCGCCTTCCAGGAGCTGTCGGCGCGCTGTCGGCTGACGCGCTACGGGCTGGACTGCTATGCCTATGCGCTGATCGCCGCAGGCCAGATCGATCTGGTGGTCGAGGCCGGCCTGCACCCCTATGATATCCACGCCCCGATCGCGGTGATCGAGGCCGCGGGCGGCGTCGTGACCGACTGGCGGGGCGGCCCCGCGCACGGCGGCGGGCGCGTGCTGGCCGCCGCCAACCCGTCGATCCACGCCGAGGCCCTGGCGATCCTGTCGCGCGCCTGAACCCGCCCTTGGACTTCGCGCCCGCGATGCGTAAGTGACCGCCCAAGCAACAGGAGCCCGCGCATGACCAGCCTGACCCCCCGCGAAATCGTCTCGGAACTCGACCGTTTCATCATCGGTCAGGCCGACGCCAAGCGTGCCGTCGCCGTGGCGCTGCGCAACCGCTGGCGGCGCAAGCAGCTCGATCCCGCGATGCAGGACGAGGTCTATCCCAAGAACATCCTGATGATCGGGCCGACCGGCGTCGGCAAGACCGAGATCAGCCGCCGCCTGGCCAAGCTGGCGCGCGCGCCGTTCCTCAAGGTCGAGGCGACCAAGTTCACCGAGGTGGGCTACGTCGGCCGCGACGTCGAAAGCATCATCCGGGATCTGGCCGAGGCCGCGGTGACCATGACCCGCGCCCACATGCGCGAGGAGGTCAAGGCCCGCGCCGAAGCCGCCGCCGAGGAGCGCGTGATCGACGCCGTCGCCGGTGAGAACGCCCGCCCCCAGACCCGCGAGATGTTCCGCCGCAAGCTGCGCGCAGGCGAGCTGGACGCCACCGAGATCGAGGTGGAGGTGTCAGACCCCGGCCCGTCGCTGCCGATGATGGACATCCCCGGCATGCCGCCGGGCGGCGCGGGCGGAATGAACCTCGGCGACCTGCTGGGCAAGGCGTTCGGCGGACGCAAGATGCGCAAGCGCCTGACCGTGTCCGAGAGCTACGAGGTGCTGGTGGGCGAGGAGGCCGACAAGCTGCTGGATGACGAGACCGTGAACCGCGCCGCCCTGGAGGCGGTGCAGGAAAACGGCATCGTGTTCCTGGACGAGATCGACAAGGTCTGCGGCCGCGACGGCATGAAGGGCGCGGAGGTCAGCCGCGAGGGCGTGCAGCGCGACCTGCTGCCGCTGATCGAGGGCACCACCGTGTCCACCAAATACGGCGCGGTGAACACCGACCACATCCTGTTCATCGCCTCGGGCGCCTTCCACGTCGCCAAGCCGTCCGACCTGCTGCCCGAGCTTCAGGGCCGCCTGCCGATCCGGGTGGAGCTGCGCGCCCTGACCGAGGCCGATTTTGTCCGCATCCTGACGGAAACCGAAAACGCCCTCACCCGCCAGTACACGGCGCTGATGGGGACCGAAGGCGTCACCGTGAGCTTTACCGAGGACGGCATCGCGGCGCTGGCGCGCATCGCCGCCGAGGTCAACCGCTCGGTCGAGAACATCGGCGCGCGGCGGCTTTACACCGTGATGGAGCGGGTCTTCGAGGAGCTGTCCTTCGTGGCCCCCGACCGCACGGGCGAGGCGGTCGTCGTGGACGCGGATTTCGTGGAACGCAACCTGGGCGAGCTGTCCCGCTCCACCGATCTGTCGCGCTATGTCCTCTGACGCGGCGCTAACGAAAACGGCCCGCCGGGATCGGCGGGCCGTTTTTGCAGTCCATGCGCGTGGGCGTCAGCCCGCCGACACCGGCTCATCCCGACGCTCGGCATAGATCAGCAGCGGGCGCGCGGTGGAGGATGCGGCCTCCTCGTTGACGACCACTTCCTCGACCCCGGTCATGCCCGGCAGCTCGAACATGGTGTCGAGCAGGATATCCTCCAGGATCGAGCGCAGCCCCCGGGCGCCGGTCTTGCGCTTGATCGCTCGCTTGGCGATGGTGCGCAGCGCGTCCGGGGTGAACGTCAGCTCCACCCCTTCGATCTCGAACAGGCGCTGGTACTGCTTGACCAGCGCGTTCTTCGGCTCCGTCAGGATGGTGACGAGGGCATCCTCGTCGAGGTCCATCAGCGTGGCGACCACCGGCAGACGGCCCACGAACTCGGGGATCAGGCCGAACTTCAGCAGGTCCTCCGGCTCCAGCTCCTTCAGGACGTCGCCCACGAGGCGCGCTTCGGGGTCCTTCACCTCGGCGCCGAAGCCGATGGACGATCCCTTGCCGCGTTGCGCGATGATCCGGTCGAGACCCGAGAACGCCCCCCCACAGATGAACAGGATGTTGGTCGTGTCCACCTGCAGGAATTCCTGCTGCGGATGCTTGCGCCCGCCCTGCGGCGGCACGCTGGCCACGGTGCCTTCCATCAGCTTCAGAAGCGCCTGCTGCACCCCCTCCCCGCTCACGTCGCGGGTGATGGAGGGGTTGTCGGACTTGCGCGTGATCTTGTCGACCTCGTCGATGTAGACGATGCCGCGCTGCGCACGCTCCACGTTGTATTCCGACGCCTGCAACAGCTTGAGGATGATGTTCTCCACATCCTCGCCAACGTAACCGGCCTCGGTCAGGGTGGTGGCGTCGGCCATGGTGAAGGGCACATCGAGGATGCGCGCCAGCGTCTGCGCCAACAACGTCTTGCCGCAGCCCGTCGGGCCGATCAGCAGGATGTTGGACTTCGCCAGCTCCACCTCCGGCGACTTGGCCGAATGGTTGAGGCGCTTATAATGGTTGTGCACCGCCACCGACAGGACCCGCTTGGCGTGGACCTGCCCGATGACGTAGTCGTCGAGCACCTGACAGATCTCGCGCGGGGTGGGAACGCCATCCTTGGTCTTGAAACCGGTGGACTTCGTTTCCTCGCGAATGATGTCCATGCACAGCTCGACACACTCGTCGCAGATGAACACGGTCGGTCCCGCGATCAGCTTGCGCACCTCGTGCTGGCTCTTGCCGCAGAACGAGCAGTAGAGCGTGTTCTTGCTGTCACTGCCTGAATTGTTCTTCATGGCTGTCCTCTGCGGCCGCTGTTCATGATCTGACCATGCCGGGCGCGCCCGATGGCGCCGACCGGTCCCAAGACTAGGGCACGGCCGGGCCCATCACAACGCAAAACTGCCCCGCCCGGCCGTGGCGCGTTCCCGACGGTCACGTCGCGGGCGCATCCGGCGCGGCGCGATGGGTGACGATCTGGTCGATGATGCCCCAGTCGCGGGCCATCTCCGCCGTCATGAAGTTGTCACGCTCCAGTGCGTTTTCAACCGTGGCATAGTCCTGCCCGGTGTGCTTCTCGTAGATGCGGTTGAGCCGCTCCTTCAGCTCCAGGATCTCCTTGGCGTGGATGGAGATGTCGGTCGCCTGCCCCTGGAACCCGCCGGAGGGCTGGTGCACCATCACCCGGCTGTTGGGCAGCGAGAACCGCATCCCCTTCTCGCCGGCCGTCAGCAGCAGCGAGCCCATCGACGCCGCCTGCCCCACCACCAGCGTGGAGACCTTGGGCTTGATGTACTGCATGGTGTCGTAGATCGACAGGCCGGACGACACCACGCCGCCGGGGCTGTTGATGTACATGGAGATTTCCTTGGACGGGTTCTCCGCCTCCAGGTGCAGCAGCTGCGCCACGATCAGGCTGGACATGCCATCATGCACCGGACCGGTCAGGAAGATGATGCGCTCCTTCAGCAGGCGCGAGAAGATGTCATAGGCGCGTTCGCCCCGGCTCGTCTGCTCGACCACCATGGGCACGAGGTTCATGTAGGTCTCGATCGGATCGCGCATGTTCTGCTGCCTCTGCCTGTCACCTGCCCGGTTGGGTCTACCCCGGGGATGTTGCTCAAATCTTGCCTTCCTTGAGTCTTAGGACGCGGCCCGACCCCCTGCAAGGGCCGCGGGCACATCGCGCCCTTGGCCGGGGCGTGCGCGGGGCTACCTGCGGCGCTGTTGCCGCAGCGAAAGGCCCGCCGATGACCCCGCCCCGATTTTCGCCCGACCGCGCCGCCGGGCTGGACCGGCTGGCCCGCTTCGTGCCGCAGGCGGGGCGCGCATATGCCGCACGGCGCAACCATGACCTGGAGGGGCACCCGCATGTGTCGGGCCTGTCGCCGTGGATCCGTCACCGCCTCGTGACCGAGGCGGAGGTGATCGCCGCAACCCTGGGCAAGCACAGCGCCGACGCGGCCGAGAAGTTCATCCAGGAGGTGTTCTGGCGCAGCTACTGGAAGGGCTGGCTGGAGCTGCGCCCCGGCGTGTGGCACGACTACCGCCGCGAGGTCGGCCACGGGCTGGACCGCATCGCGACCGAATCCGGCCTGCGCGCCGACTGGCAGGCCGCCTGCCGGGGCGAGACCGGCATCGACGCCTTCGACCATTGGGCGCGCGAGCTGGTGGACACGGGCTGGCTGCACAACCACGCACGGATGTGGTTCGCCTCGATCTGGATCTTCACACTGCGGCTGCCGTGGGCGCTGGGGGCGGATTTCTTTCTGCGCCACCTGCTGGACGGCGACCCGGCGTCGAACACGCTGGGCTGGCGCTGGGTGGCGGGGATCCAGACACGCGGCAAGATCTACCTCGCGCAGGCCGACAACATCGCGCGCTACACCGACGGGCGGTTCCGCCCGCAGGGTCTGGCGCGCAGCGCGCAGCCGCTCGACAGCCCGCCACCGCCCGCGCCGCGCGCCCTGCCCGCCGCCGCAGGCTGGCACGCCGATCGGCCCGCAGGCCTGCTGCTGACCGAGGAGGACCTGACCACCGGCTGGCTGGCCGACCGGGGCCTGCGCCCGCGGGCCGTGGCCACGCTGGCCTGCGCCGCGGGGCGCTCGGCCCTGGAGGTGGCGCCCGGGGTGCACGCCTTCACCCGGGGCGCGCTGGAGGACGCGACGGCGCGCCAGGAGGCCCCGGGGACCGCCTGCGCCGACCCGGCCGCCGTGGTCGCCTGGGCCCGCGCCGAGGGGCTGGCGCAGATTGTCACGCCCTGGGCGCCCACCGGACCCGCGGCCACCGCGCTGGAAACGCTGGAGGCGGCGCTTGCCCCCCATGCCATCGCGCTGGTGCGCGCGCGCCTTGGCTGGGACAGCCGCGCCTGGCCGCATGCCACGCATGGGTTTTTCCGCTTCCGTGCGCAGATCCCGCAGCTGCTGCGGGCGGCCGACCTCGCCGCCGCCTGACCGGGGCACGGCGCCGCGGCTGCCCGGCACCGGGCGGGCTGTCCATCGCGCGCCCGCGTTGCTATGGCGACGGCCGGTCGCAGACAGGAGACGCGAATGGACGATGCAGACTTCGACGCGCAGCTGCGCGCGGCAATCGATGGCAAGACCAAACCCCTCGGGGCGCTGGGACGGATCGAGGCGCTGGCCGCCCAGATCGCCCGCCTGCAAGGGACCCTCGTGCCGCGCATGGACACCTGCACGCTGGTGATCTTTGCCGCCGACCACGGCGTCGCGGCCGAAGGGCTCTCGGCCTTTCCGCAGGCGGTGACGGTGGAGATGGTGCGCAACTTCCTTGCCGGTGGGGCGGCGGCGAACGTGTTTGCGGCCACGCTGGGCGCCGGGGTGCAGGTGGTCGACGCGGGCGTCGCGGGGGCGATGCCCGATCACCCCGACCTGATCCGCCGCCCCGTGGGCCGGGGCACCGCCAATCTGCGCCATGGCCCGGCGATGACGCCCGACCAGGCCGCGCGGGCGCTGGCAACCGGCGCCGAGATCGCCCGCGCCGCCCCCGGCGACGCGCTGGCGCTGGGCGAGATGGGGATCGCCAACACCTCGTCGGCGGCATTGCTCCTGCACCGCCTGACGGGGGTGGCGCTGGAGCGGCTGGTGGGCCGGGGCACCGGGCTGGATGACGCGGGACTCGCGCACAAGAACGCCGTGCTGGCGGCCGCCTCGGCCCGGGTGCCGGAGCGCCTTTCGCCCGACGCGGCGCTGGCCGAATTCGGCGGCTTCGAAATCGCCATGATGGCCGGCGCGATGCAGGCCGCCGCCGAGGCCCACCGCATGGTGCTGGTGGACGGGCTGATCGCGACCTCGGCTGCGGCCGTGGCGCTGGGGCGCGCGCCGCATATCCGCCCGGCGCTGGTGTTCTCGCACCGCTCGGGCGATGCCGGGCATGCGGCGGCGCTGGAGGCGCTGGAGGCGCAGCCGCTGCTGGACCTCGGGATGCGCCTGGGCGAGGGGACCGGCGCGCTGCTGGCCTGGCCGCTGCTGCGCGCGGCCGCGGCGATGTTGTGCGACATGGCCAGCTTCGACGCCGCCGGCGTGAGCCGCCCCGCATGACCCCCCTGTCGCGCTGGCGCGAGGAACGCGCGGTCTTCCTGCTGACGGTGCAGTTCCTGACCCGCCTGCCGGTGCGCGACCCCGATCTGTGGAGCCCGGCGCGCATGGCCCGCATCCCGGCATGGTTTCCCGCCGTCGGCGTCCTCACGGGGGCGGTGATGGCGGCGGTGTGGCTGGGCGCGGGCGCGCTGTGGCCGCCGGTGCTGGCGGCGCTGCTGGCGGTGGCGGCGGGGCTGCTGCTGACGGGGGCGTTCCACGAGGACGGATTTGCCGATGCCTGCGACGGGCTGGGCGGCGGTGCCACGCGCGAACGCGCGCTGGAGATCATGCGCGACAGCCGGCTGGGCACCTATGGCGCGGCCGGGCTGGGGCTGATGCTGGCGGGGCGGGTGGTGGCGCTGGCTGCGATGCCCCCCGTTGCGGGCGCGGTGGCGCTGGTGGCCGGACAGGCGACCAGCCGCGCCTCGGCGGTGCTGGCGATCGCCACGGGGCGGTATGCGCGCGACCACGGCACCGCCAAGCCGGTGCAGGAGGGGGTGACGCCGGCCGACCTCGGGCTGGCGCTGGGGACCGCGGCGGCGGTGGCGGCGCTGGCCCTGTGGGCGCTTCCGCCAGGCGCGCTGCTGGCGGGGCTGGGGGGGATGGTGCTCGGGCATCTGGCGATGCGGGCGTATTACGAGCGCCGCCTGGGCGGCTACACCGGCGATTGCCTGGGCGCGGTGCAGCAATGCTCGGAGGTGGGGTTCCTGCTGGGGGTGCTGGCGTGGCTGTGATCCTGCTGCGCCACACCCGCCCGGCGGTGGCCGAGGGCGTGTGCTACGGGCGCACCGACCTCGACCTTGGCCCGTGCTTTGCGGCCGAGGCCGCGCGGCTGGCCGATGCGCTGCCGCCGGTCACGCAGGTCGTCACCAGCCCGCTGTCGCGCTGCCACCGGCTGGCACAGGCGATCGCCACGGCGCGCGCGCTGCCCCTGCGCATCGATCCCCGGCTGATCGAGATGGACTTCGGCCGCTGGGAGGGGGTGGCCTGGGATGCCATCCCGCGCGCCGAGATCGACGCATGGGCCGCCGACCTGCTGCATGCCCGCCCCCACGGCGGCGAGACGGTGGCCGAGATGGCCACCCGCGCCGCCGCGGCCCTGGCCGACCTTGCGCGCGGGCCGAGCCCGGTGCTGGCGGTCACCCATGCCGGGATCCTCAAGGCCGTGCACGCCACCCGCGACGGCCCCGAGGCCTGGCACCGCCCCTTTCCCTTTGCCAGCTGGCAGGTCATCGACGGGCCATGACCGCCAAGATCCCCACCCACGAGGCGACCTATGCCCGCATCCGCGACATGGTCCTGCACGGCGCCCTCGCCCCCGGCGAGGCCGTCACCATCCAGGGCCTGATCGATGCCACCGGCGCCGGCATGACCCCGGTGCGCGAGGCGCTGCGCCGCCTGACCGCCGAGGGCGCGCTGGTGCCGCTGGGCAACCGGCGCATCGCGGTCCCCCGCCTGACCGAAGCCGCGCTGGAGGAGATCGCCTTTGCCCGGCTGGCGATCGAGCCGCGGCTGGTGCGCATGGCCGCGCCCCGGCTGGACGCGGCGGCGGTTGCCACGCTTGCGGACATCGACGCGGCGCTGGACGCGGCCATCGCGGCGAGCGACGTGGCGGGATATCTGCGCGAGAACCACCGCTTCCACTTCACGCTTTATGCCGCCGCCGACAGCGCGGTGCTGGAACGGCTGGCAACCACGCTGTGGCTGCGGGTCGCGCCGTCGCTGCGGGTGGTCTGCGCGGGCGCCAGCGGCCTGCCGGACCGCCATCGCGACGCGCTGGCCGCCCTGACGGCGCGCGATGTCTCAGCGCTGGAGGCCGCGATCCGCGCCGACATCGCCGAGGGCCTCGCGCATGTGCGCCAGGCGCTGGGCTGACGGCCGGGCGCTACTGCACCAGCATCTGCCCCGGAAGCCACAACACCAGCTGCGGGAACGAGAACACCAGGATCACCGCCAGCAGCTGCAACAGCACGAACGGGATCACACCCTTGTAGATGTCGAAGATCGTCACCTCCTTGGGCGCCACCCCCTTGAGGTAGAACAGCGAGAACCCCACCGGCGGCGTCAGGAAGGACGTCTGCAACGTCACCGCGAACAGCACGATGAACCAGATCGGGTCAAACCCCAGGGCCGCCACCACCGGCGTCACCAGCGGCAGCATGATCAGCGAAATCTCCAGCCAGTCGAGGAAGAACCCCGCAAGGAAGGCGATGAACAGGATCGTCAGCACGATCCCCCCCGGCCCGAACGGCAGCCCCTGCAACAGCCCCGAGATGAACTCGTCCCCACCCAGCTGGCGCATCACAACGGCGAACATCGTGGCGCCCAGGAAGATGCCGAAGATGAAGGCGGTGGTCAGGGTGGTCTTCATCCCCACCTCCTTCAGCACCGCCCAGGACAGCCGACCGTTGAGCGCGGCCAGCAGCGTCGCCCCGAACGCGCCCACCCCCGACGCCTCGGTCGGGGTGGCAAAGCCCATGAAGATCGAGCCCAGCACCGCCAGGATCAGCAGCACCGGCGGTACCACCGCCCACAGCGTCGACAGCACCAGCCGCAGCGTGACCGGCGGCAGGTCCGTGGGCGCCGGCGCCAGCTTCACGAACAGCGTCGCCGCCACGATGATGAAGATGATGTAGAACGTCCCCAGCATCAGCCCCGGGATCAGCGCGCCCATGAACAGGTTGCCCACCGACACCGACATCTGGTCGGCCATGATGATCAGCATGATCGACGGCGGGATCAGGATCCCCAGCGTCCCGGCCGAGGCGACGACCCCCGAGGCGAAGCCCTTGTTGTAGCCCTGCTTGAGCATGATCGGCATCGACAGCATCGCCAGCAGCACCACCGAGGCCCCCACGATCCCCGTCGAGGCCGCCAGCAGGATCCCGATCACCACCACGCCCAGCGCCAGACCGCCGCGGTAGCGCCCGAACAGCTGGATGAAGTTCGCCATCAGCTTTTCGGTGACGCCCGAGCGCTCCAGCATCAGCCCCATGAAGATGAACATCGGCAGCGCGACCAGGATCCAGTTGGACATCTGCCCCCAGATCCGCTGCACCATCACCCCGAAGATACGCATGTCGGTCAGGAAATAGGTATCCCAGTCGAGATACTCGAACCCCCAGATCGCGACGAAGCTGAACGCCACCGATATGCCCGCCAGCGCCCACGCCACGGGAAACCCCGTGAAGATGAGCGCGATGAACGACACCAGCATGGCGATGACGAGGATTTCGTTGACTTCGAGCATCCGTCCCTGTCCTCCGGGGTCCGGCAGCCGCGCCGGGAATTTCGTCTGTGTGCGGTGGGCGGCGCGTCAGCGCGACGCGCGGGGGCGCGGCACGCCGAACAGCAGCGCGCAGATCCGCACCGCCCGCGCGAATGCCGCCAGCCCCAGGTACACGAAGGCCACCACGATCACGCCCTTGATCGCCCAGCGGTTCGCCAGCCCCCCCGGCGCCGACGAGCGTTCGCCGCGGTTGAACGACGCCTCGGTGAAGGGGATCGCATAGAGCAGGATCAGATAGACCATCGGCGCCACCAGAAGCAGAAGGCCCAGCAGCTCGATCACGGCGCGGGTACGCGGGCGCAGGTTCATCGCCACCACATCGACACGCACATGGGCATCATGGCGCAGCGCGTAGCCGATGCCGAGCATGAAGCCCACGGCGTACATGTGCCACTGCATCTCCTCGACCCAGATGTAGTTGACGCCCAGCGCGTAGCGGCCGACCACATTGGCCACGATGACCAGGACCAGCACGATCCAGATCCAGTTGATGACGCCGCCGACGACGTCGATCACCGCCTCGATCGCGTCCGACAGGCGTGTGCGTGGAAAATCGAGTGCATGTCCGCGTGCCGAAGCCTGCTCGACCTGCGCGGGATCGATGTCGATGTCGCTCTTGCCCATGACCTGATGCGCCTCCCCGACGCCGGTGGCGGGGGCCTGCGCGCCGACGCGCGCCGGACCTGTCCGCGCGTGCCCGCGTGCCACCGCCGCCGCCGGACACCCCGTGTGATCAGGCGCGCGCCGCCGCGCACCGCTTCCGGTACCTGCGCGTGGGCGCCCCCTCCCGGGGCGCCGCACGCACGGGCCCGCGCCGGGGGCGCGGGCCGCGATCAACCCCGGGCGGCGGCTGCCGCCCGTCGGTCGATCAGTCCTCGATGCGGGACTGCCAGTCGCGCGGCAGGTAGCCCTGCTCCTTCCACGGACGCAGTTCGGCCTGGAACTCCATCATGGAGGCATAGACCTTGCCGAACATCTCGTCGCGCTCGGAGTTGCGCGCCATGACGGCCTGCGTCGCCTCGTAGAAGGCCGCGATCTGCTCGTCGGAGTAGGTGCGCACGTTGGTGCCGCGCTCCTCGAAGCTGGTGATCACAGCGCCCTGCAGGGCCTCGGCGCGGGCGATGGCATAGGCGTTGCCGGCCATGCAGGTCATCTCGATGATCGCGCGGGTCTGATCGTTCAGGCCGTTCCACACGTCAAGGTTGACGTACAGGTACTGGTTGGTCGAGGGCTGGTGCCAGCCAGGCAGGTACAGATAATCCGCCACCTGGTAGAAGCCGAGCTGCTCGTCCACCGTGGGCAGCGAGAACTCGGTGCCGTCGAGCGTGCCGGTCTCCAGCGCCTGGTACAGCTCGCCACCGGGCAGCAGCGTCACCGACATGCCGAATTCGGCAAAGATCTCGCCGCCGACGCCGGCGGCGCGGAAGCGCAGGCCCTGCAGGTCCTCGACGGTGTTCATCTCCTGACGGAACCAGCCGGCGGTCTCGGGGCTGATGGTGCCGCACAGGATCGGATGCACGTTGTAGGGGTGGAAGGTCTCCTCCAGCAGCTCCTGGCCGCCGTGGTGGGTCATCCACGCCAGGAACTCCACCGATTCGAGGCCGAACGGCGTGGCGCCGAACAGCGCCGCGGCCGGAACCGTGCCCCACTCGTAGCCCATCCAGCTGTAGCCGGCGTCGATGTTGCCGTCGGCGACGTTCTCGAAGATCGACAGCGCCGGCACCAGCGCGCCGGGCTCGGCCACGCGCAGATCGATCGCACCGTCGGACACGGCGCGCAGCTGGTCGGCCACCCACGGCATGGTGTCGCCCAGCGCCGTCAGCGTGGAGGCGAAGCTCATCGGGATCTGCCAGCGCACCCGGTCGAGGGCGTCGGCCGGGCTCGGCGTGACCATCATCGCAATGGCGCCCACTGCGGCGGCGGTTCCCATCAGACGCGTCATCTTGTCGGACATTTTACCCCTCCCTGGGTTCTTTATTGTGGTAAGTCGGTCTTACCAATCGCGGGCGCGATGGCAAGATATTTCTGACCGCGCCCCCCTGCCCGCCTGACCGGCATGGGCCATCCGGGGGGTGCGGCACGACGCGCGCGGGCACGGTTGCGACCTTGCTCCGCAGGCGGGGCGGGCTTAATGTCGGGGGCTGGCGCGGGCGGATCGTGGACCCGGCGGCGCCGGCCACCGCGCCACGGTGCAAGGCAGGCACATCATGGCGCCGCAGGGAGGTGTGCGATGACACAAGGCAACGGACAGCACCCCGTCCCCCCGACGCGGCTGACCTTCGGCGAGAAGTTCCGCCTGCAGACCTGGCTCCTGGGCGTCATCGCCTTCGGCATCGTCCTCTACATGCTGATCGCGGCCAAGTTCGTGCTGATCTCGCTGGCCATCGCGATCATCCTGTTCAGCCTGACGTCGGACGCGATCAACTCCATCGCGCGGGTGCGGATCGGACCGATCCGGATCTCCAACGGGGTGGCGTCGCTGGTGGCGGTGCTGCTGATCGCCTCGGCGCTGCTGACGCTGTCGGGGCTGGTGCTGGCGCAGATCAACATGGTGGTGTCGACCACGCTGTCCTATACCGACCAGGCGCAACGCGCGATCGCGCAGGCCTTCGCGTGGATGGGCGCCGACGTGGAGGAGGCCGTGCTGTCCTCCATCCGCACCATCGAGGTCACCGGCTATATCCGCACCGCCGCGGGACAGGCGGGCAACATCCTGTCGGGGGTGGTGCTGGTGATCCTGTTCATGGGCTTCCTGTTCGCCGAGCGGATCTGGTTCTCGACCAAGCTGCGCAACCTGATGGGCGATCCCGAACAGGCCGAGCTGGTGGGCAAGATCATGGGCTCCATCGTGCGCTCGGTGAACTATTACCTGCTGGTCAAGGCGTTCGTCAGCGGCATCACGGGGCTTCTGGTCTATGGGCTGATGACGCTGTTCGGGCTGGAGCTGGCGGCGGCGATGGGCATCCTGACCTTCGTGCTGAACTTCATCCCCAACCTCGGGTCCATCATCGCCACCGTGGTGGTGGGGCTGGTGGCCTATGTGCAGGTGGCCGATCTGGCCACGGCGCTGGTGATCTTTGCCGCCTCGGGGGCGATCCAGTTCACCGTCGGGAACGTGATCGACCCGATGCTGATGGGGCGCACGCTGCGGCTGTCGTCGTTCGGGATCATCATCTCGCTGGCGTTCTGGGGGCTGGTGTGGGGCGTGGTGGGGATGTTCCTGGCGGTGCCGATCATGGTGGGGGTGATGATCGTGTGCTCGCACATCCCCGCGCTGCGCCCCGTCGCGGTGCTGCTGTCGCGCGAGGGGCTGCCCATCGTCACCCTGCCCGCCACCGGCACCCCGGCGGTGCAGACCGACCTCGACCGGCGCAGCCGCAAACCCGCCGCCTGAGCGCCATCAGCGCCAGAGCCGCAGGCCGCCGAGCGCCAGATCGGCCTCGAACGGGCGGCCGATCGCCACAAGCCCGATCCGGCGCAGCCGCAACCGATCAAGAGGCGCGTCGATGCGGTGCGGCGCGAAATCCCCGAACGCCAGCCGCAGCGTACTCCAGCGCCGTGCGGGCGTGACCGGCTGGCGCCAGGATTGCCACGGACGCGCGATGGTGTCGGTGCGCAGGTGCACGCCGTACTCCACGCCGTTGCCCAGCAGGTCCAGCTCCAGGCCAGCCCAGCCGCGCGCGTCCAGCGTCCCGCCCCCCGGCGCAAGGTCGAGGGCCATCTGCACGAACCCGCCATTGTTCTCGGTGCGGACGGTACCGGTCATGCGCAGCGCGGGCCGGCCCGCCACATCCGCCCGCCGCAGCAGGCCCTGGCTGACGCCCCCCATCACCCCATCGGTCACCAGCGCCCAGCGCGTGCCCAGCGTGGACTCGGGATGCGGCCGCGAAAGATCGTCGAGGATGGCAGCATCGGACATGCCGCGACCCTGCCGCAGCCGTCCGCGCGGCGCAAGCGTCTGCATCTTGTCCCCCCCGCCACGATCCCCGAAGGTGCCCCGGGACGGCAACGACCACGGCGGCAAGGAGCGGCGGCATGGCCACGGGCGACGGCGCAACGGCACGGATCGCCCCACCGGCAGGGGCGCCGGCGGTGACATGGGCGGTGATCGCGGGCCTCAGCCTGTGTCACCTCCTCAATGATGTGATGCAGTCGATGCTGGCGGCGATCTATCCGCTGCTTCAGGCCGAGTTCGCCCTCAGCTTCAGCCAGATCGGGCTGATGACCCTTGCGTTCCAGGTGACCGCGTCGCTGCTGCAGCCGGCGGTGGGACTGGCGACGGACCGCCACCCGGCGCCGATAGCACTGCCGATCGGCATGGGCGCCACGCTGATCGGGCTGGGATTTCTGGCCTATGCGCCCAGCTACGGACTGCTGCTGGCGGGCGCGATGCTGATCGGCGTCGGCTCGGCGGTCTTTCACCCCGAGGCCAGCCGGGTGGCGCGGCTGGCTTCGGGCGGGCGGCATGGCACGGCACAATCGCTGTTCCAGGTCGGTGGCAATCTGGGCAGTGCGCTGGGCCCGCTGATGGCGGCGTTCGTGGTGGTGCCGCTGGGCCGGCCCTCGATCGCGTGGTTCGCGGTGGCCGCGCTGCTGGGCATGGCGATCCTGGGACGGGTCGCGGCCTGGCACGGGCGGCTGAACCGCGCCAGCGGACCGGGCCGTGCGGCGCCCGCCCTGCGGCTGCCACGCGGGCGGGTGGTGGCACTGATCTCGGTGCTGGCCGTTCTGGTGCTGAGCAAGAACGCCTATACCGCCAGCATCTCCAGCTACTACACCTTCTTCCTGATGGAGCGGTTCGGGATCGGCCTGCAACCGGCCCAGGTGATGCTGTTCGTGTTCCTGGGCGCGATGGCGCTGGGGGTGGCGCTGGGCGGCGTGATCGGCGACCGGGTCGGGGCGCTGACGGTGATCTGGATCTCGATCCTGGGCGCGCTGCCGTTCACGCTGGCGCTGCCGCATGTGGGGTTGTGGGGCACGCTGGGGCTGTCGGTGGTGATCGGGGTGGTGCTGTCGTGCGCCTTTCCCGCCATCGTCGTCTATGCGCAGGAGCTGGTGCCCGGTCGCGTGGGCATGATCGCAGGGCTGTTCTTCGGCTTTGCCTTCGGCATGGGCGGGATCGCGGCGGCGGCGCTGGGGGTGGTGGCGGATCGCCATGGGCTGGCCACCGTCTATCTGATCTGCAGACTGCTGCCGGCGCTGGGGCTGCTGGCGGTGCTGCTGCCGTCGCAGCACCGTCCCGCGGGCTGAGGCGGTGCGCCTCAGGCGACCCTGGCCACCTC
This sequence comes from Rhodobaculum claviforme, assembly GCF_016653255.1. Lineage (GTDB taxonomy): Bacteria > Pseudomonadota > Alphaproteobacteria > Rhodobacterales > Rhodobacteraceae > Rhodobaculum > Rhodobaculum claviforme. The sequence goes on from NZ_NHSD01000276.1 coordinate 16,583, forward strand.
GGCGATGCGGCGAAATTCGGGGCTGGTGGCCAGAAGCTCCTCCCACGGGCCGACCGCGACCAGACGTCCCTGATCCAGCACCACGATGCGGTCACAGACCTTCACCGTGCTCAACCGGTGCGCGATCATCAGGATGGTCTTGTCGCCGGGCAGCGCGTTGATCGCCGTCATCACATCCCGCTCGGTCAGGTTGTCGAGCGCGCTGGTCGCCTCGTCGAACACGATCAGGTCGGCGTCATGGTACATCGCCCGCGCGATCCCGATGCGCTGGCGCTGGCCACCCGACAGGCGCACACCGCGCTCGCCGACCCGGGTGTCGTAGCCTTCGGGCAGCTGTTCGCGCACGAAAGTGTCGAGCGAGGCAATCCTCGCCGCGCGCTGCACCCGCTCGTCCTCGATCTCCTCGGGGGGGACGCCGAGGGCGATGTTCTCGCGCACGCTGGAATCGGTGAGGAAGATGTCCTGCGGGACATAGCCCACGCTCTCCTGCCAGGCGCGCACGCGGCTGTCGTCCACCACCTGGCCGTCGACGACGATCCAGCCCGACTGCGGCCGCAACAGCCCCAGGACGATGTCGGCCAGCGTGGTCTTGCCCGCGCCGGTGCTGCCGACGATCCCGATCCGCTCGCCCGCGCGGACGGTCAGGCTGATGCCCTCCACCCCCGGACGTTCGGCGTTGGGATACCGGTAGCTGATCGCATCGAGACGCATCTCCTGGCGCAAGCCAAGCCCGCCGACCCGGACCCGCGGCAGAGGCCGCCCATCCCCCCGCACAAGATCCGCATGCACGAGATCGACGACCGCCCGCCCCGATTGCATCACTGCGATCGAGCCATAAAGGCGCGAAAGCTCCGGCATCATCCGCTGCCCGGCCAGTGCGAACACCCCAAGAAGCGGCACGATGGCGCCGATCGCCTCGCCGCCCTCGAAGTCGCTGGCCCGCACCAGGACAAGACACAGCAGAATGATGCCGCCAAACGCAACCGCCTGGATGACAAGCTGCGGCAACTGGCTCAGAAGCTGGATCTTGACATCCACCTTCGCCAGCCGCTGCGACGGGACGCGAAAGCGGTCGACATAGGCGGCCTCGCGCCCAAGGAGCTTGATGTCCTTGACCCCGCCCAGCGCCTCGGATGCCATGCGGAACCGCTCGGCATTGGCCGCAGCCCGCGCCACGCCCAGCTTGCGCAGCCGTGCGCGGGTGATGGCATAGACGAGCCCGTACGACCCGCCCAGCACCGCGAAGGCCACGATCGACACCCCCGGCGACACCCACAGCAGAAACGCCAGCAGCGCCAAGATCGTCAGCAGCGAGGTGACGATCACGGCCGCCGGGCGCAGGCAGCGGGAGACGACCTCGCCGGCCTCCGCCAGCACGCGGGTGCCCATGTCGCCGGAGTGATGGTCGAGAAAGAACTCATAGGGCTGGCCTAGGTAGCGCGCCATCAGCCGATGGCTGAGGCTGTGCACGCGCATCTGGGCAAAGCGGGCCACCGCATACGTGCTCAGCATCTGCATCGCCGTCGCCACGATGATCACCGCCAGCGCCCCGACGCCCAGCATCATCAGGAACCCATAGGCCGACCGGAAGCCGAGCCGATCGTACAGCCATGCCAGCGCCGGTGTGGTGGCGATTCGTCCAGGATCGGACAACACTGCGAGGAACGGCATCACCGCGCCCACCATCGCCGTTGACGTCGCCGCCGCGAGGACCGCAACCGCAAGCACGAGCAGCGCGTTGCGCTTCTCGCGTGCGTTGAGCAGCGACCACGCCTTGCGCCAGGTTTCCAGATCGATCACCGGAGCGCTCCGTCTCGGGGAAGGCCGCCGGTCCTCCGGCGCCAGTGGTCCCGCCTTAGCGGAGGCGGCCTCTCTCGCCAAGGGGTTCGCCCGGTCGGAGTAAACGGCACCGCGACCCCGGCGCGCGATAGCGCAACTTTCCGCAAAACGTGACCCGCGGGACGGGATGACGGCTGCGCGCGGATTGCCTATATCAGGGACATGGACCGCAGAACCCTCCTCCTTGCGCCGCTGGCATGGGCCGCCCTCGGGCGTCCGGCGGCGGCCGCGCCGATCCCGCTAGGCGAGATCTCGCGCTATTTCAACGCCATTCAGACCGCCCAAGCGGAGTTCACGCAGGTCAATCCGGACGGCTCTCTCAGCACCGGGCAACTGTGGATCCGGCGCCCGGGGCGGATGCGGTTCGAGTACGACAGCCCCGACAACAGCCTGGTGATCGCGGCATCCGGCACCGTTGCGGTGTTCGATCGCAAGTCCAACACCGGCCCCGCGCAATACCCCCTGTCCCGCACGCCGCTGAGCCTGATCCTCGCGCCGAGGGTCGACCTGACGCAGGCGCGGATGGTCGTGGCGCACCGCCAGGACGGCGATACCACCGTGGTCGTCGCCCAAGACCCCGACCGGCCCGAACATGGCACGCTGCAACTCGTGTTCACCGCCGCCCCGACCGAGCTGCGCCAGTGGCGCGTGACCGACGACGCCGGGCGCGAGACGACGGTGGTGCTGGGACAACTGCGCACCGGCATGACCGTACCGAACCGACTGTTCGACCTCGCAGCCGAGGCGCCGCAGCAGGGGCGCTGAGGGATCGGCCGCGACAGGTTTCGAAAAAATCCTTGCAAGGCGCGCGGTCCGCTTCCATAATTGTCGGGCGAGTTACCAACTGTCGACTGCTATCTCCGACCACGGCCTGAGGCGCTCGATATCGTTACGGACTGCGCCAAGCTGCCGCACTTCCGCGGGCAGCGCCCTGACAGGAGATCTCACGATGGCCAATGGCACCGTGAAGTGGTTCAATGCAACCAAAGGCTTCGGCTTCATCCAGCCGGATGGTGGCTCCAAGGACGTGTTCGTCCACATTTCGGCGGTCGAGCGCGCGGGCCTGCGCGGCCTCGATGACGGCGCCAAGGTGACGTTCGACCTCGAGACCGGCCGCGACGGCCGCCAGTCGGCCACCAACATCGCGCTGGTGGGCTGACAAGCCAGGCCACCCGTAGCCGGGGGCCGAGGCAGAATTCGGAAAAAGGGCCAGTCACAGGCCCTTTTTTCATGCCTGGACGGCAGTGGCGGCAGCATAACCGGTGGGCGATACGCCCATTCCGGGGCGCAAGACCCGGAACCGTCCCGTCTGGCCGCGCTCGCTCTGGTGCGGTGGCGTTCCATTCCATACCGTGACGGCCCCGCCCCGACCGACAGGCACGACCAACGCCGTGAAGGCCGCAGTGCCAGGGATCGCAAGACGCCCGGTGCTTGCCCGACGACGGACCTCCCGGCCTGCCCAACAACGGCGCCGGGTGCCCGGGCGGCCTTCGCCTGTGACCGGAGGCGTCGCGCGCCTGCCCGTCCCACCTCGGCGGTTTGTGTGCCGGGCTTCTGCGCGATGCCCGGAAGCCGCGCTGTCCATCACGGCACCGCCCCCACGCGGGTGAATCAGAACGGGACCGGCCCCATGCCGGTGCAGCGGCCCTCCTTGCGCGACCACGCCAGCGACATGGCGGCCGCGAAGAGGAGTCCGTTGCCGCTCGACCACCCTGCCGCAGTGGACGCGCCGGTCGCGCATCAGGACCTTCCAGAAGACGTCCGGCGCCAGAAGCGCCCGCAGCGTGACCCGGCTGTCAAAGGCCTGCTGGCCTTTCACGACGTCCCGGCCGAGCATCCGTGCCACCTCCCGTCTAGAGCGCGTTCGCAACCGTCCGGCGCGGATCGTGCGCACCAACGGGGCGCCGTCGCAAAAGACCGCGAAATGGCGGTCACCCTCGGCATGGCGGCGTCAAGGTCATGGTGCAAGCTGGCGCGCAAGCAAGACGGTGCCATTCGATTTCCCAGCACCATCAAAGGCATCAAGCTCCCCGACAGCGTCGCCCACCGCGCCGCAATCGAGCGCCGCGCCGCCTGACGAGGCCGCCTCCTCCAGAGCCTGCCTGAGCGCTCAGCGCACACAGCGCCCCCTCACCGCGGTGTTCCACAGGAAGTTGCCGGTCCCGAAATTTTCCGCTTGCACCCCCCCGGCGAACGGCCTAAACGCCTCCTCGGACGCGGGCGTAGCTCAGGGGTAGAGCACAACCTTGCCAAGGTTGGGGTCGTGAGTTCGAATCTCATCGCCCGCTCCAATATTTCAGTCAGACCACTGAAGACGCGTAGTCGCGCGGCCCTCACGATCGGTGGGGAGCACCGGGGCAACTCGGCCGGAACTTCCTTCCGCCGGGGTCACTCATGCCGAATTGTGCCTCGAATTCCTGAGCGCCACGCTGTTTGCAGGTGCCCAGCAAAACGTCGCGCACTGCCATGGCCTTGCTGACACTCGGAGGGAGAGAGCACCCTTCGCCATACACCCCGCCTCCAGACAGCTGTTATTCGGCAGGTTGCGCAGCCAGTTTGCTCGGACCAGCGCGTCGCTGCATTCCTCGCCCTGCGCCCTATCGACCACAAGGGCACAAAGCGCTTCAAACCCGAGACTCACCCGCCGCGCGTCGGCGTAAAGCGGATGGCGCGTCAGAAAGAGGCGCCCTGCATGGTGAAGCAGCTTGTCCAGGGTGCGGCCCAGCAAGAAGACTCGGCCCCGTCCCTCGGCCCGGGTGTGATGTGACAGGTGACGTACGCCAGATTCTAGAGCGAGGGTGCCGCCGCTCTCGGCGTCGCTCCGGTCGGGCCGGCAGTGATCCTTCTCCCGGACATCTCTGAGCCCAAGACGGCTTTGCGCTTCTCAGCGTCGGTCTGGGTGTCGCAGGACGCTTCACTGAGTCCGTAAGGCGACATCCAGGTTAGGGTCAGGACTCGTCCTTTCTCATAGCCAGAAGATGACGGCTGCAGCCAGCGCGATGGCGGACATGAAGACCTTCGGGCATCTGTCGTAGCGGGTGGCAATGCGCCGCCAGTCCTTCAGCCGGCCGAACATGATCTCGATGCGATTGCGGCGCTTATACCGCCGTTTGTCGTGGCGAACCGCCTTCCCTCGGGACTTCCGGCCGGGGATGCAGGGCCGTATCCCCTTGTCCTGCAACGCTTCTCGGAACCAGTCGGCGTCGTATCCCCGGTCGGCAATCAGCCACTCGACCGCCGGCAGGGAGCCGCACAGCGCCCGCGCGCCGACGTAATCGCTGACCTGGCCGGCCGTGATGAAGAACTGGATCGGACGCCCTTGGCTGTCGGGTTGAACCGCGCCGGGTTTGCCGGAGGCTCCAACTCTTGAGTAGGATGGAGCATCATGAGCAAGACAACGAACAAGTTTTCTCAGGAAGTGCGTGACCGCGCGGTGCGGTTGGTCCTGGACAACGAGGGTCAGCATGCGTCGCGCTGGCAGGCGGTCATGTCGATCGCGGCAAAGATCGGTTGCACGCCGCAGACGCTGAACGACTGGGTCAAGAAGGCCGAGGTGGACAGCGGCCGACGCGCTGGCGTGCCGACCGAGATAGCCGAGAAGATGAAGGCGCTCGAGCGCGAGAACCGCGAGCTGCGCCAGGCCAACGAGATCCTGCGGAAGGCGTCGGCGTATTTTGCGATGGCGGAGCTCGACCGCCGGTCGAAGTGATGGTGGGTTTCATCGACGCGCACCGGGATGCGCACGGGGTCGAGCCGATCTGCGCGGTTCTGCCGATCGCCCCGTCCACCTACCATGATCATCTAGCGAAGCGGGCCGATCCGGCGCGGCGGTCGGATCGTGCGCGCCGGGACGATGNGTGTCAAGCGACACCCAGTCTTACGAGCTAAGGCGACATCCAGTCTTACGAGGTGTCGCGCAACGGAGCGGCCCCGGGGGCGCGCGCTGACCGCCAAGAGTCAGAGCGCGCGCCCCCGGGGCCGCGGGCCGTTGGGTACTGTGGGTGGGCTCAGCCTTTGAGGGCGTCCTCGAGGTCGCGGAGCCGATAGCTGCGGCCCTTGATATTGAGGACATTGGCGCGGTGGAGCAGGCGGTCGAGGATGGCGGTGGCCAGCACCTCGTCACCGGCGAGCAACTCGGTCCAGTCGCGGATGCTCTTGTTGGTGGTGATGATCATGGCGCCGCGACCATAGCGATAGCTGACGAGGCGGAAGAACAGGCTGGCCTCTTCACGGTTCATCGGGTCGTAGCCCATCTCATCGATCAGCAGCAGCGTGGTGGACATGTACTTGCGGCTCTTGATCCGGGTGGGCGGCAGGTGGGCGTCGGCGCGCAGTGCCGTCAGCAACTCGTCGAAGCGGAAGTACTGGACCGAGAAGCCGAGTTGGATCGCCCGGATGCCCAGGCCGCAGAGAAGATGCGACTTGCCCACCCCTGGCGGGCCCTGCATCAGCACCACCTCCGCGTTGCGGATCCAGGCGCCGGTGGCCAGCGTCTCGATCCGCGAGCGCTCGATCGCGGGCTGGAACGCGAAGTCGAAGTTCTCCAGCGTCATGCCGCTGGGGATCTTGGCCGTCTTCAGCATCGTGCGGATGCGGCGCTCCTCGCGGCCGGAGCGCTCGGCCTCCAGCAACCGGTCGAGGAAGACATGCGCCGGCATCTCGGCGCGCACGGCCTCGGACAGCAGGCCCTCCAGTGCCTCGACGGCATGGGTGAAGCCGAGGGCCGCCAGCTTCTCATGGGTGGCGTCGATGTCGAGTTTCACGCGGGGGGAGGTCATCGCGCCACCTCCGACAACTGGGCATAGAGGTCGATGGAACGGTGCTGGACGTTGCTGGCGGCGATCTCCTGCAGGCGCCGCCCCATCCGCCCCAGCGGCATCGGCGCGCGCACCCGATCGGTATCCTTGCCCTCGTAGTGGGCCTCGTCACGCAGCAGCAGTGCGTCGGTGCCCCGGGAGTGTTCAGCGACGACCGCGGCGTCCTTGAGAACCTGCACGTGTCCCGCCAGCCCGCGCACCTCGACCTCCTGCCCGACGAGGCGGAACGGCACACTGTAGCGACGCCCCTCGAAGCTGACCATGCAGTCGACCTCCACCGGTCGGCGCACGACGACATCGAACGGCTCCGGCAGCGTCTCGGGCAGCGGCGTCAGCAGCCGGCGCTCCTGCTCCCAGGCATCGGCGATGGGGGTCCCGGTCAGCGGGCAGCGCAGCCGGCGGGATCGGTCCTCCAGCCGGGCATCGGTCACAGCCTGCAGATGCTCGAGGCTCTCGAAGGGCTCGAGCCTCGGATCCACGACCTCGCGCAGGTCGCGGGCGCCGCGCTCGGCCTTGCCCTTGCCTTGGGGGTGGCGCGGCTGGCAGGCGTCGACATGGAACTGCAGCTGCACCGCAAACCGCCGGTAGGTCTCGTTGATCACGCCCCATGCCCCGGCGCCCTTCGCGATCGCCGTCTTCACGTTGTCGATCCGCAGCACCGCAGGAACGCCGCCCAGGCGCTGGAGGCAGGCCAGCTGGCAGGACTGCCACGACAGCATGTCCTTCGACCGGGCCCAGACCACCGCGCGCTTGCGGCTCCACGACAACGTCACGATCAGCGCCACGAGATCTACCGTCTGGCAGCCCAGCACCGCGCCGGGAAACTCCACCCAGTCCACCTGCGCCTGCGCCCCGGCCGGCGTCTCCACCCGCCGCCGCGCCCGGATGGCCGGTGCCGGATACGTCCGGCTCCAGTACCGCTGCACGGACTTCAGGCTGCCGCCATAGCCGTGTTCGCGGCACAGCCAGGCGTGCAGCTCGGCCAGGTTGGCCCGGCCACCCTCCTGCTGGCTGCGCCAGTGCGCAATCGCCTCCGCATGCGCCGCAGCCTTCAGTTCCTGCTTGCTCCGACCGTCGCCGCTATCCGACGCCCACCGCTTGCGGTGGTACCGCACCGTCCCCTCGCTCACCCCCAGAAGCCGCGCCACCGCGCTCTGCGAATGCCCCTGTTTCAACAAGACCGCCATCGCCGTCCGTCCCTCGATCTCGAGACGACCCATCGTCCTCCCCCGACAACCCCTGCCAGGAAATCGATCAGGCCAAGGCGACACCTCGTAAATCTGGGTGTCGCCTTACGGACTCAATGACGCGTCCTCCTACANCACCGGGATGCGCACGGGGTCGAGCCGATCTGCGCGGTTCTGCCGATCGCCCCGTCCACCTACCATGATCATCTAGCGAAGCGGGCCGATCCGGCGCGGCGGTCGGATCGTGCGCGCCGGGACGATGCTCTGCGCCCCGAGATCCGACGCGTCTTTGGGGAGAACTGGAGCGTCTACGGCGTGCGCAAGGTCTGGCACCAGCTGCGCCGCGAGGGGTTCGATGTCGCCCGCTGCACTGTTGCGAGGTTGATGAAGGACATGGATATTCAGGGCATTATCCGAGGAAAGCCGCACAGGACGACGATCCCCGACAAGAAGCAGCCCTGTCCGCTGGACAAGGTAAACCGCCAGTTTCGGGTGCCAGCGCCGAGCATGCTGTGGGTTTCGGACTTCACCTATGTCGCCACCTGGAAGGGGTTCGTCTATGTGGCTTTCGTCATCGACGCCTACGCTCGGCGCATCGCCGGGTGGCGTGTCAGCACGACCCCTCATGCCGGGTTCGTCCTCGATGCGCTCGAACAGGCGGTCCATGAACGC
>NZ_NHSD01000277.1 GCF_016653255.1 Rhodobaculum claviforme
GCCCCCACAGGCTGGCCAGCCGCCCGGCCCGGCGCAGCCGCGCCACCTGGCCCGCGCCCACCGCCTGCCCGACCAGCGCCTCGGCCGCAAAGGCGAACCCGTCCAGCGCATAGGCCGCCACATGCAGGAACTGCAACAGCACCTGGTTGGCCGCCAGCGCCACATCGCCAAACCCCGCGCCCATGAACACGAAGCTCACGATGCTGCCCTGCAACAGCACCGAGCGGATCATGATGTCGGTGTTCACCGCCACCATCCGCCGCAGCCGCACCGGGTCCAGCACCCGCGCCCAGTCGCGCCACGCCGCCCCCGCAAAGGCCGCCCGGCACAGCCACAGACCCAGGACCAGCCCCGTCCACTCGGCCACCAGCGTGGCCGCCGCCACCCCCTGCACGCCCCAGCCCAGGCCCAGCACGAACCACAGATCCAGCCCGATGTTCAGACCGTTGATCCAAAGCTGCAGGCCCAGAACCCCGCGCGTCCGCTCGGTCGCGATCAACCAGCCGGTGACCGCATAAAGCGCAATGGTCGCGGGCGCCCCCCAGATGCGGATCTCCAGATACGCGCGGGCCAGCCCCTCCACCGCATCGGACGCCGGGGCCAGCCGGAACGCCGCCCACGCCAGCGGCCCCTGCAATGCAATCAGCGTGATCCCCGCCAGCCCCGCGATCATCAGCGCCCGCGTCAGGATCGCACCCGTCTCGGCCGGATCGCGCGCGCCTGCGGCCTGCGCCACCAGCCCGGTGGTGCCCATCCGCAGGAACCCGAAGATCCAGTAGACCGCCGCCAGCACCACCGCGCCCACGCCAACGGCCCCGATGGGGGCGGCCTCGCCCATCTGGCCCACCACGCCGGTGTCCACCAACCCCAGGATCGGGATTGTGGCATTGGCCAGCACGATCGGCACGGCAATGCGCAAGACGCGGCCGTGGGTGATCTCGCCGGAGGCCTCCGCCCCTGCGACCGCGCCGCGGGCGGAGGGCGCGGGCCGGGGCGTGCGCCCTCACCGCTCGTGCACCGGCATCACGAAACGCCCGTTCGCCTGGGCAAAGGGGCGCGCGCGGTTGTCCTGCCACGCCTCCACCTGCACGCTCGCGTAGCGCCGCCCCGAGCGTGTCACCCGCGCCCGCGCATAGGCATCGCGCGGCAACCCCGAGCGCAGGTAGTCCACCGTGAACCCGATCGTCTTGGGCAGACGCGGCAGCGTCTCGGGCGTCAGCCCGGCGGGGTCCAGCCGACCGCTCTCCATTTCGTCCCACAAAAGCGACCACGACAGCTCGATGATCGCCGTGACCTCCAGGAACGCCGCCGTCACGCCGCCGTGGATCGCCGGCAGGATCGGATTGCCGATCAGGCTGTCGGTGAACGGCAGCACCCCCGTCAACTCGTCGCCGCGGCGATCAAATCCGATGCCGAGGAACCCGATATAGGGCACCCCCGCCACCAGCGCCGCCAGCACCGCATCGCGGCGCTGCTTGACGACCTGCACGGGTTCGGGGCGGCGGCTCATGCGGGCGCTCCGGCGGCACGCTCCAGCGTGAAGGTGCCGGTGGCCATCGCCACCGGGCGGTCGGCGTCGGCGTCACACGCCGTGGCGCGCACGAACACCACCGAGCGCGTGACATGGTAGCATTCCGCCCGCGCGGTGATCCGCTCGCGCGGGGTGGCCGGGCGCATGTAGTCGATGCGCAGATCGATGGTGGCGGTGCCCGCCGCCTCCGGCAGCGACAGCACCGCAGTGCCGCAACAGGTGTCCATCAGCGCCGACACCGCGCCGCCATGGATCACCCCGGTGCGCGGATCGCCCACGAACCGCGCGTCCCAGCCCATCGACAGCTCGGCCCAGCCCTCGCCCACCCGGTCCAGCGTGATGCCCAGCGCCCGGCCATGCGGCACCCTCTCGATGAAGCGGCGTGCGGCCTCGATCCCGGCCGCACCCAGCCCCCCCGCCAGCGTCGGCGGTCCGTCGCCGTCCTGCGATTGCGCCATGACCCTGTCCCCTTGCCGTCCGTGTTGCGAACCGTTGCCCGTCCTGCGCGCCTCAGCCCTGCGCGCTTCAGTCCGCGCCCGCCGGCAGACGACCGCTCAGCACATACCGCAGGATCGCCACCACCTGTTCGGGCTCTGACGCCACCGCCAGCGCGGCCGCGTCGACCTCCTTGAGGGCGTGGGCATGCTCCGCCCCGTGCAGCACGATCAGCGACTTGCCCAGCGCGGCCGCATAGCCCGCGTCGAACGCCGCGTTCCACTGCTTGTACTTCTCGCCAAAGCGCACGACCACGACATCGGCCTCCATCAGCCCCTTGCGGGTGCGGATGGCGTTGACCATCGCGCCCTTGTGGTCGTGCCAGTACTTGTCGGCCTCGGCCCCCAGGATCGCCACGCCGCAATCGTCGCTGGCGGCATGGTCGGTGACAGGGCCGCTGAACGTCACATCCAGATCGCCCGCGCCCTCGGTGATCCGCTCGCGCCAGTCGGTGTGGATCTCGCCCGACAGATAGACCTTCAGCGTCATCGCATCCCTCCTTCGCCGGCCCGCGGGCCTCTGGCGACAGTTAGCGCCCTGCCCGCCCCACCCGCAACCCCGCCACAGCCTTGCGCCGGGGCCGCGGCGCGGCCAAGGTGCGGCGCAACCGGCCCCCGTGGCCCCGCAGGAGACGGCAGATGCGCAAACCCGCCTGGGTCATCGACAAGGAACGCGACCGTCGCGCGGCGGCACAGGCGACAGTGTGGCTGTTCGGCCTGCACGCGGTGCGCGATGCGCTGATGAACCCCGCGCGCGACCGGCTGCGCCTGATCGTGACGCAGAACGCCGCCGACAAGCTCGCCGACGCCATCGCCGCCGCCGGCATCACCCCCGAGATCGCGGATGCCCGCAAGTTCCCCGCCCCACTCGATCCCGGCTCGGTCCACCAGGGCGCGGCGCTGGAGGTGCGCCCGCTCGACTGGGGCCCGCTGGAGGAGGTGTGCGTCCCGCAGGGCGACGGCCCGGCCCCGCTGGTGGTGCTGCTCGACCGCGTCAGCGATCCGCACAACGCCGGCGCCGTCCTGCGCTCGGCCGAGGTGTTCGGCGCCTGCGCGGTCATCGCGCCCGCACGCCACGCCGCCCCCGAGACCGGCGCCCTGGCCAAGACCGCCAGCGGCGCGCTGGAACGCCAACCCTATCTGCGGGTGCGCAACCTGGCCCAGGCGATGGGGACGCTGCGCGATCTGGGGTATGTGCTGCTGGGCCTCGATGGCGACGCCGAGATGACGATCGAGGCCGCGCTGGCACAGTCCGGGCCGGGCGCCGCCGTGGCGCTGGTCCTGGGCGCCGAAGGCCCCGGCCTGCGCGAGGGGACCCGCGCGACCTGTGATCATCTGGTGCGCATCGCGCCTGCGGGGGCGTTCGGATCGCTCAATGTCTCCAACGCGGCGGCGGTGGCGCTCTATGCGGCGCGGCGCGGCTGAAGGGGCACCACACGGGGCGCGCACGCGCGATCACGCCTGCGCGCGGGGCCTTTCGCCGGGGCGCGGTCTGGGCCACCTTGTGCGGATGACCGGTTCACGCCCCCTGACCGCGCCCACGCCGGCGCCCGGCCCGATCCTGCGGCTGCTGGCGGTGGCGGCATGCCTCGCATGGGCGGTGCCCGCAACGGCCGAACGCCCCGACCGCCACGCGGCCGAGGGCGGCGTGGCCGTCGGCGGTCACGACCCGGTGGCGTTCTTCAACGACGGCACCGCGGTCCCCGGCGATCCGGCAATCGCGCTGCGGTGGCGCGGCGTGCGCTGGCATTTCGCCACCCCCGCCCACCGCGCGGCATTCGAGGCCAACCCCAAGGCCTTTGCCCCGGCCTTTGGCGGGCATTGCCCGGTGTCGGTGGCCGAAGGCGCCCCCCGCCCCGGCGATCCGCGCCATTGGATCATCCACGAACAGCGCCTGTTCCTGTTGGCCGGAGACGGCGCGGCGCACCGCCTGCGCGAGGCCCCGCAGGAGTTGCTGGCGCAGGCACGCGCGCGCTGGTCCGCCGCACGGGCGGGCCGCCAGTGACGCGCGCTTCACAGCTGCGCTACTCTCCCTTCCGGTCCTCGCAGGGACACCTACCTTCTGTATGAGACGCGGTTTTGGAACAGACGCGTTTCTCTTCACTGTCCCTCGTTCCGTAACTGGCGCCTGGCCCGCGGGTCGGGCGCTTTTTTATGGGCCTTGCGGCGTGGTGACACGACGCTAACGTGAGGCGTGGCGTGGTCACACGACGCTAACGTGGGGTGTGACGTGGTCACACGACGCCATCGTGGGGTGCGGCAGCGGGGGGCGCATGCACAGCGACGCACAGATCCGGGACATCCTGCGGCGCACGCGGGTCATCGCCATTGTCGGCGTTTCGCCCGATCCGGTGCGCCCGTCGCATTATGTCGGGCGCTACCTGTCGCGGCGGGGCTACCGCGTGATCCCGGTGAACCCCGGCCACGCCGGAACCGAATTGTTCGGCGAAACCGTCCGCGCGACCCTCGCGGAGTGCCCGCCCGAGACCGACATGCTCGACATCTTCCGCCGTTCAGAGGCCGTCGGGCCCATCGTGACCGAGGCGCTGGCCCGCCTGCCGGCCCTGCGCACGGTGTGGATGCAGATCGGCGTCATCAACGACACCGCCCGCGCCGAGGCCGAGGCCCGCGGTCGGGATGTCGTCATGGACCGATGCCCCAAGATCGAACACCAGCGCCTGTTCGGGGAACTGCGCAAAGGCGGCTTTGCCACCGGCGTGATCTCGTCGCGGCTATGAGCCGCGCTCACTCGTCGTCGCGCTTGGGGCGGTCGTCGTAATCGTCGTTGAGGATGCGGCGCGCGTCCCCCTCGGGGTCCTCGTACTGGCCCTTGCGCAGCGTCCAGAAGAACGCCCCGAGGCCCAGAAGCCCCAGAAACAGCGTGACCGGGATCAGGATGGCGAGCACGTCCATGCGGCGGCTCCTTTCATGTTACTTCAGCCGCAGCGCATTGAGCGATACGGTGATGGAGCTGAGCGACATCGCCACCGCCGCCCACAGCGGCGTGCACAGCCCCAGCAGCGCCAGCGGCACGAACACCGCGTTGTAAAGGCCCGACTGCCAGAAATTCTCGCGGATGCGGCGGACCGACACACGCGCCGTGCGCACCGCATCGGCGATCGGCCCGATGTCGCGCCCCAGCAGCACCATGTCCGACGCCGCCCGCGCCGCATCCAGCGCCGAGGCGGGCGAGATCGACACATGCGCCGCCGACAGCGCCACGGTATCGTTCAGCCCGTCGCCCACCATCAGCACCTTGTGGCCGTCGGCCTGAAGCGCGGCGATCCGGGCGGCCTTGTCCTGCGGCAGGGCGCCGGCCTGCCAATGCGCGATGCCCAGCCGTGCCGCCATCGCCGCCACCGCAGGCGCGACATCGCCCGAGATCAGCCAGACCGCCTTGCCCTGCGCCTTCAGCGCGGCGACCACATCCTCGGCCCCGGGGCGCAGCGCGTCGGTAAAGGTGAAGCTGTGCGTCGCCTCCCCCAGGCTCAGATACGCGCCGGTGGTGGCGGCATGGGTGGCGCCGACCCAGCCCGCGCGGCCCAGCCGGACCTCCTGGCCCTGCCAGAGCCCCTGCACGCCATAGCCCGGCGCCTCGCGCGGATCCTCGATGGCGGCGGGCGTCAGGCCGCGGGCCCGCAGCGCCCCGGCCAGCGCACGCGCCAGCGGATGCGACGATCCATCGGCCAGTGCCAGCGCCACGCGCAGCGCGTCCTCGGGGTGGGCATCGAGGTTGTCGGGCACCGGGGTGCCCATCGTCAGCGTGCCGGTCTTGTCGAACACCACCGTGTCGACCTCGGCCAGGCGTTCCAGCGCGGTGCCGTCCTTGATCAGAAGCCCCTTGCGGAACAGCCGGCCGCTGGCCGCCGTCACCACCGCCGGCACCGCAAGGCCCAGCGCACAGGGGCAGGTGATGATCAGCGTGGCGATGGCCACATTGATCGACAACCGCAGGTCACCCCCCGAAATCCACATCCAGACGAAGAACGCCCCCAGCGACAACAGCGGGATCGTGGGCGCGTACGCCCGCGCGGCCCGGTCGGCCAGCGTGGTGTAGCGCGTCCGCGCCGATTCGGCCGCCGCCACCAGATCCGCCATCCGGTGCAGCGAGCTGTCACGCCCCGCCGCCGTCACCCGCACCGTCAGCGGCCCGGTCAGGTTGACCTCGCCCGCGCTCAGCTGCGCGCCGGGTGCGGTGACCACCGGCAGCGTCTCGCCGGTCAGAAGCGAGCGGTCCACCTCGGAGCGGCCCTCGGTCACGACACCATCGACCGGCACCCGGCCTCCGGGGCGCACCCGCACCAGATCGCCCACCGCAAGGGCGGAAATCGCCACCGTCTCTTCGGTCCCGTCGCGCAGGCGCAGCGCGCGGGGCACCTCCAGCGCCGCCAGCTCCTGCGCGGCCGAGCGCGCCAGCGCACGCGCGCGGTGGTCCAGATACCGCCCCACCAGCAGGAAGAACGTCAGCATCACCGCCGCGTCGAAATAGGCGTGCGCGCCGGAATTGAACGTCTCATAGACCGAGATCGCGGCGGCCAGCACGATCCCCAGCGAAATCGGCACATCCATCCCCAGCCGCCCGCCCCGCAGCGCCGACCACGCACCGCGAAAGAACGGCTGGCCGGCAAAGGCGATCGTCGGCAGCGCAATGGCACCGGAGATCATGTGGAACAGATCGCGCGTGGCGCCGTCCGCCCCCGACCACACGCCGACCGACAGCAGCATGATGTTCATCAGCGCAAAGCCCGCGACGCCGAGGCGCATCAGCAGGTCGCGCCCCTGACGGTCGGTCTCGGTCTGCGACAGCAGACCCGCGTCGAGCTCGTGCGCCTCGAACCCCAGCCGGTCGAGCGCGGCTGCAATGTCCGCCGCCGTCACCTGCGGATCGGCGTCCACGCTGACCCGCTTGAGCGTCAGGTTCACCCGCGCCGAGCGCACGCCGGGATGCGCCGCAAGGCCCCGCTCCACCGCCGAGATGCAACCCGCGCAATGGATCGTGGGCAGCGACAGCAGCAGCCGCGCGCCGGTGTCGACCCGGGCCGCCTGCTCGGCGGCCGGGGCCACGGCGCAGGCCGGGCAGCCCGAGGGGGGCGGGCGCAGCGCTTCGGTCATGCCTCAGCCCTCGGCCACGCGCAGCACGACGCGCTGGCGAAACGGGGTGCCGTCCGGGGCGGTCGCCTCCAGGCGGATGTTCCAGTTGCCGGGCGCGAGGTCCACCGGCGCGGTGAAGGTGCCGCGGTGATAGGCGAAATCGGGGCGCTGGTCGTCGCGCACATGGGTGGCGCGACCCAACGTGGCGTCCAGCGTCGCCACATCCACCGGCCGCCCGTCGGCGTCGGTGAACGACAGCACCAGCGTATCGCCCTGGACCGCCGCGCGCACCTCCCAGCCGAGGCTGAGCTGCTCGGCGAGGTCCTCGTTGAAGGTCTGGCTGGCGACATAGCTGTTGTCGACCTCCAGCCCCGGAAAGCTGCGCACCGCGTTGAACGCAAGCAACAGGTTGGCCGTCAGGATGACGGCGAACGCCCCCACCGCAATGGCCAGCACCTTGCGCCCCGTCAGGGGCTTGGCGCCCTTGCGTGTGTCATCGGCCATGGATCAGTTCCCCCGTCCGTTGAACAGTGTGTCGGTCGTGATCACCTGACCGCTGGTGCCTTCGACCGCGCGCAGCGTCAGGTCGGTGCGCTGCGCGCTGGCGGCCGGGCTGCCCGGCGGCGCGATCAGATAGACGCGCTGGTTCAGCAACGCGTCGGCGGCCACGGTCACGGTCGGGCCGTCGATCCCCTCCAGCACCAGATCCACCGGCACGTCCGCCTCCACCGACAGGGTAAAGGCGCGCGGCTCTCCGTGCATGTTGCGCAGGCGCACCTCGTAGGCGTTGCGCACCGCGCCGTCGGACATCACCACGTTGATGGGGTTGCGCACCTGCGCCACCGACATGTCGAGATCGGTGCGCACCAGCAGCAGCGCAACCAGCCCGATGCCCACACCCCCCCACAGCACGGAATACATCACCGTGCGCGGCCGGAACACGTGGCGCCAGACGGAAATCGCGGGCTTGCCCGTCTTCTCGTGAATCTCGTCGGACAATGCGATGTAGCTGACCAGGCCGCGCGGCTTGCCGATGCGGTCCATGACCTCGTCGCAGGCATCGATGCACAGCCCGCAGGTGATGCACTCCATCTGCTGGCCGTTGCGGATGTCGATGCCCATGGGGCAGACGTTGACGCAGGCCATGCAGTCGATGCAGTCGCCCTGCCCCGGAGCGATCTCGCCCTTGCGCAGCTTGCCGCGCGGCTCTCCGCGCCAGTCGCGATAGGCGATGGTGAGGGTGTCCTCGTCCATCATCGCGGCCTGGATGCGCGGCCAGGGGCAGGCATAGATGCAGATCTGTTCGCGGAAGAACCCGCCGAAGAAGAATGTGGTGGCGGTCAGGATCGCGATGGTGATCCACGCCACCGGATGCGCATTCAGGGCAAAGAGGTCGCGCAGCAGCGTCGGCGCATCGGTGAAATAGAACACCCACGCACCGCCGGTGGCCAGCGCGATCAGGAGCCAGACCGTCCACTTGGTCAGATAGACGCGCGCCTTGTGCAGCCCCCACGGCGCCTTCCACAGCCGCACGCGGGCGTTGCGGTCGCCCTCCAGCCAGCGCTCCACCGTGATGAACAGATCCGTCCAGACCGTCTGCGGGCAGGCATAGCCGCACCACACCCGCCCCAGCGCCGAGGTGAACAGGAACAGCCCCAGCCCCGCCATGATCAGAAGACCTGCGACGAAATAGAATTCGTGCGGCCAGATCTCGATGAAGAAGAAGAAGAACCGACGGTTGGCAAGGTCCACCAGGACGGCCTGGTCGGGCATCGCCGGGCCACGATCCCAGCGGATCCAGGGAGTGATGTAGTAGATGCCAAGCATCACCGCCATCAGCCCCCATTTCAGGTTGCGAAAGCGGCCCTGCACGCGGCGCGGAAAGATCGGCTCGCGCGCGGCATAGAGTTGCGGCTCGGATGGGGTGCTCAAGGCGGGGTCTCCGTACGGGGGCGGCCATCGGCTAGGCGGCGGTCGCGGGGTCTGCCCCGTCACCGTGGCCCTGTCACCTCAGGCCTGCCTTGACGTGCGTCAAAAAGATGGGCGCGAAATGCATCATTTCGTCGCAGGGGGGGGACCGGGCACCGTGGCGCCCGGTCCCGGGGTGTCACTGACCGCCACCCAGCTGGTGGACATAAACGGCCACCGCGCGGATCTCGGCCTCGCGCAGGCGCTGGGTAAAGGCGGGCATCACGCCGAAGCGGCTGTAGACGATGGTGTGGCGCAGCGTGTCGCGGTCCCCGCCATAGAGCCAGATCTGGTTGTTGAGCGCAGGCGCCCCCAGGTCGGTGTTGCCCGAGCCGTCGTCCATGTGGCACGCGGCGCAGTTCCACTCGAACACCTCGGCGCCCGGCTCGGCCAGGGCCGCGTCATGGCTCTGGCCGGACATCGCGCGGACGTACTCCACCACCTGGTCGATTTCCTCGTCGCTCAGCAGGCCGTCCACGCCGAAGGCCGGCATTTCGGACCAGCGCGCGTCGGGATCGTCCTCGTTGCGGATGCCGTGGCTGATGGTCTGGTGGATGTCCTCCAGCGTCCCGCCCCACAGCCACGCATCGTTGAGCAGCGACGGAAAGCCCCCCGCCTGCACGCCCTGCGCACCCGCCCCGTGGCACTGCGAGCACTGCGCGGCGAACACCGCCCGGCCCGCCTGCACGGCAAAGCGCTCCAGCTCGGTATCCTCGCGCAGGGAGGCGACCTCGGTCTCCACCAGGCGCTGGAACCAGACCTCGTTGCGGGCCTCGAAGTCCTGCATCTCGCGCACCACCTCGGCGCGGGTGGAGTAGCCCAGCAACCCCGGCGTTGCCTTGGAGACCAGCGGCCAGGCCGGATACAGCAGCATGTAGATCACCGCCCAGGCGATGCAGATGTAGAAGGTCCACAGCCACCAGCGCGGCATCGGGTTGTCGTATTCCTCGATCCCGTCCCAGCTGTGCCCGGTGGTGGGCGGGTCGGCCCTGGCGCTGCGGCGCAGCTCGGGCCCGGTTTCGGGATAGTGGCGCGACGGCGGGCTGACCAGGTTCTCCTCGGTGCGCGCCTCCACCGGAGGGCGCGGGCCGCCCTCGGGGACGGTGCCGTTCGGATCGGGTTTCTTGTCGTCACCGGCCATCTCAGCGCGCCTCGCTCTCTTTGCGGCCACGGGGGCGATCCTCGTCGTCGGAGGATCCGCCGGGGCGGTCGTCGTTGCGGAAGATCATGTTGGCGCTTTCGTCATGCAGCTTGCGGCTGCCGGGGCGAAAGATGAACAGCACCATCCCGATGAAGAACAGGAACATGAACAGCAGATGCCAGCTGTCGGCGAATGCGCGCAGGGCGGTATAGGTTTCCATTGCGGCCTCCTCAGCGGCTGGCGTCGGGCACGAAGGTGGAGAAGTCCACCAGCGTCCCGAGCATCTGCATGTAGGCGATGATCGCATCCATCTCGGTCAGCTGCGGCTGGCCGTCGAAGTTGCGCGTGACGGCGCCGGGATAGCGCTCCAGCAGGCCGGAGTGGTCGGCGTCGGGGTTGGCCTGCGCGAGGAAGTCGGCGCGGGCGTTCTCCATCATCACGTCGGTATAGGGCACACCGACCCGCCGCTGCGCGCGCAGCAGGTCCATGATGTACTGCCCGTCGATCTCGCGGTTCATCAGATGCGCATAGGACGGCATGATGGATTCCGGCACCACCGACTTGGGCGCGATCATGTGCTGCACATGCCAGTCGTCCGAATACCGCCCGCCGACCCGTGCCAGATCCGGCCCGGTGCGCTTGGAGCCCCACTGGAACGGGTGGTCGTACATCGATTCCGCAGCGAGGCTGTAGTGGCCATACCGCTCCACCTCGTCGCGCATGGGGCGGATCATCTGGGAGTGGCAGACATAGCACCCCTCCCGGATGTAGATCTCGCGGCCGGTCAGTTCGAGCGGCGAGTAGGGGCGCACCCCCTCCACCTCCTCGATGGTGTTCTCGAGGTAGAACAGCGGCACGATCTGCACCATCCCCCCGATGCTGACCACGAGGAAGCTGAGCACCAGCAGCAGCGTGACGTTGGTTTCGATCTTCTTGTGTTGGTCAAGAATGCCCATGGGTCGCGGCCCTCCCTTATTCGGCGGCGACCGGGGCCGTCGCGGGGCGCTTGACCTCCACGGACGTCACGGTCTTCCACAGGTTGTAGCACATGATGACGGCCCCCAGCAGGAACAGCACGCCCCCCAGGCCCCGCACGACATACATCGGGAACTTGGCGGCCACGGTGTCGGCGAAGGAGTTCACGAGGAAGCCCTGCGAGTCGACCTCGCGCCACATCAGGCCCTCCATGATGCCGGTCACCCACATCGAGGCGGCGTAGAGCACGATCCCGATCGTCGCGAGCCAGAAGTGCCAGCTCACCAGCCGCAGGGAATACAGCCCCTCACGCTGCCAAAGCTTGGGCACGAGGTAGTAGAGCGCCCCGAAGGTGATCATCCCGTTCCAGCCCAGCGCACCGGAGTGCACATGGCCGATGGTCCAGTCGGTGTAGTGGCTCAGCGCGTTGACGGTCTTGATCGACATCATCGGCCCCTCGAAGGTGGCCATGCCGTAGAACCCCACCGACACCACCATCATCCGGATTACCGGATCGGTGCGCAGCTTGTCCCAGGCCCCCGACAGCGTCATCAGCCCGTTGATCATGCCGCCCCAGCTGGGCATCCACAGCATGATGGAGAAGGTCATCCCCAGCGTCTGCGCCCAGTCCGGCAGCGCGGTGTAGTGCAGGTGGTGCGGACCGGCCCAGATATACAGGAAGATCAGCGCCCAGAAGTGGATGATCGACAGCTTGTAGCTGTAGACCGGACGCTCGGCCTGCTTCGGGATGAAGTAGTACATCATCCCCAGGAACCCGGCGGTCAGGAAGAAGCCGACCGCGTTGTGGCCGTACCACCACTGCACCATCGCCGATTGCACGCCCGACCACAGCGGGATGGAGCGCGAGCCCCAGATCGACACCGGCACGGCCACGTTGTTGACCACATGCAGCATCGCCACGGTGATGATGAAGGCGAGGTAGAACCAGTTGGCGACGTAGATATGCTTCTCGCGCCGCTTCACCAGCGTGCCCACGAACACCGCCAGGAACGCCAGCCACACCACCGTCAGCCACAGGTCGGCCAGCCACTCCGGCTCGGCGTATTCCTGGCTCTGGGTGGAGCCGAGGATGTAGCCCACCGCCGCCAGCACGATGAAGATCTGGTAGCCCCAGAACACGAACCACGCGAGGTTGCCCCCCCACAGCCGCGCGGCACTGGTCCGTTGCACCACATAGAAGGCCGTGGCGATCAGCGCGTTGCCCCCGAAGGCAAAGATGACGGCCGAGGTGTGCAGCGGCCGCAGCCGTCCGAAGTTCAGATACCCCTGCGCCCATTCGAAGTTGAGCTGCGGAAAGGCCAGCTGGAACGCGATCCAGGTCCCGGCGGCGAAGCCCACGATCCCCCAGACGGCGGTCGCGATCACGCCCGCGCGCACGACGCCGTCCATGTAGACGGTCTCGTCATGCACCGGCGCAGGCTCGCCATAGCGGCGCAGTTGCCACAGGAACACCCCCGAGGCGACCACAAGGATGATCAGCGCATGCGCCAGGAACGCCGGATCGCGCGCCAGGCCCGTGCCGATGGCCGCATAAAGGATCAGCGCCCCCAGGCCGCCAAGTTTCAACAATTCCCCCATCCCGCATCCCTTCATCGCTGCGTTGGCTGGCCCGGGCTGTCCCTCCACGGACCTCGGGCCGATCGTGTCGGCCCGCCTTCGGTCCTCAGTCGTATACAGGCATCCCGCGCACATTGATCTGGGTCAAAACCGCCCATGCCCCCTGCTGATAGAGGTCATGATGTCGCGCGGGCCGAACCCGGCTCCGCACGCCCTGCCCATGCTCCGGCCCGGTGCCGGCGCCCTGACAGTTTCGGAGATCCCGATGGCTTACAAGTCGCTGATGACCTTCGTGACCGACCCCGCGACGGTCACGCCCGCGCTGGAGGCGGGCATTTCGCTGGCACGGCGCGGGGATGCGCATCTCGACGTCTGCTGCCTGGGCGTCGACCACACGCAGCCGGGGTACTTCTATGCCGGTGCGCCCGCCATGATCTACCAGGAGACCCTCGACCGCGCCCGCGCCGAGGCCGAGGCGCTGGAGGCTGCGGTGCGCAAGCGGCTGGAGCGCGAGGACATCCGCTGGGGCACGGAATCGGCGGTCGCGCAGATCGGCGGGCTGGCCAGCCTCGTGGGGCTGCGGGCGCGATTCTCGGATCTGGTGATCCAGCCCAAACCCTATGGCGAGGGGCGCTCGCCCGACGCCGAGGCGGTGGTGGAGGCCGCCCTGTTCGAAGGCCAGGCCCCCGTGCTGGTGCTGCCCGAAGGCGGGCTGCCGGCCACGCTGGGCAAACGCATCGCGGTGGCGTGGAATCAGTCCGACGAGGCGCTGGCGGCGATCCGTCGCGCGCTGCCGATGCTCAAGGCCGCCGACCAGGTCGACATCGTCATCGTCGATCCCCCCAGCCAGGGCCCCGAGCGCAGCGACCCCGGCGGCATGCTGACCCAGATGCTGGCGCGCCACGGCGTGCGGGCCGAGGTGTCGGTGATCGCCAAGACCCTGCCGCGCGTGTCCGACGTGCTGTGCCGCCATGCGCGCGAACATGACGCCGACATGCTGGTGATGGGGGCCTATGGCCATTCACGCTTCCGCGAGGCGATCCTCGGCGGGGCCACGCGGCACATGCTGGAGATCGCCAGCGTGCCGGTCCTGATGGCGCACTGAGCGATGGGCGCGCCGACGCACACCCGCCGCCCGGCGGCGGGCCGTTCAGACCAGAAGGCCGCCATCGGTATCGTCGCCCGCCTCCTCCAGCAGGCGGTCGAAATCGGGGACGGTGACGTGGCGCTTGCCCTCCAGCAGGATCACCCCGTCGCGCTTGAGCGCCGAGATCTGGCGGCTGACCGTCTCCAGCGTCAGCCCGAGGTAGTCGGCCATCGCCTCGCGCGTCAGCGGCAGATCGAACGTCAGGTCGTTGCCCGCGCTGCGCAGCTTCAGCTCCGCGTCGCGGCGGCCGATGATGGCGATCAGGCTGGCGATCTTTTCCCGCGCGGTCTTGCGGCCCAGAAGCAGCATCCATTCCCGCGCCGCATCGAGTTCGTCGAGCGTCATCTCCAGCAGGCGCTGGGCGATGCGCGGGGTACGGACCATCATCTCCTCGAACGGCTTGCGGCGGAAACAGCACATGACGACATCGCTGATGGCGGTGACGTCATAGGCCGCGGTCTGCCGCCCCGGCCGGCCGATGAAGTCCGACGGCAGCAGAAGACCCACCATCTGGCGCCGCCCGTCCTCCATCGTCTGGGTCAGCGACGCGATGCCGGTGACCACCGAGCCCACGAAGTCCATCCGGTCGCCCGACCAGATCACCGTCTGCCCCGCCTGGAAGGTGCGGTAGTACTTCACCTCCTCCAGCAGCGCCATCTCCTCGCTCTCGCACCGGGCGCAGACCGCGCGGTGCCGGATCGGGCAATCGGCGCAATCCTGCGACGACAGGTTGTCCTCGATGATCGAAGGCTTGGGCATCCGGTTGATCCACATCAAAGCGAACATTCAAAGTGTAAACCAGAGTAGACGAATGACCATCGACTCGCAACTCACCCGTCTCGGCCTGTTTGACGCACGTGTACCGCGCTACACGAGCTATCCCACGGCGCCACATTTCTCGCAGGACGTTCAGGCCCCGCAGTTTCTGGAGTGGGTCCGGGCCATCCCCGAAGGCGCGCAGATATCGCTGTATCTGCATGTGCCATTTTGCCGCAGGCTCTGCTGGTTCTGCGCCTGCCGCACCCAGGGCACCAGTACCGACGCCCCCGTCGCGGCCTATGTCGAGACGCTCAAGGCCGAGCTGGACCTGCTGGGACAGAACCTGCCGGCGGGCGTGCGCCTGTCGCGGCTGCACTGGGGCGGGGGCACGCCGACGCTGCTGTCGCCGGATCTGATGCGCGATCTGGCCGCCAAGGTGCGCGAGGTGGTGGACTTCGGCCCCGACGCCGAGTTCTCGGTGGAGATCGACCCCAACGAGGTCGACGAGGCCCGCCTTGACGCGCTGGCCGAGGCCGGGATGAACCGCGCCTCCATCGGGGTGCAGGATTTCGACCCCGAGATCCAGGAAACCATCGGCCGCGATCAAAGCTACGAGATCACCCAGTCGGTGGTCGAGGCGCTGCGCGCCCGCGGCATCCGCAGCCTGAACGCCGACATCCTCTATGGCCTGCCGCACCAGACCTCGCAGCGGCTGGCGTCCACGGTGCAGAAGCTGCTGTCGCTGGGGCCGGACCGGGTGGCGCTTTACGGCTATGCGCATGTGCCGTGGATGGCGCGGCGCCAGCAGATGATCCCGTCCGAAAGCCTGCCCACCCCCGAGGAGCGGCTGAAGCTCTATGAAACCGCCCGGCGGCTGTTCGTGTGGGACGGCTATGACGAGATCGGGATCGACCACTTCGCCCGCCCCGACGACGGGTTGGCGGTGGCGCTGAAGGCCGGCGAGCTGCGCCGCAACTTCCAGGGCTACACCGACGACACCGCGCCGGTGCTGGTGGGCCTGGGGGCATCGTCGATCAGCTACTTCCCGCAGGGCTATGCACAGAACGTCTCGGCCACCTCGGCCTATACGCGGGCGGTGCGGGAGGGGCAGTTCCCGACCCACCGCGGCCACGCCTTTGTCGGCGAGGACCTGCTGCGCCGCCGCATGATCGAGGCGCTGATGTGCGACTTCCGCATCGACACCGCCGAGATGATCGAGACCTTCGGCGTCACCCCCGCCCGCATGGCCGAGCTTTATGCCCCGGCGAAGGAGCGCTTTGGCGATTTCGTGCGCGTGACCGAGGACAGCCTGTCGATCCCGCCCGAAGGCCGCCCGCTGACGCGCATGATCGCGGCGATGTTCGACGCCTACGGGATGTCCAAGGCCGGTCACAGCTCGGCCGTCTGATCGCACGCAGGCAGACCAGGGGGGGGCCGTCGCGCCCCCCCTTTTTCATGCGCCCGAAGGGGGTATCAGCCGGCCGTGTCGCTGCCCCGCGCGGCCTCCTGGAGTGCCTCGCTGAGGACCGCGCGGTCGCCCACCTGATTGGCCAGCAGGAGGATCAGCCGGGCATTCAGCGCCGCACTCGCCTCGGGCGAGAGCGCGTCATGAACGGCCAGAAGCTCGGCGTAAAACCCCTCCGGGTCGGCGATGGTCAGGGCTGTGGCGATACGGCTCATGATGTCCCCCCGGCGGTGGCCAGCGCGGCGGCGATGTCGCCGGGCGTGGGCGTCCCGGCGGCGGTGTGCCAGCGTGCGGCGACATGCCCGTCGGGGCGCAACAGCGCCACCACCCCGCCACCCGCGCCCGTCCACGCCGCCGCAAGCGCGCCATGGCCCGCCGAGCCGAGCCGCAGCACCGGAAGGCCCGCCTCGGGCGCGTCGGCGTCGATGGCCAGCAGCGCAAACCCCTGCGGCAGGCGGTCGAGCAGCCAGCCCCCCGCGCACGGGACATCCACCGCCGCCGCCCCGGGCCGCGTGCGCCCCGGCAGCCCGGCCGCGTCCGGCCCGTTCAGCGGCCCGTCGTCATAGGTGCAGGGCTCGGCCATGCGGCCGGTATTGACCATCTCGCGCGCAAAGGGGTGGCGCCCGGCCAGCGTCAGCACCGCATCGCGGAACGCCCGGCTGGCGTCGGAGCGCGGGGTGATGAAGTCGCTCGCGCGGGCGGCGGCCTGGATGTTCTCCTCGGCCGCGAGGCCACGCTCCCAGTTGTAGCTTTCCAGAAGCTCGGGCGCAGCACCCGCGATCACCGCCGCCAGCTTCCAGCCCAGGTTGTCGGCGTCCTGGATGCCGCTGTTGGCCCCGCGCGCCCCGAACGGCGACACCTGATGCGCGGCATCGCCCGCAAACAGCACCCGGCCGTGCACGAACCGCTCCATCCGGCGGCAGTGGAAGCGATAGATCGCCAGCGATTCGACCGTGAACCGCGCCTGTCCGCCCAGCATCGCCCGCAGCCGGGGCAGCACGCGGTCGGGCGCAAGTTCGGCCGCCGCGTCGGCATCGGCGCCGATCTGAAGGTCGATGCGCCACAGGTTGCCCGGCTGGCGGTGCAACAAGGCCGAACGGCCGGGGTTGAAGGGCGGGTCGAACCAGAACATGCGCTCGGCCGGGGCGTCGCTGTCCATGGCGACATCGGCGATCAGGAACGCATCCTCGTAGCCGCGCCCCGGAAAGCCCAGCGCCATCATCCGACGCACCGACGAGTTCGCCCCGTCACAGGCCACCAGCCAGTCGGCATGCAGGCTGTAGGGGCCCTCGGGGGTCTCCACCTCCAGTCGGACATGGTCGGGGTGGGTGCCCACGGCGATGATGCGGTTGGCCCCGCGCAGGCTGACCGGCGCGCCCGCATCGGCCAGCGCCCGCAGGCGGGCCACCAGAATCGCCTCCAGCTGCGCCTGCGGCAGGTTCAGGAACGCCGGGCGGCGCTGGCCGGCCTCGGGGCCGTGCTCCACGCCGCAGATGACGTCGGGGCCGTGGTGCACCCGCCCCGCGTGCCAGGGGATGCCGGCCGCCACCGCCGCCTCGGCGCACCCCAGGCGGCCGAGGATCTCCAGCGAGCGGCGGGCAAAGCACATCGCGCGCGATCCCGCGCTGACCCCCTCGCCCGCGTCCAGCACCACCACCGGGACCCCGCGCCCGGCAAGGTCCAGCGCCGTCACCAGCCCCACAAGTCCGGCCCCCGCCACCACGACCGGATGGCGCACCGGATGGGACGCGTCCTGATCGGCCACGCGCCGGTAGGGGTAACGGATGGGATCTTCATCGTGCTGCATGGGTGTGATCCTTTCGCAACCCCTCGCCGCCGTCAATGCCCCCCCACGCGCACCGCCGGGCGGGCTTGCGCTGTGACGCGGGGGCGGGGCAGTCTGGCGTGATGGAGTTCGCAACGCCCCTCGTGCCCGCGCGCCTGGTGCGGCGCCACAAGCGCTTCCTCGCCGACATGGTGCTGGAGGGCTGCGGCACCCCGGTCACGGCGCATTGCCCGAACTCGGGCTCCATGCTGGGGCTGCGCGATCCGGGGCAGCGCTGCTGGCTGGAGCCGGTATCGGGGCGCGAGCGCAAGCTTCCGTTCGCCTGGCGGCTGGTGGAACTGCCGGGCGGCCACTGGGCCGGGATCGACGCGATGATGCCCAACCGCGTGGTGGCCGAGGCGCTGCGCGCGGGCCGCATTGCCCCGCTGGCGGGCCATGGCACCGTCCGGCCCGAGGTCGCCTATGGCACCGGCAACCGCGTCGATTTCCTGCTGGAGGGGACCGACGGCCCCCTGCATCTGGAGGTCAAGAACGTCCATCTGCGCCGCGACACCGACCCCGACAATGACACCGGCACGGGCACGGGCACCGCCGAGTTTCCCGACTGCGTCACCGCACGCGGCGCGCGCCACCTGGACGCGCTGGCGCAGGTCGTGCGCGACGGCGGGCGGGCGGTGCTGCTGTATCTGGTGCAACGCACCGATTGCAGCCGGGTGCGGCTGGCCGTCGACCTCGACCCCGGATATGCCCGCGCGGCGGTGCGCGCCCGGGCCGCGGGGGTGGTGTTCCTTGCCTATGGGACGGTCATTTCGCCGCGCGGCGTGGCGCTCGGCACTCAAATCCCCGTGGAGGCGCCAGATGCACCGCCCGATGATGGGCGAAGCGTCTTTGCAACCCGGCCTCGCTCGGGTATCTGACCCGCATGAAGCGATCGGAGAACCCCGTGGAGGACACCGCCCGCGGCCGCGTCACACGCGACGGCATCACCCTGCATCACCCCGACGATTTCGCCGGGATGCACCGGGCCGGCCGGCTGGCCGCCGAAATCCTCGATGCGATCGGCCCGCAGGTCGTCCCCGGCGCCACCACCGCGGCGCTGGACGACGCGATCCGGCGGATGATCGACGATGCCGGGGCACGCTCGGCCACCATCGGGTATCGCGGCTACCGGCATGCGTCGTGCATCAGCGTGAACCATGTCGTCTGCCACGGCATTCCGGGGTCCCGGATTCCCATGTGGAAGGGCGAAACCCGCAACCGTGGCCACGACAAGGCCCGCCCCGACGACCGGCTGGTGGACGGCGACATCCTGAACATCGACGTGACCGTGATCCTGGATGGCTGGTACGGCGACACCAGCCGGATGTACCTGGCCGGACAGCCCAAGGCCGGTGCCCCGCGGCTGATCGACGTCACCCATGACGCGCTGATGGCCGGAATCGCCGCCGTGCGCCCGGGAAACACCTTTGGCGACATCGGCGCCGCCATCCAGCGACTTGTCGAATCCCGCGGCATGAGCGTCGTGCGCGACTTCTGCGGCCATGGGCTGGGGCGGGTGTTCCATGCGCCGCCCAACGTGCTGCACTATGGCCGCCCCGGGACCGGCCCGGTCCTGGAGGAGGGCATGTTCTTCACCATCGAGCCGATGGTGAACATGGGCCGCCCCGAGACCACGATCCTCGATGACGAATGGACCGCCGTGACCTGCGACAAGTCGCTGTCGGCGCAGTTCGAGCATTCGCTGGGCGTCACCGCCGACGGCTGCGCGAT
The DNA here is from genome assembly GCF_016653255.1 of Rhodobaculum claviforme. GTDB lineage: Bacteria > Pseudomonadota > Alphaproteobacteria > Rhodobacterales > Rhodobacteraceae > Rhodobaculum > Rhodobaculum claviforme. The sequence continues at coordinate 19,706 of NZ_NHSD01000277.1, forward strand.
CTTCACCCTGTCGCCCGCGGGGCGGTTCCATCCCACCGGCGCCACAGAGGGCTGACGGGGGGGCTGACGGGGGTCCCCGCCCGCGGCGATCGCGGAGCAGGTGTCAGGGGCTCACCAGCGCGTCAGCGCGGCCTCATCCTCGGCCCGGGCGGCGACCCAGCGGGGGCCGTCGGCGCCGATCTCCTTTTTCCAGAACGGCGCGCGGGACTTCAGGTAATCCATCAGGAACTCGGCCGCGGCAAAGGCGTCGGCGCGGTGCGGGGCGGCGGTGGCGACCATCATGATCGCCTCACCCACCGCGAGGCGACCATGGCGGTGGATCACCAGGCACCCGCGCAGATCCCAGCGCCGCGTCGCCTCTTGCGCGATGGCGGTGATCGCGCGTTCGGTCATGCCGGGGTAATGCTCGATCTCCAGCGCCGACAGCCCGCCGTCGGCGCGCACGAGGCCCGCAAACGTCACCACCGCGCCCGCGTCGCTGCGGCCCGCCGCAAAGGCCCCGCATTCGGCGCCAAAGTCGAAGGGGTCGGGCTGGACGCGGACCTCCACCCCGTTCAGCCTCCGGTCATGGGCGGAAAGAACGCCACCTCGCGCACCCCGGCCAGCGGCGCGTCGAACTCCGCCAGATCCTGATCCAGCGCCACGCGCAGCCCGGCAAGGTCGGAAAACGCCGCCGCGTGCCCGTCGCTGCGCGCCGACAACTCGGCCACGAGGTCGCGCACGGTGGCGGCCGAGGTCTCCACCCGCTCGCGGCCGTGGCCCACACGTTCGCGCAACCAGGCGAAATACAGCACATCGAGGCTCATCGGCCCACCTCGTCCCTCAGGTATGGCAGCGACTTGCGGAAATAATCCCACCCCGTGGCCAGCGTCAGCACCGCGGCCACCCAGATCAGCACCAACCCGGCGGTGTAGGCGTACCACGCCCCCATCGCCTCGGCCCAGATCGCCCGGTCGCGCGCCATCAGCCGGTTCAGGCCGTCGGCCCCCACCAGCTCCAGCCGGCTCTGGTGGGCATAATCGAGGCCGGTGGCCAGGAACAGCACGCCAATCGCCACCATCTGCGCGGTGGTCTTCCACTTGGCCAGCCGGGTGACGGTCAGCAACCCCGCCTTGGCACCCAGGAACTCGCGCAGGCCGGACACGAACACCTCGCGGAACAGGATCACGGTGGCCGGCAGGATCAACCACGGGTCCATGCCGGAATACCCGGTGATGACCAGAAGCGCGATCACCACCATCGCCTTGTCCGCAATCGGATCGAGCATCGCGCCCAGGCGGCTTTCCTGGTTCCAGAGCCGCGCGAGGTAGCCGTCGAACCAGTCGGTGATCGCCGCGCCCGCAAACAGCATGAGCGCCAGCCAATCCGCCCAGGGACGGTTGAAATACAGAAACATCACCGCAACCCCGGGCGCCGCGATCAGCCGGAGCGTGGTGAGGATATTGGGGATCGTCCACCGCATGCCTCCTGTCTAGACGAGGCACGGGGGACGGAAAACCGGAATCTCGCCCCGCCATCCTCCGCGCCGGGAACCTGCGCGCGCATCGCGCCGGGCATCCGCGCGCCGCGCCGCTGCCCGGATGGGGGCGTCACGGGGCGGCGATGCGTCGCTTGCGTCGGGCGGCGGTGCCGGGCACACCCGCCCCACCCCCAACCGACCGGAGCGCGCGATGCACACCCCCCTGCCCCTGACCCGCGACCTCGTGCTGATCGGGGGCGGGCATGCCCATGCGCTGGTGCTGCGCGCCTGGGGGATGGCGCCGCTGCCGGGGGCGCGGCTGACCCTGATCAGCCCGGCGCCCACCGCGCCCTATACCGGCATGCTGCCGGGCCATATCGCCGGGCATTACCCGCGCGCCGCGCTGGAGATCGACCTGGTGCGGCTTGCGCGCCACGCCGGGGCACGGCTGATCCTGGACCGTGCGACGGGCCTCGACCGGGCGGCGGGGCGGGTGCATCTGCGCGACGGGGCGCCGGTGGCCTATGACGTGGCCGCGCTTGATATCGGCATCACGTCGGACATGCCGGCGCTGCCGGGGTTTGTCGATCATGCGGTGGCGGCCAAGCCGCTGGATGCCTATGCCAGCCGCTGGAGCGCCTTTCTGGAGGCGCTGGACGCCGGGCGTGTGCCGCCGCAGGTCGCGGTGATCGGCGGCGGCGTGGCCGGGGTGGAACTGGCACTGGCCATGGCACACAGGATGGCGCGCCATGACGCCGCGCGCGTGACGGTTCTGGAGGCCGGCGCGCAGGCCCTGCCCGGCGTCTCGGCGCAGGCGCGCTCGCGGCTGCTGGCGCATATGGACCGTCTGGGGGTGGCACTGATCACCGGCGCGCGTGCCGCGCGGATCGAGGCGGGCGCGGTGGTGCTGCAGGACGCTCGCCGCGTGCCCTCGGCGCTGACGGTGGGCGCGGCGGGGGCGCGGGCGCAGGGGTGGCTGGCGGACACCGGCCTGCACCTGACCGAGGGCGCGATCACCGTGGACCGCCACCTGCGCAGCGTCACCGATCCCGCCATCTTTGCCGCCGGGGATTGCGCGCATCTCTCGCATGCGCCGCGGCCCAAGGCGGGGGTCTTTGCGGTGCGCGAGTCGCCGATCCTGGCCGCCAACCTGCGCGCCGCCCTGTCCGAGGGGCGCGGCGCGGGCCGGATGCGCGCCTATCGGCCGCAGCGCGATTACCTGAAGCTGGTGTCGACGGGCGGCAAGGGCGCGGTGGCCGACAAGTGGGGGCGGGTGTGGG
>NZ_NHSD01000278.1 GCF_016653255.1 Rhodobaculum claviforme
TGTCGGCCGGGGCCGAGCCGCTGGTGCTGGCGTGCTTCATCGACACCCCGCGCGCCGCGCCCGCCGACCCCGCGGCCCCCGCCGGGTCCACGGCCCCCGGCGACCGCCGCGTGGGCGACATGGAAGCGGATCTGGAGGCCACGCGCAGCGATCTGTTCGATGCCCTGCGCGACCTCGAGCAGGAAGTCGAGGCCCACAGGACCGACGCCGCCGAAGCGCTGTCGATCAACGAGGAGTTCCAGTCCACCAACGAGGAACTCCTTGCCTCCAAGGAGGAGCTGCAATCCCTCAACGAGGAGTTGACCGCCCTCAACAGCCAGCTGCAGGAGACGCTGGAGCGCCACCGAACCACCGCCAACGATCTGCAGAACGTGCTGTTCAGCACCGATGTGGCGACGCTGTTTCTGGACCTCGACCTCAACATCCGCTTCTTCACCCCCTCGGCGCGGGCCGTCTTTCGGGTGATCCCGTCCGATGTCGGCCGCCCGCTGGGTGATCTGGCGGCGGTGCTGGCCGACCCCGGGCTGATGGCCGATGCCCGCACCACCCTGGCCGAGCGCAGCACGAGCGAGCGCGAGATCGGCGGGGCCGACGGGGTCTGGTTCCTGCGCCGCATCCAGCCCTACCGCGCCGAAGGCGGAGTGGTGGAGGGCGTGGTGATCACCTATCTCGATATCTCGGAGCGCAAGCGCATCAACGCGGCGCTGCGTGCGGCGACGAACGAGGCGCAGCGGGCAACCCGGGCCAAGTCGCGCTTTCTGGCCGCGGCCAGCCACGACCTGCGCCAGCCGCTGCAATCCATGGCGCTGCTGCACCGGTTGCTGGCGGGACAGAAATCCACCACCGAGGGGGTGCGGCTGGCCAGCCTGATGGACCAGACCCTGATGGCGATGGCCGAGATGCTGGACTCCATGCTGGAGGCGAACCGCATCGAATCGGGGATCGTCCGCGCCAGCATGCAGCCGGTGGCGCTGGCGCCGCTGATGCGCCGAATCGCCGACGAATATGCCCCCCAGTGCGCGCTGAAGGGCCTGAAGCTGCGCTGTGTGCCCAGCGACGGCCACGTCCACAGCGACCCGCGGCTGCTGGAGCAGATCCTGCGCAACCTGATGTCCAACGCCCTGAAGTACACGCCGACGGGGGGCATCCTGCTGGGCTGCCGGCGGCGTGGCGGGGATCTGGTGATGGTGGTCTGCGACACCGGGGTCGGCGTGTCCGCCTCCGAGGCCGAGGCGATCTTCGACGCCTATCGCCAGGGCGACAACGCAGCGACGCTGGCGGCGCCCGGGCTGGGGCTGGGGCTGTCGATCGTGCAGCGGCTGGCGCGGCTGATGGGGCATCGCGTCACCGTACGTTCGGTCCCCGGCAAGGGGTCGGCGTTCATGGTCACGCTGCCTCGGCTGTCGGCTGCCCGCCACGCGCCCGGCCCGCACGCCACCTCCGTGGCGGCGGAGGGGACGGCCGCGGCGGCACCCGACACGCCCCGCCCGGCCCACGCGCGGCGCCCGACCGGCACGATCCTGCTGGTGGAGGACGAGACCCCCCTGCGCGACCTGCTGGCCGAGGTCCTCGTGGCCGAGGGGCACGAGGTCATCGCCCGGCCCGACGCCCGCTCTGCGCTGGCCTGGGTCGACCGCGCGGGGACGCGCCCGAATGTGCTGCTGACGGATTTCGACCTGCATGGTGCCATCAACGGCCTGGGGCTGGCGCAAAAGCTGGCCGACAGGCTGGGGACCGCGGTGCCGAGCATCATCCTGACTGGTGACATCACCGCCGGCACGCGCCGGGCCATCGCCCGGACCGCGTGCCACCAGATCGCCAAGCCGGTGCGCCCCGAGGTGCTGCTGGCGCTGATCGGCGAGATGATGGAACAGGGGCGCCGCAGCCTTCCGAAACCCACGCCCCGGCCCGGCGGCGCCGGCATCACCATCCATGTGGTCGACGACGACCCGCTGATCCGCAAGACGATGCGCCACCTGTTCGAGGCCGAGGACTGGTGCGTTGTCACCCATGCCTCGGCCGAGGATTTCCTCGCCGCGCCCCGGACCGAGGGGGACGCCTGCCTGCTGGTGGACAATCTGCTGCCGGGCATGGATGGCGTGGCGCTGATCGCGCGGCTGCGGACCGAGCGGTCGCGGCTGCCTGCGGTGATGCTGACCGGGCATGGCGATGCCAGCACCGCGGTCGCGGCGATGAAGGCCGGTGCCTCGGATCTGATCGAGAAGCCCGCCAGCGCCGCCGAACTGCTGGCCAGCATGCGCCGGGCGATCGCGACGCGCGACACCGGCCCGGCCAGGACCGACGCGCGCGACACCGCGCAGGCGCGGTTTTCAGCGCTGACCACGCGCGAACGCCAGGTTCTGGCGCGGGTGCTGCAGGGCGCACCGAACAAGATCATCGCCGCCGATCTCGGCATCAACCAGCGCACGGTGGAAAACCACCGGGCCTCGGTCATGCGCAAGACCGGCGCGACGTCGCTGCCGGAGCTGGTGCGGCTGGCGCTGGCCGCCGATGCCGCGGACGGCTGAGCCGCCGGCGGCAGGGGCAACCGGCGTCAGTTCGCCGCGCGGGCTTCCTGCTGGATGGCGCCGCCGGCGCGCGAGATGTCCTGTCCCGCGCCCTCGACCGTGTTGCAGGCGGCAAGGGCAAGCGTGGCAAGCACCAGAAGCAGTCTGGAAGGAAGGGTCATTCGGCATCTCCTCGATGAATGAACAGGTAACGCGGGCGGCGGCGTTTCGTTCCGCCGGGCCCGGACACCCACGCAGGCCGAGCCGCAGGCCCCCCCCGCGACGCCAGCGCCAGCGCCACGGACACGGGCACGGGCACGGGATCCGAACTGGCCCCGAATTGACCCCGGAACGGCGGCGACATGGCCCGCCCTCGCACGCCGCCCCCGCACGCCGGATCCGTGACATCCGCCCGCCTTGCACGCGGATCAGCGCAGCAGCGGGTGGTCCTGATCGAGATAGGCCATGTCGAACCCCGCCAGCGCCGCCATCCGGCCGAAGTCGCCAAAGACCACGCGCCCGTGCTGGAACCGCACCAGATCGGCCTCGCGCAGCTGGCGCAGGACGCGGTTGACGTGCACCGCGCTGAGGCCCAGCGCATCGGCCAGGTGATACTGCGTCAGCGGGCAGTCAAAACCCGTGCTGTCGCCGATCCCCACAAGTTTCAGGCGTGCGCCCAGCTCCAGCAGGAAATGCGCCATGCGCTGTTCGGCGGTGCGTCGGCCGATGTTGACCAGATGCTCCACCACCATCGCCTCGTCGCGCGAGGCCGCCCACAGCACGGCGCTGGCCAGCCGCGGCGCCCTGGAGAACGCCTCCAGGATGTCCGAGGCAAGCAGCTCCGAGGCCTCGATCGGGGTCACCGCCTCGACGCTGTGGTCCGAGGTGCGGAACAGGATGCTGTGCAGCCCGAGGAAATCGCCCGGGATCTGGACGTTGACGATCTGGCGGTCTCCGTTGGGTTGCAGCTTGAAGGCACAGCTCCAGCCCCGGGCCAGAATGAAGGCCGAGGCATTGGTCTGCCCCTCGTGCAGCATCTCGTGGCCGGCCCGGAACTGCCGCCGGCGCCGGTCCAGCCCCGCCAGCGTGGCCAGATCGGCGTCGGACAGGGCCACAAAGGCCGAAAGCTTCAGGGTGAGCGGGCTTGGCTTGGGCATGGTCGAAACACCGGCAGGGACCATTGGCCGCGCGCATGGCCTGCGATCCGGAAAAGGGAACATGTCGCGCCACCCGGGATCGGTACGGCAACTCCGACAACGCCCCTTTTGCGGATCTGTTCCGCAGGCTTAATACGGGCACCCGATACAGCCACCCGATACGGGCACCCGATGCGGACACTTATGCGGGCTCCGATGCAGGCCTCCACCCGGCTCGGACCCCGTCGCCGGGGGCCACGGCGCCCACGCGCGCCCCCCTGGCCGCGGTTTTGCCCCGGCACATCGCCCCGGCATGCCGGGGCCACCAGCAGCCGCGCTCCGGGCGGTCAACGGCGGCGGGACCGCCCGATCCGGCGTCGGACGGCCTGGTTTGTCCGTGGCCGGGCAGAGATCACCGGCCGCGCGCACATGAGCAGAGGGGGGGAACGACCGCGCGGCAGACCGGCAGGACCCCCGGACGTGCGCACCACAGCCCGCGTCGCGTCCGGAGGAACACACGCAGGGCGGCTGTTATCGATCGGGAATTCTGGCTGGGGCGGTAGGATTCGAACCTACGGTACACGGTACCAAAAACCGTTGCCTTACCACTTGGCTACGCCCCAATGCCCCTGCCTCATACTCAAGCGGTCGGGAGGGTGCAAGACGATCCTGCGGCCCGAGGTGCGGAAAATCGCACCTCGGGCCGGGCGCTCAGTGGACGAGGTCGCGCCCCGCCCGCAAGCCGAGAACGGACAGGACGGCCGTGGCCCAGCCCGCCAATCGACGGTCGTCGGTGCGGCGGGCGGGCACCACCGGGCGGGCAAGGTTGCGCAGGGCGACGGGGCCCGTCACCGCCTCAGCGATCGAGGCGGGCGTGTGCTGGCGCGGGCTGCGCACATGGCGCCGCGCCGGCGTACCACGGGACAGGCTGTTGGACTGGCTGCGGGACGGGCTGCGGGTTGGGCGTTGGGAACGGGTCATGGAGGCCTCCTCGCGGATCAGGGGTCGCAGTCGGGGAATCGCAGTCGGCGATCAGTGTCGCGGCGGCAGCTGCCGGAAGGGAGGGCGCGGCAGGGGCGCAGGCCCCATGCGGACCGCCTCAGGCCCGGCGCGACCGGCGCCAGCCGAGGCCGCCCAGCAGCCCCATGCCGCCCAGCAGCATCCAGCCCGCGGCCGGCAGCGGCACGACACCGACGCCCTCACCACCCGTGCCGGGAAACACCTCGTCATCGCGGACGATCGGGCCGGTGTCGTCCACATCGCAGTCGGAGGTGGTGGACAGCAGGCTGAAGGTCTGCACGCCCCCGCACGGGCAGCAGACATCGCCGCCGGGAAGGCCGATTTCGATCCGGGCGCCATCGGGGCGGTACCACAGGGTCGCATGCGACAGCACGCCGACGCTGCCACCCGGCCCTTCGGTGCTCCAGCTGCCCGACAGCGCCTGCCCCGCATCGAGCCGGAAGGCGCCAAAGCCGGAGGCCTGCTTGAGGACCAGGACCAGATCGGCATAGGCGCCGGGGTTGGATATCGACCAGGTCCCGTCACCCCGGGAGACCGGCGCCGCGTCGAAGGACGGAACCGTGCCGCCCTGGGGGCCGGCGGCCCCGTCCTCGACCTTCTGGGCCGTGACCCAGCCGGTGAGCGAGAACACCTCGGTGGTGTCGTTCCAGGAGTCGTTGCCCGAGTCGCAGAAGCCCTTGATGCTGGCATCGCCCTGGGTGACGGTGAACTCCACCTGTGTCGTCTCGCAGCTGGCGGCCATGGCCGGCAACGCGGAAAGCCCCATCATCAGCCCCGCCATGGCGCCAAGGCCGCGGCGCAGGGGGGTCGAGGTCGGCATCGTGGTGCGGTTGAAGGTCATGTGTGGTCCCATCTGTGTGGCGATCCGCGTCTGGCCGATCCGGCGTTGCACCCGGAGGGGGTGCGGCACCGGCGCCAACTGCGCGGCTTGCGTCGAGACAGGGATACTTCAGGGCCGGTCCGGCCGCGTGCCCGCGAAAGCACAGTGTGCCACCGCAAGCGGATGGCGACTTATCCGGACGGGTAGGTGGTCATGCGGAAACCCGGACACGGCGGGGGCCAAGGGTGCGGCCCCGCCGGGACGGGGGACCGCACGGGGTGCGCGTCACAGGGCGCGCGCGGCCTCCAGCACCGCGTCGACATGGCCCGGCACCTTGACCTTGCGCCAGACCCGGGCGATCTGCCCCTGCGCATCGATCAGGAAGGTCGCGCGCTCGATGCCCATGTAGGTCTTGCCGTACATCGCCTTTTCGACCCAGACGCCGAAGCGCTCGCACACGTCGGCGCCCTCGTCCGAGGCCAGGATCACGCCCAGCCCGTGCTTCTTCACGAACTTGTCGTGGCTGGCAACGCTGTCCTTGGAGATGCCGATGACAACGGTGTCCGCGGCGGCAAAGGCGTCCGCGGCCTCGGTGAAGCCCACCGCCTCCTTGGTGCAGCCGGAGGTGTCGTCGCGGGGATAGAAGTACACCACCACCTTCTGCGGGCGCAGGGCCGACAGGGTGACCGTATCCCCGCCGTCACGCGGCAGGGTGAAATCGGGGGCGGGATCGCCGATATCAGGCATGAAGGACCTCCAGGGATGTGACTGTGTTCCCGGGCGCCGGGACCGGGTCGGGTCGGGTCGGGTCGGGTCGGGTCGACAGAGTTCAGAACGGGATCTCGTCGTCCAGATCGCTGCGTCCGCCGCCCATGCCACCCGCGGGCGCGCGGCTGGCGCCGAAGTCGTCGTCGCGCTGGTACCCGCCCCCCTGGGAGCCGCCGCCGCCGCCGCCCTCGCCGCGGGCATCGAGCAGCGTCAGCTCGCCGCGATAGGGGCGCAACACCACCTCGGTGGAATAGCGGTCCTGGCCGGACTGGTCCTGCCACTTGCGGGTCTCCAGCTGGCCCTCGATATAGACCTTGGAGCCCTTGCGCAGATACTGCTCGGCGATCTTGGCCAGCGGCTCGGAAAATACCGCGACGCTGTGCCACTCGGTCTTCTCGCGCCGCTCGCCGCTGTTCTTGTCGCGCCAGGTCTCGGACGTGGCGATGCGCAGGTTGCACACCTTGCCACCATTCTGGAACGTGCGGACCTCCGGGTCACGCCCGAGGTTGCCGACGATGATGACCTTGTTGACCGAGCCTGCCATGGGCCCCTCCCCGATTCTGATGCCTGTGTCCCCGACAGCTTACACCACAGCACCGCGCGCGGGAAAAGCCGCCCGCGGCTGGCGCGGCGGCCACAGGACCGCTAGGATGTGGATGGTCAGGTGGCAAAAGGGGGTCCCATGCGTGCGGGATGGACAGTGATGCTGGCCCTGGGGCTGACGGCGACGGACGCAATGGCGCAGGGCGGGCTGCCGGCCTCGCCCGAACGGATGCGCGCGCTGGAGGCGCAGTCACGGCTGCTGGACGGGCGGCTGGCGCAGCAGTATTCGCACTCGGTCCGGCTGCTGCCCCCGTCGAGCCGCCGCGACGCGGCGATCCCGCCGTTCCAGGGGCGCTACGCCGGGCCATGGCTGGAACCCGCCCGCGCCGCCGCCCGACGTCACCGCATCCCCGAGGATCTGTTCCTGCGCCTCGTGCAACGCGAATCGGCGTGGAACCCGGGCGCGGTCTCGCACAAGGGCGCGATCGGACTGGCCCAGCTGATGCCCGGCACCGCAGCGCAGCTGCGGGTGGACATCCACGCCCCGGACCAGAACCTCGAGGGCGGCGCACGCTACCTTCGGATGATGCACGACCGCTTCGGCGACTGGCGGCTGGCGCTCGCGGCCTACAACGCCGGCCCCGAGGCGGTGGCCCGCCACGGCGGCATCCCCCCCTACGCCGAGACCCGCGCCTACGTCGTGGCAATCCTGGGCGAGTGACCCGCCACGGGCCTGCGCGGCGCAGCCCGCGCCGGGGCCGAGGGGGCTCGATGCCCCCGAGGCGCCGGGCTCCGGATCGGGCTAGGGCTCGGCGCCGGACCCCGGGACAGCCTCCGGTTGGGGCTCCGGTTGGGGCTCCGGTTGAGGCGCAGCGTCCTCAGCCCTCCTCGGGCTCGAACTCGATCAGCAGGTCCTTGGCTTCGATCTGCGCGCCGGGCTGGACATGGACCGCCTTGATGGTGCCGCCGTGGTCCGCATGCAGGCCGGTCTCCATCTTCATCGCCTCGATCGTCAGCAGCAGGTCGCCCGCGCTGACCTTCGCGCCCGGGCTGACGGCGATGGCCGCAACCGCACCCGGCATCGGCGCGCCGACATGGGCGGGGTTGCCCTCGGCCGCCTTGGGGCGCTGGGGGGTCTCGGCCTTGACCTTGCGGTTGGGCACCCGGATCGTGCGCGGCTGGCCGTTCAGCTCGAAGAACACCCGCACGTCGCCGTCCTCGGTGGTCTCGCCCAGCGTGATCAGCCGGACCTCCAGCGTCTTGCCCGGGTCGATCTCCACCGAGATCTCCTCGCCCGGGGCCATGCCGTAGAAGAAGTTCCGCGTCGGCAGCGTGCGCACCGGCCCGTAGATCCGATGCCGCCCCATGTAGTCGAGGAACACCTTGGGATACATCAGATACCCCGCCAGGTCCTCGTCATCGATGCGAAAGCCCTCCAGCTCCTCGATGACGCGGGCGCGGGTGTCGTCGATGTCGATGGGATGGGCGTGCAGGCCGGGGCGGTCGGTGAACCGCGCCTCGTCCTTCAGCGCCTTCCTGGAAATCGCCTCCGGCCAGCCGCCCGGGGGCTGGCCCAGATTGCCGCGCAGCATGTCGAGCACGGAATCGGGGAACGACACCTCCACCTTCGGGTCCTCCACCTGCGCCCGTGTCAGCCCCTGCGCCACCATCACCAGCGCCATGTCGCCCACCACCTTGGACGACGGCGTCACCTTGACGATGTCGCCGAACATGGCGTTGGCGTCGGCATAGGCGCGCGCCACCTCCGGCCAGCGGTCCTCCAGCCCCATGGAGCGCGCCTGCGCCTTGAGGTTGGTGAACTGCCCCCCCGGCATCTCGTGCAGATAGATCTCGGAGGTCGGCGACTGCTGCCCGGTCTCGAAGGCCGCGTAATGCGCGCGCACCTGTTCCCAGTAATCGCTGATCCGCCGGATCGTGCCCATGTCCAGCCCGGTGTCGCGCGGCGTGTTGCGCAGCCCCTCCACGATGGAGCCCAGCGTCGGCTGCGAGGTGTTGCCCGACAGCGCGTCCATCGCCGCGTCCGCCACGTCCACCCCGGCCTCGGCCGCCGCAAGGATCGTGGCGCCCCCCAGACCGGACGTGTCGTGGGTGTGGAAGTGGATCGGCAGGCCCACCTCCTCCTTCAGCGCGCGGATGAGCACCCCGGCCGAGGCGGGCTTGAGCAGCCCCGCCATGTCCTTCAGCCCGAGGATGTGGCAGCCCGCGTCCCGCAACTCATGCCCCAGCCGGACATAGTAATCGAGGTCGTATTTCGCGCGATCGGGATCGAGGATGTCGCCGGTGTAGCAGATCGCCCCCTCCAGCACCTTGCCCGAATCCAGCACCGCATCCATGGCAACGCGCATGTTCTCCACCCAGTTCAGGCTGTCGAACACGCGAAACACGTCGATCCCGGTCTCGGCGGCCTGGCGCACGAAGAACTGCACCACATTGTCGGGATAGTTGGTGTAGCCCACCCCGTTCGCGCCGCGCAGCAGCATCTGCGTCATCACGTTGGGCATCGCCTTGCGGATGTCGCGCAGCCGCTGCCACGGACACTCCTGCAGGAAGCGATAGGCCACGTCGAAGGTGGCGCCCCCCCAGCATTCGACCGAGAACAGCTGCGGCAGCGCCGAAGCATAGGCCGGCGTCACGCGGATCATGTCGATCGACCGCATCCGGGTCGCCAGCAGCGACTGGTGGGCGTCGCGCATCGTCGTGTCGGTCAGCAGCAGATGCGGCTGGTCGCGCAACCAGTCCGCCAGCGCCTGCGGCCCCTCGCGCTCCAGCAGGGTGCGGGTGCCGGGTGCCGGGGCCGCGTCGAATTCGGGCGCGCGGGGCTCCTTGATCTCGGGGCGCGGGCGGGGCCGGCCGGCGACCTCCGGATGGCCGTTGACGGTGATGTCGGCCAGATAGGTCAGGATCTTGGTCGCCCGGTCGCGCCGCTTGCGGAACTTGAACAGCCCGTCGGTCGTGTCGATGAACTGGGTGGTGTAGGTGTAGTCCAGAAACGACGGGTGCTTCAGCAGGTTGATGACGAAGTCGATGTTGGTGGCCACGCCGCGGATGCGGAACTCGCGCAGGGCGCGGTCCATGCGGGCGATGGCCTCCTCGGGGGTGGGGGCCTTGGCGGTGACCTTTTCCAGCAGCGAATCGTAATAGCGGGTGATGACCGCCCCGGAATACGCCGTGCCGCCATCGAGCCGGATGCCCATGCCCGTGGCCGAGCGATAGGCCGTGATGCGCCCGTAATCGGGCACGAAGTTGTTCATCGGGTCTTCGGTCGTCACCCGGCACTGGATCGCGTGGCCGCCCAGCGCGATGTCGCCCTGGCTGGGCTTGCCGGTGGCCTCGGACAGGGTCGCGCCTTCGGCGATGCGGATCTGCGCCTTGACGATGTCGATGCCGGTGACTTCCTCGGTCACGGTGTGTTCGACCTGGACGCGGGGGTTCACCTCGATGAAGTAGAACCGGTCGGTGTCCATATCCATCAGGAACTCGACCGTGCCCGCGTTCACATAGCCGACCTCGCGGCCGATCTTCAGGCCCAGCTCGCAGATCTCGGCGCGCTGTGCCTCGGTCAGGTACGGCGCGGGGGCGCGCTCCACGACCTTCTGGTTGCGCCGCTGGACGGTGCAGTCACGCTCGAACAGGTGATACAGCCCGCCATGGCTGTCGCCGAGGATCTGCACCTCGACGTGGCGGGCGCGCTCGATCATCTTTTCCAGATACCCCTCGCCGTTGCCGAAGGCGGCCTCGGCCTCGCGCCGGCCCTCGCGGACCTTGGTCTCAAGTTCGCCGGCCGCGCGGATGGGCCGCATGCCGCGCCCGCCGCCGCCCCAGCTGGCCTTGAGCATGAGGGGAAAGCCCACCTCGTCAGCCCAGCGGCGGGTATCGTCCATGCTGTCACCCAGCACGGGCGAGGCCGGGATCACCGGCACGCCCGCGGCCTCGGCCACGCGGCGCGCGCTGGCCTTGTCGCCCAGCCGGCGCATGATCTCGGCCGAGGGGCCGATGAAGGTCAGCCCCGCCGCCGCCACCGCATCGACGAAATCGGGGTTTTCGGACAACAGCCCATAGCCGGGGTGCACCGCGTCCGCCCCCGACAGCTTTGCCACGCGGATGATCTCGGGGATCGACAGATAGGCCGCCACCGGCCCCAGCCCCTCGCCGATGCGATAGGCCTCGTCGGCCTTGAAGCGGTGCAGGCCCAGCTTGTCTTCCTCGGCGTAGACGGCGACCGTGCGCTTGCCCAGTTCGTTGGCCGCGCGCATCACGCGGATGGCGATCTCGCCGCGGTTGGCAATCAGGATCTTGCGAAAACTGCTCATGGATCGGCGCTCCGTGCGGGGGCGTGGTGCAGGCGTATGTGCCCCGTCGTGATAGCCTTCGCGGCGGTGCAGCACAATTCCGAACACGGGGGCGCAATGTCACGCAATGTTAATTCCCGTGCGGGAAAACACCCCGAACAGCCCGCCACAAAACCGACCATGCAACGCATCATTTACCTCAGCTCCGCCCCTGCCCCGCTGACGCCCGAGGATCTGGGCGCGCTTCTGGCGGTGTCGCGGCGCAACAACGCAGCCACCGGAATCACCGGCATGCTGCTGTATCACGACCAGAACTTCCTCCAGGTGCTGGAGGGCGAGGAGGACGCGCTGTCGGACTGCTTCAACCGCATCGCGCGCGATACCCGGCATCGCAACCTGATCGTGCTGTGGCGCGACACGGTGGCCGCGCGCGCTTTCGGGGCATGGCAGATGGGCTTTGCCCGGATGCAGGATCTGTTCGCGGACCCGATGTCGGGCGGGATGCCGGGGGTACTGTCGCTGCACGATCTGGCGCGCGACGGGTTGAACCACGCCGATGATCCGGTCGTCGAACGACTGGTGCGCGTGTACCTGCGCGGCTTTCCCGACCTCGCCGCTGACAGGGTGGGCCATGCGCGCCCCTGACCGGAGCCGATGACCGGAGGCGATGACCGGAGCCATGGCCGGGAACCTGCCCGCCCCCCCTTGGCCCGCGCCCGTGATCGTCGCATTGACACGCTGCGGGCTTGCCACGCAGATCGCCGCACCATAGCTGGAAGGATCGTCGCGGCCTTGCCGCCCCCCTGCCCGCCCGTCCGGAGGTCCCATGCCCGTTGTCGTCGTCGAATCCCCCGCCAAGGCCAAGACGATCAACAAGTACCTGGGGGACAACTATACCGTTCTCGCCTCGTACGGGCATGTGCGGGACCTGCCGCCCAAGGACGGGTCGGTCGACACCGAACACGGATTCGACATGAAGTGGGAGGTGGCGGCCGACAGCCGCAAGCACCTGCGCGCCATCGCCGACGCGCTGAAGACCGACCCGGAACTGATCCTCGCCACCGACCCCGACCGCGAGGGAGAGGCGATCAGCTGGCACCTGACCGAGGCGCTGTTCAAGTCCAAGGCGCTGAAGAAGGACACCCCCGTGCGCCGGGTGGTGTTCAACGCCATCACCAAGGCCGCCGTGACCGATGCGATGGCCAACCCCCGCGACGTCGACATGGAACTGGTGCGCGCCTACCTCGCGCGCCGGGCGCTGGACTATCTGGTGGGGTTCAACCTGTCGCCGGTGCTGTGGCGCAAGCTGCCGGGCGCGAAATCAGCCGGTCGGGTGCAATCGGTCTGCCTGCGCCTGATCGTCGAGCGCGAGATGGAGATCGAGGCGTTCCGCCCGCAGGAATACTGGTCGGTGGCGGCGATGCTGCGCACCCCCCGCGGCCAGGAGTTCGAGGCCCGGCTGACCAACCTCAGCGGCAAGCGCCTCGACCGCTTCGACCTGAACACCGCTGCGCAGGCCGAAATGGCCGTGCAGGCCGTCTCCAGCCGCGATCTCGCGGTGGCCGGGGTGGAGGCCAAGCCCGTCAGCCGCAACCCCGCGCCGCCCTTCATGACCTCCACCCTGCAGCAGGAGGCCAGCCGCAAGTTCGGCATGGGCGCCAAGCAGGCGATGTCGGCGGCCCAGCGCCTCTATGAGGCGGGCCACATCACCTACATGCGGACCGACGGCATCGACATGGCGCCCGAGGCCGTCACCGCCGCGCGCAAGGCGGTGGGCGAGTTCTTCGGCGCCGAATACGTCCCCGAAAAGCCCCGCATCTACAAGAACAAGGCCAAGAACGCCCAGGAAGCGCACGAGTGCATCCGCCCCACCGACATGTTCGCGCGTCCCGAAAGCCTGCGCCTGGTGGATGCCGATCAGCGCCGCCTCTACGAGCTGATCTGGAAGCGCACCATCGCCTGCCAGATGGCCGGCGCACGGATGGAACGCACCACCGTCGACATCACCAGCCGCGACGGCGAGGTGGGCCTGCGCGCCACCGGCCAGGTGGTCCTGTTCGACGGCTTCCTGCGCGTCTACGAGGAAGGCCGCGACGACGACGGCGACGAGGATGGCAAGCGCCTGCCGCAGATGACCGAGGGCGAGGCGCTGGCGCTGTCGCCCGAGGGCGGCTACGGGCCCGCCTTCGCCCGCGCCGTGGCCGACAGCGAGACCGCCCCGCAGGAGGCCGTCGGCCTGACGCGCCACCCGGCCGCGGTGATGGCCGCGGGCGCGGCGGTGCTGGGGCTTCAGCACCACACCCAGCCGCCCGCGCGCTACACCGAGGCCACGCTGGTCAAGAAGATGGAGGAGATCGGCATCGGCCGCCCCTCCACCTATGCCTCGATCGTGACGACGATCCAGGACCGTGGCTATGTGCGCAAGGACAAGAACCGCCTGATCCCCGAGGACAAGGGCCGGCTGGTGACGATCTTCCTGCTGACGTATTTCAACCGCTACGTCGGCTACGACTTCACCGCCGATCTTGAATCGCAGCTCGACCACATCTCGGCCGGCGGGCGCGACTGGAAGGAGGTGCTGGAGTGGTTCTGGCGCGACTTCTCGGCCCATCTGGCGGAAACCGCCGATCTGCGCATCACCGAGGTGCTGGAGACCATCGACGAGGCGCTGGCGCCGCACCTCTATCCCCCGCGCGAGGACGGCAAGGATGCGCGCCTGTGCCCCGGCTGCGACAAGGGCCGGCTGAGCTTGCGCACCGCGCGTTCGGGCGGCGCGTTCCTGGGCTGCTCCAACTACCCCGAGTGCCGCTACACCCGCCCGCTGTCGGCCCCCTCGGGTGAGGGCAGCGGCATCCCCCCCGAAGGGATGCTGCTGGGCCATGACGACGGCGACGCGATCACCCTGCGCACCGGCCGCTTCGGCCCCTATGTCCAGCGCGGCGAGGCGACGGAGGAGGTGCCGAAGCCCCCGCGCTCATCCCTGCCCAAGGGCTGGACGCCCGAGACGACGGATCTGGCGCGCGCGCTGATGCTGCTCAGCCTGCCGCGCCCCATCGGCCCCCACCCCGAGGACGGCGAGACGGTGGAGGCCGGGATCGGCCGCTACGGCCCCTTCATCCGCCACGGCAAGCGCTATGCCAACCTCTCGGAGGTCGACGAGGTCTTCACCGTCGGCATGAACCGCGCGGTGGAGTTGCTGGCGCAGAAGGCCGCACGCGGCGGCGGGCGCACGGCGGCGGCCCCCCTCAAGGAGCTGGGCGAGCACCCCGACGGCGGCCCGGTCTCGGTGATGAGCGGGCGCTACGGGCCCTATGTGAAATGGGCCAAGATCAACGCCACCCTGCCCAAGGACATGCCCCCCGAGGAGATCACGCTGGAGCAGGCGCTGGAGCTGATCGTGGCCAAGGCGGGCAAGACCGCCAAGGCCAAGGCCCCGGCAAAGAAACCCGCCGCCGCAAAGAAGACGGCCACAAAGACGGCAACCCGGACCACCGCCAAGAAATCCGCGACCGGCAAGGCCGCGCCGAAAAAGACCGCCGCCGCCAAGCCGCCCCCCAAGGCCGCCGCCGGCGACGGCTGACCCGCCGCACCGGGCCGCACCGAACGAAAAACCCCCGCAACCCTTTCGGATTGCGGGGGTTTTCTTAACGGCGCAGGGGCGTCACGCCTGGCGCCCCTGCGCAGGCTGGCCCGGCCCGAAGGCCGGGCAGCGGATCAGGCGATGTCGAAGCGGTCGGCGTTCATCACCTTGACCCAGGCGGCGACGAAGTCGTGCACGAACTTCTCGGCGCTGTCGTCCTGGGCGTACACCTCGGCATAGGCACGCAGCACCGAGTTGGAGCCGAACACCAGATCCGCCCGCGTGGCGGTCCACTTCTGCGCGCCGGTCTTGCGGTCCACGATGTGATAGAGGTTCGTGCCCTTGGGCACCCACTTCCACCCCATGTCCGTCAGCGCCACGAAGAAGTCCGTCGTCAGCGCGCCGGGCCGGTCGGTGAACACGCCATGCGCGGTGCCGCCGTGGTTGGTGCCCATCGCGCGCATGCCGCCCACCAGCGCCGTCATCTGCGGCGCCGTCAGGCCCAGCAGCTGTGCGCGGTCCAGCATCAGTTCCTCGGGGGAGACGACGTATTCCTTCTTCTGCCAGTTGCGGAAGCCGTCGGCGACGGGCTCCAGCGGCTCGAAGCTGTCGGCGTCGGTCATCTCGTCGGTGGCATCCCCGCGACCGGGGGCGAAGGGCACCTCGATGTCGAAGCCCGCGGCCTTGGCCGCCTGCTCGACGCCCAGGTTCCCGGCCAGCACGATCACGTCCGCGACGCTGGCGCCGGTCTCGGCCGCGATCGGCTCAAGGGCCGCCAGCACGCGGGCCAGACGCGCGGGCTCGTTGCCCTCCCAGTCCTTCTGCGGCGCCAGCCGGATGCGCGCACCATTGGCGCCCCCGCGCAGGTCCGAGCCGCGGAAGGTCCGCGCGCTGTCCCAGGCGGTGGCGACCATGTCACCCACCGACAGACCCGTCGCGGCGATCTTCGCCTTGACCTCGGCCACGTCGTAGTCGGTGCGGCCCGCAGGCACCGGGTCCTGCCAGATCAGGTCCTCGGCCGGCACTTCGGGCCCGACATAGCGCGCCTTCGGCCCCATGTCGCGGTGGGTCAGCTTGAACCACGCCCGGGCAAAGGTGTCGGAGAAGTAGTCGTGGTCCGCGGCGAACTTCTCGATGATGGGCCGATAGACCGGGTCCATCTTCATGGCCATGTCGGCATCGGTCATGATCGGGTTGAGACGGATCGAGGGGTCCTCGACGTCCACCGGCTTGTCTTCCTCGCGGATGTTCACGGGCTCCCACTGCCAGGCGCCGGCGGGGGATTTCTTCAGCTCCCACTCGTAATTCAGCAGCAGGTGGAAATACCCGCCGTCCCACTTGGTCGGGTGGGTGGTCCACGCGCCCTCGATCCCCGAGGTCACCTGGTCACGGCCCACGGCGCGGGTGGAATGGTTCATCCAGCCCATGCCCTGCTCCTCGAGGCCCGCGGCCTCGGGCGCGGGGCCCAGGTTCTCGGCCCGGCCGTTGCCGTGGCACTTGCCGACGGTGTGGCCACCGGCGGTCAGGGCCGCGGTCTCCTCGTCGTTCATGGCCATGCGGGCAAAGGTTTCGCGCACATGGGCGGCGGTGCGGATCGGATCAGGCTCGCCGTTCACGCCTTCGGGGTTGACGTAGATCAGGCCCATCTGCACGGCCGCCAGCGGGTTTTCCATGGTCGCTGCGTCGTCCACGCTGCCGTAGCGCTCGTCCGAGGGGGCGAGCCATTCCTTCTCGGCGCCCCAGTAGATGTCTTTCTCCGGGTGCCAGATGTCCTCGCGGCCAAAGGCGAAGCCGAAAGTCTTCAGGCCCATGGATTCATAGGCCACGTTGCCGGCCAGGATCATCAGGTCGGCCCAGCTGATCTTGTTGCCGTACTTCTTCTTGATCGGCCACAGCAGGCGGCGGGCCTTGTCGAGGTTGGCGTTGTCCGGCCACGAATTCAGCGGCGCAAAGCGTTGGTTGCCGGTGCCGCCGCCCCCGCGCCCGTCGGCGATGCGGTAGCTGCCCGCGACGTGCCACGCCATGCGGATCATCAGCCCGCCGTAGTGGCCCCAGTCGGCCGGCCACCAGTCCTGGCTGTCGGTCATCAGCGCATGCAGGTCCTGCTTGAGCGCCGCAACATCGAGGGACTTCAGTTCCTCGCGATAGTCGAAGGACCGGCCCATCGGGTCGGACTTGGTGTCGTGCTGGTGGAGGATGTCGAGGTTCAGCGCGTTGGGCCACCAATCCATGACGCCGGTGCCGCTCTGGGTGTTGCCGCCGTGCATGACGGGGCATTTGCCGGTCATCGGTGTGTTGTTGCCGTCCATGGGTTCTCTACCTCTTGCTGCTTCGCAATGCGTGGGTGCGGGTTCGGGGCGTGTCGCGAATCCGCCAACCCTGATGACGCGGTCGTAGCACAGTGCCTTCATCAATAAAACTTGCATTATCTTATCAAACCGATATGGAAACCCAATGACACGGATTTCCATGAAGCAGCTGCGCTACTTCGAGGCGCTGGCCCGCCACAGCCACTTCGGCCGCGCCGCCGAGGCCTGCGCGATCTCGCAACCCGCGCTGTCGTTGCAGATGAAGGAGCTGGAGGCGGTGCTGGGCGCCTCGCTGATCGAACGCGGCGCGCGCCAGGTGCGGCTGACCAGCCTGGGCGAGGCGTTTGCCGAACGTGCGCGCGACATCCTGCGCGCCGTCGACGAGCTTGACGATCTCGCCCGCGCGGCGCTCCATCCGATGACGGGGCGGCTGCGGCTGGGGGTGATCCCGACGGTGGCGCCCTATCTGCTGCCGGCGGTGATCAAGGCCATGGCCGCGCGCACCCCCGGCATCGAGCCCTTCCCGCGCGAGGCGGTGACGGCCAAGCTGATCGAGGGCTTGCTGGAGGGGCGGCTGGATGCGGCACTGGTGGCGTTGCCGGTGTCCGAACCCGCCCTGCACGAGGAGACGCTGTTCTCCGAGGAGTTTGTCCTGGTGCGCGCCCTTGCCGACGCGGACCGCCCCGTGCCGGGCCCCGACATGTTGCCGCGCATGCGCCTGTTGCTGCTGGAGGAGGGACACTGCTTTCGTGACCAGGCGCTGTCGTTCTGCGCCCCCTCGGGGCCCGAGCCACGCGACCTGATGGAGGGCAGCTCGCTGACCACGCTGGTGCAGATGGTCGGTGCCGGCATCGGCGTGACCCTGATCCCCGAAATGGCCGTGGCGATCGAGGCCCGCAGCGCGCCAGTGTCCATCGCGCGCCTGTCGCACCCCCGCCCGGTGCGCACCATCGGCATGGTGTGGCGCCGCACCAATCCCCTCGCGGGGCAGCTGAGCCATGTCGCGCGGCTGGTGCGCGACGTGGCGACCGGCCCCGAGCCATCCGACACCCCACGCTGAGGCCCCCCACCCCCGCAAAAACGGCGCGGGATTGCGCGGGACACCCCCCGCAGGGCGCGCCGGACCAGGTCCATCGCGCGTTCCCGCTTGACGCCGCCGCATCCCGGCGCAACCCCATGGATCGGCGGCTCCGGCTGCCGACTGCCCTGCCATGGGCCTGCCCAAGACCCTGCCCTTGCCGGATGGAGAGCACCGATGACCCCGACCCCCGATCCCCTGCTCGAGGCCAAGGCCCTCGTGGAACACTATCTGGAGCGCTCGATGGTGCCGGACCCGGAAGGCGCCTCGGCCTGTCTGGCGCCCGGGTTCGAGCTGATCTTCACCGGGGGCCGGCATTTCCACGGCCCGGCCGAAAGCGCGGGGTTCAACGCGAGACGCTATGCCTGGGTCAAGAAGCGGTTCCTGCGCACCGATGCCGCGCTGGACCCCGACACCGGCGACATCCACGTCTATAATACCGGCCATCTGTACGGGGAATGGCCCGACGGCACGCCGTTTGACGGCAACCGCTACATGGATTGCTTCGTGGTGCGCGCGGGCAAGATCGTGCGCACCGACGTGTGGAACGACAGCGCCGAAATCCTGCTGGACCGCGCGGGTCTGGCCGAGGCGCCGCTATGAGCCTGCCCGGCCACGGGCGCTACGACTACGTCCCCATCACCGAACGGGCCGATTACAGCTGGCCCGGGGGCGCACGGCTGGCGGTGTACATCGGGCTGAACCTCGAACACTTCGCCTTTGGCGAGGGGTTGGGCGCGGAGCTGGCGCCGGGCGGGCCGCAGCCCGACATCCTCAACTATGCCTGGCGCGATTACGGCAACCGGGTCGGCGCATTCCGGATGCTGGAGATGTTCGACGCGCTGCGCCTGCCGGCCAGCGTTCTGGCCAACAGCGCGATGTACGATTACGCCCCTCAGCTGATGGCCGCCTGGCGCGCGCGCGGCGACGAGGTGGTCGGCCACGGCCGCACCAACGCCGAACGCCAGAGCACCCTGTCCGAGGCCGACGAGCGCACCCTGATCGCGGACGCCACCGCCGCCATCACCGCCGCCGAAGGCACCCCCCCGCAGGGCTGGCTGTCCCCCTGGATCGCCGAGAGCCGCGTGACGCCCGATCTGCTGCACGAGGCGGGCTACACCTACACGCTGAACTGGTGCATGGACGATCAGCCGGTGTGGATGCGCACGCGGTCCGGCCGCATCCTGTCGATCCCATATCCGCAGGAGGCCAACGACATCCCCGCCATCGTCGCGCGCAAGGATGGCGCGGCGCAGTTCGCCGACACCCTGATCGACACCTTCGACGAGATGCTGGAGCAATCGCGCGCCCAGCCGCTGGTGATGGGGATCGCGCTGCACCCCTATCTGGTGGGCCAGCCGCACCGCCTGCGCCAGTTGCGGCGCGCGCTGACCCATATCGCCGCCCCGCGCCCCGAGGTCTGGATCACCCGCGCGGGCGAGATCAGCCGGTACTGCCACGACCAGCCGGAGGGGCTGATCCCGTGACAGGCGGCGGCGCGCGGGCGCCGTGGTGCGGGACGGCTGTGCGTGCCATGCCGGGGGGGTTGACGCAGGACCGGCGCCTTGGTCTATGCCGCCCCTGAACAAGGATCGGGCCTGCATGGAGTGCGGGCGCCGATGGCTACGCCGGGCGCCGATCCCCCGGCCAACATTTCTCCACCGGATTCCGCCATGACCCTGACCGAACGCCTGAGGGTGTATACCGACCGTTTTCGCGCCGAATGGCTGGGCAACCCGCGGGCCGAGCTTCTGGCGGGCCTCGTCGTCGCGCTGGCGCTGATCCCCGAGGCGATCGCGTTCTCCATCATCGCGGGGGTGGATCCCAGGGTGGGGCTCTATGCGTCGTTCTCCATCGCGGTGATCACGGCCATCGTGGGGGGGCGGCCGGGCATGATCTCGGCGGCGACGGCGGCCACGGCGGTGCTGTTCGTGACGCTGGTGCGCGACCACGGGCTGGAATACCTGCTGGCGGCGACGGTGCTGGCGGGGCTGATCCAGATCGCCATCGGGTCCCTGAAGCTGGCGTTCGTGATGAAGTTCGTCTCGCGCTCGGTGATGACGGGGTTCGTCAACGCGCTGGCGATCCTGATCTTCATGGCGCAGATCCCCGAACTGGTGGGCGTGCCGATGGTCACCTATGGGCTGGTGGCCGCCGGGCTGGCGATCATCTACGGCCTGCCGTACCTGACGACCGCCGTGCCCTCGCCGCTGATTGCCATCGTGCTGCTGACGGGGGTGGTGTGGTTCACCGGCACCGACGTGCGAACCATCGACGACATCGGCGCGCTGCCGGACTCGCTGCCGGTGTTCCTGATCCCCGACATTCCCCTGACGTTCGAGACGTTGCAGATCATCCTGCCGGTGTCGCTGGCGGTCGCCATCGTGGGCCTGCTCGAAAGCCTGATGACGGCGTCAATCGTGGACGAGCTGACCGACACGACCTCCAACAAGAACCGCGAGTGCGTGGGCCAGGGCGTGGCCAACACCGCCACCGGCTTCATCGGCGGCATGGGTGGCTGCGCGATGATCGGACAATCGATCATCAACGTGAAATCCGGGGGGCGTGCGCGGCTGTCGTCGTTCTCGGCCGGGGTGATCCTGCTGTTCCTGATCCTCGTGCTGGGGGATTTCGTGCGCAACATCCCGATGGCGGCGCTGGTGGCGGTGATGATCATGGTCTCTGTCGGGACGTTCTCGTGGAGCTCGGTGAAGAACCTCGCGGTGCACCCCGTCAGCTCCTCGGCGGTGATGGTGACGGTGGTGGCCATCGTGGTGGTGACGCACAACCTGGCGTACGGCGTGCTGGCGGGCGTGCTGCTGTCGGGGGTGTTCTTCGCCGCCAAGATCGCGCAGATCTTCCGCGTGCGCTCCGAGCTGTCGGCCGACGGCCGGTCGCGCCGCTACATCGTCGAAGGCCAGATGTTCTACGCCTCGGTCGAGGATTTTCTTGCGGCGTTCGACTACCGCGAGGCGCTGGACGAGGTCATCCTCGACGTCTCGGGCGCGCATATCTGGGACATCTCGTCGGTTGCCGCGGTGGACATGGTGGTGTTGAAGTTCCGCCGCGAGGGGGCCCGGGTCGACCTCGTGGGCATGAACGAGGCCTCCGAGACCATCGTCGACCGCCTCGGCGAACATCACAAGCCCGGCGCGCTGGACAAGCTGACGGCCGGTCACTGACACCGGCGGAGGAGAGAGCACATGGACACCATCGCCGCCTTCATCGACGGCTCCACCTATGCCGCGAGCGTGTGCGACCACACCGCCTGGGCCGCAGGCCACCTGGGCGCGCCGGTCGTGCTGGTGCATGCGCTGGGCCGTCCCGACAGCTCCAGCGCGCCGGCTGACCTGTCGGGCAACCTGCGCCTCGGCGCGCGCCGGGCGCTGCTGGAAAAGCTTGCCCGGCATGACCAGGACCGCGCCGCGCTGGCGGTCGAGCGCGGCCGCGCGATCCTCGACGACGGGCGCGCGCGCATGATCGCGGCCGCCGACATCGAGGTCACCCCCCGCCTGCGCCGCGGCGACCCCGTGGAGGCGCTGGAGGAGATGATGGAGACCACGCGCCTTGCCCTGATCGGCAAGCGCGGCGAGGACGCCAGCGGCGAGATGGTCCACCTCGGCTCCAACCTGGAACGTCTGGTGCGCGCCTCCACCCGCCCCGTGATGGTGGTCAGCCGCGCCTTTCGCCCGGTGGAGACGTTCCTGATCGCCTTCGACGGCGGCGCTTCGGCCACCCGCGCGGTCGAACGGGTCTGCGACAGCCCGCTGTTGAAGGGGGCCGAGGCGCATGTGCTGACCGCCGGCGGCAAGGCCGACCGGATGGTCGCGGCCGTTGAGCGCCTGCGCGCCGCGGGATTTGCCGTCACCGAGCATCACGCCGAGGGCGGCCCCGAGGAAGCCATCGCCGCCTGTGTCCGCGCGCATGGGATCGGCATGCTGGTGCTGGGCAAGTCCGGCCATTCGCGCCTGCGCCAGTTGTTCATCGGCTCCACCACGCTGGAGCTGATGCGGGTGTGCCCGGTGCCGGTGCTGATCTTTCCCTGACCCGTCAGGCGCCGCCGCAGACCGGGCAATCGAGGCGGCGGGGCACGCGGATCTGGCGGCTTTCACCCTCCAGCGCGTCGTGCAGGATCAGCCGCCCCGTCAGCGGCCGCCCCGCCCCGGTGATCAGCTTGATCGCCTCGACCGCCATCATCGCGCCCAGAATCCCCGGCAGCGGGGCGACCACCCCGGCCTCGGCGCAGCTGGGCACCTGGCCCGGGGCGGGACGGTCGGGAAAGGCGCAGGCCAGGCAGGGACCGTCGGCGGCCGGGTGATACACGCCGATCTGCCCCTCCCACTGGGCGATGGCGGCCGACACCAGCGGCAGGCCCGCCGCCACCGCCGCCCGGTTCACCAGCGCGCGGGTGTCGAAATTGTCCGACCCGTCCAGGATGATGTCGTAATCGGCGAACAGCTCGGCCGCGATGGCGTCGCTCAGCCGGCGGTTGTAGGGGCGCAGCGTGATGAACGGGTTCAGCGCCTCCACCGCCGCCTGCGCCGAAAACACCTTGGGCATCCCGATACGCCCGTCGGTGTGGATGATCTGGCGCTGGAGGTTGGAGTTCTCCACCCGGTCGTCGTCGATCACCCCCAGCGTGCCCACCCCGGCGGCGAGGGGCAGAAGCGGCTGCGCGACGCGCGGGTGCTGGTGGTGGGGGCGGGG
>NZ_NHSD01000279.1 GCF_016653255.1 Rhodobaculum claviforme
CCCCCGCCACCCCACCGGCCCGGGACATGTCGGTCGCATGCAACCGCCCCGCCGACACGGTCAGGACGCGCCCGGCGATGGCCAGAAGCGACGGACGCTGCGACACGATCACCACCGTGCGGTGGCCGCCCTGGTCGCGCAGCAACGCGCGCACCATGGCGTCGGCGCCGCTGTCGAGGGCGGCATTGGCGGCATCGAACAGCACGATGCGCGGCGCGCCATAAAGCGCACGCACCAGCGCGATGCGCTGCGCCACGCCATGCGGCAGCGCATGGACCGAGCCGGGACCGACCTCGGTATTGAACCCGTTGGGCAGGCGACCGGCGAGGCCGGTGAGGCCCACCCGTTCGGCCAGGTCCAGCGCGCGGGCGCGATCAAGCCGCGGTCCCGCAACGCCGCGCGCGCCCGGATCCGGCGCAAAGGCGGTCATGTTCTCCATCAGGGTGCCGGCAAAGACCGGCGCACGCGCAGAAACATGCACGATCTGGCCCAGCAGGCTGTCCTCGGCATGGCGCCAGGGGTCATGGCGGCCATCCAGCCGGACCCGCCCGAGGTCGGGACAGCGCAGCCCGGCCATCACCATCAGCAGCGTGCTCTTGCCGCTGCCCGCAGCGCCGGTGATGCCGAGGATCTCGCCGGCCTCCACCGACAGGCTGACGCGGTCGAGGATCACCGGCCCGTCCCGCTCGCCCGCGACGGTGACATCGTCCAGCGCGATGGCGCCGCGCAGCCGCGGCAAGGCCGGTGCGCCGGGCGGCCTCGTGCCCGGCAGGCCCAGACCCGCGGCCACATGCGCGCGCTGTTGCGCCTGCTGGCGGAACCCCGTCCACAGCCCCAGAACCCGTTGCAGCGGCTGCAACGCCCGGTTGGCCAGCAGCGTGCAGGCCGCAAGCTCACCCAGCGTGATCTCGCCAGCCATCACTCCGAGACTGCCGCCAGCGGCCACGGCCACCATGCTGGTTCCCCCAAGCGAGGCCTGCAACACCTGCCCCGTGACGGCGCCGCGCGCCACGTCATGGTCGGCCCGCGCGGCGCCGCGCAACAGCCGCTCGAACCGGCGCAGCATCGGCGCCTCCAGCCCCGCCGCCTTGACCGCACCGATGCGGCCCAGCGTTTCCAGGACGAAGCTGAGCTGGCGGACGCGCACATCCTCGGCCGCGCGTTGCGCCCGGCCCTGCGCGCCGTCATGCAGCAGCAGCACCGCCGCGAACACCGCCATCACCGCCACAGGAATGACGGCGACCCAGCCCCCGATCACCAGGATCAGCGCCAGAAACAGCAGCGCGAACGGCAGATCCGCAAGAACCGCAAGCCCCTGCCCGGCGCGAAACTCCCGGATCCGGGAAATGGCGGCAAAGCGTTCGGCGTGCACCCCGCCCCCGTGCACCCGCAGCGCGATCGGATCGGCCGCCATCAGCCGGGCAAACATGCGCTGGCCGACCGCATGCTCGTGGCGCGCCCCGGCCCAGGCGATCAGCGTGGCGCGCACAAAGGTCAGCAACGCCTCCAGGATCAGCGCCACCGTCACACCGGCCAGCAACACCACCAGCGTCTCCAGCGCGGCGGCAGGGATGATCCGGTCATACAGCTGAAGGATCGCCAGCGGCAGCGCCAGCGACAGCAGGTTCCCCCCCACCGAGGCAAGCAGGATCGCCGCCGCCCCACCCATGTCGGATGGCACGGCACGGTCAGACGAGGCTGTCATAACCAGGGTCCTCCGGTGGCGGTGGGGTGGCGGGGTCGAAGGCACCGGGCATGGCACCCTCGGCGCCCTCGGGGGGCGGCGCGACATCAGCCCCGAAGGCGGCGAAATCGAACAGCGCCGCCGCCCCCTCCGGCGCGTCACCGGCCGGGCCATGGTCAATGTCGAGAAACCCCGGCGCAGCCGTGGCCGGGCCGGCCCGCGCCACCGCATCGCGGGCGTCCTGGCTGGCCGACAGATCGTCCAGCGCCGCCGCGAACGCCAGCTGGGCGGGGGCCGTGGCGTCGATCGCGGCACCAAGCGCGGACACGGCGGCCTCCGCGGCGTCCAGCAGCGCAAGCGCCGTCGCGGTTGCGGCGGCCGCCTCCGCCTCGGCCTGCGCATCGCGCGCCACGGCATCGCCCAGGTCGGCGGCGGCAGCATCGCGGGCGGCGGCGGCGGCGTCATGGGCGGCCACGGCGGCGGCGAATTCGGCCTCGGCCTGCGCAAGGACGACCTGCGGGCCGGATGCATGGACGTCGAGGGCCAGGGCCTGCGCCGTCACAGCCTCGGACAGGGCGGCGGCGGCGTCCTGCGCGACGGATCCGGCCGCCTGCGCCGCCGCCTCGGCGGTGGCAAACGCCACGAGCGCGCCGGCATGCGCCGCGGCGGCCGCGCCCTGCTGGTCCTGCGCCGCGGCCAGATCGGCAACCGCCCTTGCCGCCGCCCCGGCCGCGCTGGCCTGCGCCTGCGCCGCCTGCGCGACGACGGGCCGGGCGGCCTCCAGCGCGGCCTGGCTTGTGGCAAGCTGGGCCGTGGCGACGGCAAGGGCCTCGGACAGCGGCGTCCACCCGGCCAGCGCCTCGAGATGCGCCGCCTCGGCGGCATCAAGCGCCGCCTGCGCCAGCTCGAACCCGTCCTGCGCGGCGGGATCGTCGGGGGCGGCGCGCCACGCGGCATGCGCGCCCTGCCGTTGGGCCTCCAGCGCGCCGAGGGTGCTGCGCTGCTCCTCCAGCAGGGCGTGCGCGGCGCTGGCCTCGGCATGGACCGATATCAGCCGGGCATGATCCGCAGCTGCCGTGGCGGCAAGATCCTGCACCCACGCCTGACACGCGGCCAGGGCGGCGGTCGCGGCCCCGGCGTCGCCATGGGCAGCCTGCGCGACCTGCGCGGCGGCCTGCACCTGCGCATCCGCGGCCTTCACATCCTGCAGAAGCGCGTTGGCCTGCGCGGCCGCGGCGGTGGCCGCCGCCTGACGCAGCGCGAGTTCCGCCACCGCCGCCTCGGCCACGCCAAGGGCCGCCGCGGCGTGCGCGCCAAGGGCGTCCACCCCGGTCGCCGACGCCACTGCCGCGGCATGCGCGGCGTCCATCCCGGCCTGGGCGGCCAGCACCGCTGCGGCGGCGGCGTCTTCGGCGGCGGCAGCCTCGATCAGCGCGGACCGGGCCTCCAGGGCCGCGGCATGGGTGGCGGCGCGGTGGGCATCGGCCCCGGCCATCGCATCGGCGGCCGCGGTGGCCCGGGCAATGGCCTCCTCCGCCGCGCCCGCCAGCGGGTCGAGGGCGCCAAGCGCGTCGGCCAGCACCGCGTGCGCCTCGGTGGCGGCGGCGTGGGCGGCGCGGACCTCGGCCTCGGCGGCGGCAAGCGCCGCGTTGGCAGCCTCGATCCGTCCGGTCTCGTCGGTCCACGCCCGATGGGCGTCCGCGTTGTGGCGGAGGATGTCTGCGTTGGAGGGGCCCTGCGGGATCACCACCGATGGGGGCGCCACCACCGGGACCGGGGGCGCATGCGCGACGCGGACCACCGCCTCCACGATGTCGCTGTCGGCGGTGTCGGTACCCAGCTGGAAGCGCAGGGTGCGATCCCCCCCGGGGATCGTGCGCGCATCGGGATCTGCGGGCACAAGCTCGATCGCGCTCAGCAGGCGCGAGGCGACATCGGGCGGCACCCCCTGCGGCGCCGAGAGCACGAGCGTGGCCGCGTCGCCCGACAGCGCGACGTCGAGGCTGTAGTCGATGGCGTGTCCATCGATCCGCACGGTCCCGCCCGGCGGCTCCAGCTCCTCGCCCGCGAGGCGGATGCCGACGCCGCCCAGCGCCTCGAACACCACGGTGGCACGGGTGATGGGCGCGCCCCCCGGACCGACGCCCGCGGTCACGACGGGCATGGTCGAGACCGTCTCGAGGCTTTCGACAAAGGCCGGACCGACATCGAGGCGGAACACGATGTCATTGAAATCGCTGTCCCCGCCGGGGCGGGGCAGGTCCTCGAACCCGATCAGCAGATCGCCCGTCCGCACCCCCCACGCCCCGAGGGCGCCGGTATCCTCGCCGATGACCCCGCTGATGACCTGCTGCCGGCCGGAGGTGTTCAGCCCGAGCGTGTCGCCGTTGGCGGCGGTGTGGAAGATGTCGTGCGCCACCATGCCCGACCGGGGCCGGCCGGCCGCATCGACATAGTCGAAGTGCAGCCGCGGCGCCTCGGACATGCCGGGGGCGATCACCGCC
Organism: Rhodobaculum claviforme; assembly: GCF_016653255.1. GTDB lineage: Bacteria > Pseudomonadota > Alphaproteobacteria > Rhodobacterales > Rhodobacteraceae > Rhodobaculum > Rhodobaculum claviforme. The sequence goes on from NZ_NHSD01000279.1 coordinate 4,189, forward strand.
GGGTCCCCCGTGGCGGTGCGAAAGGAAAGCGCCGCATCGCTGCGCAGCGCCGCCTGCAGGGCGGAATTGTTGAACCCGTTGGCGACGAGGAAGAAACCGAACGAGTCCCCCGCCCCAAGCGTGTCGAGCGTGACGGTGCTGAGGCCCGCGATCAGGTCGCCGCCCTCGTTGATCCTGGCATAGGCGCGGTTGATGTCCGACAGCGCGGCGGCATCGGCGCCGGCCTCCCGCCAGGCCGACAGCACATCGGCCTTGCGCGCCCCCGAGGCGTTGGCCCAGATGATGCCGACATCCTCGATCGTGCCGTCCGGGCCGATCCGGTAATATCCCAGCGTGTTGCGGTGGCCCGCCCCTTCGCCGACAAAGGTGACGCTGACGGGGTGGTCGTTCTCCAGGGTGAGGGTGTTGATGCGGGTGGTGCCGTTGATGTACTCCGGCGTCAGGCCCCGCCGCTCGCCGCCGAAGGGATCGAGGTAGTCCCACATCTGCGTCTCGTCCGGCGGGTTCACCAGCTCGCCGACACTGTTGTAGACGATGGCGCCGCCAGTGGCGCGAAGCGTCGGACGGACCGCGATGGGGACGGGCGCGGGCGGCAGGTCGAGCGGTGCGACCGCAACCGGATCGGGCGGCGCCGACGGCGGCGACGGCACCGGCGGCACGACCGGCAGAACAGCGCCGGGCGCGGCATCGGGCGCCGCGATGACGGGCACCGGCGGCGCCTCTGCGCGCTGCCAGGTCGCCAGCGGGCCGACCTGGACCTCCTCGCCCCGCGGCGGCGCGAGGTCGACCGTGATCGCGGCGTGGACCACCGGCGCATCTGGGGCCAGCGCCCCGGCCACGGGCACCGCCGCCACCGGCACCGCGGACGGAACCGCACCCGCATCCGGCGCCACCGGCGCCTCGTCCAGGCCAGGCAGCGCATCCCACGCCAGCGCCGCCTCCGGATCCGGCACCACGACCGACGGGGGCGGTGGCCCCGCCGGACCGGGCGTGTCGCCCCCCTCCACCGACGGGTCCGGCGCATCGGGGGTGGGGG
>NZ_NHSD01000280.1 GCF_016653255.1 Rhodobaculum claviforme
CGGGCAGGCCCCGCAGGCTGTTGGCCGCGAGGATCCAGCTGATCCGGGACATGTCGAAGCCGACCCGGAAGTACGGGCAGGTCCAGGCGCGGGCCGTCTCCGGCTCCAGCAGCGGCAGGAGGGCGGCCGCGAGGTCGAAGGCGGCGCCGGAGGTGGCGGTGGCGCGCCCGGCCTTCTCGATCTCGTCCACGAAGACGACCGGGTTGCCGACGCGGTGCTGCAGGATCAGCTCAAGCGCCCGGCCGGTGCGGGCGCTGCCCCAGCCGGCCTGCAGGCCGGTGATGCCGAAGCCCGCGTTCTCGGAGGTGGCCTCGACCGCCATCTCGGGCACGCGGAGGTGGCTGGCCAGGCGGCGTGCCCAGAACGACTTGCCGATGCCGGGCGGGCCCACCAGCAGGAGGGGCGGGATGCGGATCGGCGCGCGCTCGAGGGCGGCCCGTTGCAGGGCGTGCCAGACGAGGGTGGTGGCGGGCGCCATCCAGGGCATCTCGGCCTGGATGGCCGCGGCGATGGTGTCGGCGGCATGGGGGTTGGGCAGCTCGACCAGCGCGACGCCGTGTTTCAGGACCGCGAGGCGCGCGGCGTCCTCCTTGCGCAGATGGCTGATGCCGGAGCGCTTGCGGCGGCGTGCGAAGATCTCGCGGGCTTGCTGGACAAGGTCGCGGTAGGGCGGCGCGTCGTCCTCGCCCTCCGGGGTGCGGCGGCGGCGGCGCTCGGCCACGGCGCGCAGGCGGGCGATGATGTCGTCCTCGGACTCGAGGCGCAGACGGACGGCGATGAAGGGGATGCGGGCCATGGCAGGCTCCCGTGCAGCATAGGTGAACAGCCCGGGTCGGGGACCCGGGAGAAACGGTCAGAGCGACCGGCCTATGAACTGACGATTTGCCATGCGAGCGCAGGAGCACGGGCGGGGGGCAGCTGTCAATACTTAGGTGGCACCGGAGGCCTTCAGGGCCGTCGGCAAGATCTCCCCTTTGCTTGATCCACCAAGTGCGGCGACCGAACCGCCGCCCGAAACGTATACACAGTTGCCAAGAGGACCGCCCCATCTGGACACACGTTGCAGACCTGCGCTCACAGCGATGGACACGACTGGATGCTCCGACCATAGTCCAAGTGCCTTAGCGTGTCAGACGAAGGCATAATCAATGCCCGAACCCCTCCCCCTCCGCGTCGCTCCCGTCCCGCGCGAGACATGGACGTCGCTCATGTCGCGCATGGCGGCGTTTAATGGCACCGACGTCACCATGTTCGCGTCGGACAGGGGCGGGTCGGCGAAGGGGTTCACCGGTTATGGTGCCGAGGATGTCCGGTTCCTTGTGGAGGCAGCGGGCCTCGACGATGCAGCCGTGGCAGCGTTGCGCTCCTGGACCGGGCACAGCGTCGGCGACGGCCGGACCGCGTTCCGGGGCGAGGTATTCATCACCCGTGCCGTCCGCAGCCGCCATATCCGCGGCTGCCCCATCTGCCTGCGCGAGGATGCCGAGGCCCGGGGCGGAGACCCGCTGGCGGCCATGGCGCTCCGGGGCGACTGGCAGTTCCGCGAGGTCTCCGTCTGCATCCGGCATGCCCACCCGCTGGTCCCGCTCTGGGACGTTGCGAAGCCGCACTTTGCGCACGACGTCGGCCACCATTTGGGACCGATTGCGCCGCTGATCCTTGCGGGAAGGCTCGATCGGCCGCGGATCGAGCCTTCGCCCTTCGACCGCTGGCTGGATTGGCGGCTGGAGGATGGCCAGGACGACACCTGGCTTGCCCGGCTCTCGACCTTCGCCGCGGCGACCGTCTGCCGGTTGCTCGGGCAGGAGCTCCTGCGGCTGGAGGACCGCCCCACCAACAGCGATGATGCGGCGCCCCGCGCGGCACAGGCCGCCGGGTTCGCCGTGGCGAGCCGCGGCGAGGCGGCAATCCGGTCAGCGCTGGACCGTCTGGCGGCCGCGGCTTCAGGCTACAATGACACCGCCGCGAAGGCTTTCGGCGACCTCCACGAGCAGCTCGCACGGGGGTATGCGGCCGACACCGGGTTCGACCCGTTCCGCCATATCCTGCGGGCGTGCATCCTCGACACATGGCCGATCGCGCCGGGAACGGAGGTCCTGGGCGTGATCCTCGCGGAAAGACGACTGCACTCCGTCAGAACCGTGACCGACGAACTCGGCACGCTGCGGGACCTCGCGGTGGTCCTCGAGGATCTGGGCGTGCTGGAGAAGGACGACCCGCGGCCCGCCAACCGCAGGGTGTTCGATGCAAGGCGCCATGCCCGGCTGCTCGACGAGATCGCGAAGCTGGTCGGCCCGCGCGTGCTGCGTCCTGCCATGGGGGCATCGCGGAGTGAGCTTGAGGCATTGATCGCGGATGGGGTGATCGTGCCCTTCACCAACGCGCCCAACATCAAGGCGCGGTGGCGCCTTGCCGACGGGCTGGCGCTGGTGGCGGAGCTGCGGGCGGCCGCGGTTCCAGTGGACGCCGGCGCGCGCGGGTGGGAGCGCATCCTGCTGGCCCGCCAACGCACCGGCCTCGGGGCAGACGCGATCATCGCCGCCATCCGCGACGGGCGGATTGCAGCCGGCCTCGGCAGGGAGCGCGAGGGCTTCGGCGGTCTCCTTGTGCGCAGGGACGAGGTCAAGCGGCTGGCCGCGGCTCAGGCCTCGGACGACGTCCCGATCCCCGCGGGGACCTTCGGGCTCAGCGTCGGGATCAAGGACAAGGGGCGGTTCCTCGCCCTCATCGCCGCCGGCCACACGCCCGCCACGCGACTGCGCCACCCGCGGACGGGCAACGAACGGCTCTACATGACCGCAGCCGACATCGCCGCCTTCCACCGCCGATTCGCCACGATCCGCGGTCTTGCGCCCGAGCGGGGCGATCACCCGAACACGCTGGTGGCCCGGCTGAAGGCTGCCGGGGTCGGGTATTTCGCCCCCGGGGGCGCCGACTTCGGTCCGCTTTACCTGCGCCGCGACGTCGAGGCCGCGCTGCGCTGAACGCGCCGAGTGTCGCAGATTGGCCGGGTCAAAGCTGTCGTGGGAGGCTACGGACAGGGAATTTCAATAGTCAGGTCAGGCGCTTGGCTTTCAATTACGGAATCGTGACATATGGCGCGACCTGAGCACTTGACAGGGGGTGTGCATCAAAAACCCCCATTTCGTGCAAGGTTATGCCCCGTTGTCATCAACGGCTTGCGCTGGTAGGCCCGGAGGGATTCGAACCCCCAACCAAGGCGTTATGAGCGCCCTGCTCTGACCGTTGAGCTACGGGCCCACCGAGGTTTGGCCTAGCACATCGCGGACGGGGCGCAAGGCGGGCGCTTGGGGCGACGCGGCCCCTGGTCACTGGACCTGACGGGCGGGATGCTCCATAGCGGTGACGGGGATACTGGAGACCGCGCCATGCTCAAGACGCTCATCGGCCTTGTCACCTGGTGGAACAACGCCACGTTCGGCACGCTGCTGCACACCCGACGCCATGGCGAGCGGGTCGGTGCGGATGACCAGGGTAACGTCTTCTACCAGTCCGACGGCGGCAAGCGGCGCTGGGTGATCTACAACGGCGAGACCGAGGCGAGCCGGATCGCGCCCGACTGGCACGGCTGGCTGCACCACACCTGGAACACACCGCCCACCGAGGCGCCTTTGCGCCACCGCGCGTGGGAAAAGCCGCACCTCGCGAACCAGACCGGTACGGCGCTGGCCTATGCGCCGCCGGGCTCCATCCGGCGGCAGGAACCCGCGCCGAAACGCGACTACGAGGCCTGGACGCCCGAGTGACCCGAAGCACGAGCGCAGGCGTGATGGCACAGACGCGCACCGATGCCATACTGGGGGCCGCGGTCATCGCCGCGGCGGTGTGGTTTGTTGTGTACGCCGGACAGATCGCCGGGCTGGGACAGGCACGCGCGGGCTATGAGCTGACGGCGAGCTTCCGCTCGGTCGAGGGGGTGCGCGTGGGGGCTGACGTGCGGCTGGGCGGCGTGCGGATCGGCAGCGTCGGCGCGATGACCCTCGATCCCGACAGCCTGCGCGCGGAACTGCGCCTGCGCATCCGCGACGGGATCGCGCTGCCGGAGGACACGCTTGCCGTGGTCGCGACCGAGGGGCTGCTGGGGGGCGCCTTCATCGAGCTGCTTCCGGGCGGCGCCCCCTTCGACCTGGCCCCCGGCGACCGGATCGAACAGACGCAAAGCGCGGTGAGCCTCGTGACGCTGCTGCTGCGCGCGGTATCGGGCGGGGACGGGGCGCCATGATGCGCGTGCTGACCCTGACCCTGGCCCTGGCCATCGCGGGACCCGCCGCCGCGCAGGCCCCCGCGCCGCTGGAGGTGGCCCCGGCCACGGGGGCGGTGTTGCGGGGCCTCGACAAGGTGGCGGGTGCGGCGCATGACCTGACGGTGGCGGTCGGCGACAGCGTGACCTTCGGGCGGCTGACGGTGACGCTGCTGGAGTGCCGCTATCCGGTCGGCAACCCGTCGGGCGACGGCTATGCCTATCTTCTGATCCATGACGCGCGGCACGACGGCGCGGTCTTTCGCGGCTGGATGGTTGCCGCGAGCCCCGCCCTCAACGCGCTGGATCATCCGCGCTTCGACGTCTGGCTGATCCGCTGCACCAACGCCTGAGGGCCGGGGATCGGCGGCGCGCTGAAATCGGCCGGCTGGCCCAGCGCAAGGGCAAGCCTGCGGCGATAGATGGCGCGGGGGACCTCCACACCGCCCAGGGAGTGCAGGTGCGGTGTCAGGAACTGCGTGTCGCACAGCATGAACCCCGCGATCCGCAGCCGGTCCACCAGCCACGCCAGCGCCGCCTTGGAGGCGTCGGTGCGCCGCGAAAACATGCTCTCGGCAAAGAACGCCGCGCCCAGCGCCACGCCATAGACGCCCCCGACCAGATCCGCGCCCTCCCAGACCTCGACCGAATGGGCGTGACCGCGGTCATGCAGCGCGCAGGACAGCTCGAAGATGGGCGCGTTGATCCAGGTCTCGGGGCGGTCGGCGCAGCCGCGCATCACATCCGCAAAGGCGGTGTCCACGCTGACGCGCCATGGCGCCCGCAGCAGGCGCCGACGCAGCGACCGCGACAGATGGAACCCGTCCAGCGGCAGCACCCCCCGGCGGGCCGGGTCGATCCAGTGCAACGCGGGATCATGGCGCCCCTCGGCCATGGGAAAGACGCCCGCCGCATAGGCGCGCAACAATACCTCGGGTGACAGCCCGATCTTTTCCATGACCCCCATCCCGCTGGCCCGCCGTCCCGAGGCTATCGCCCCGGCCGACGGTTGCAAGCGGGCCGTGGGACGCAGGGGCGCGACGTGTCAGCCGCCGCGGCGCCGCGCACCGCGTCCGGTGCGCCCCCCCATGCGCCCTCCCGGGACCGCACCGGCCGCGATGCTGGCCTCGGCAAAGCCGGTGCCCGCCGCCACCGCCTCCAGCACCCGTGCAAGGCCGATCCACGCGGCCCCGTTCGGATCGTGGTCCATCAGCAGGTTGGCCGCGCGCACCGCCGCCATTTCCGGCGCGCGCACGGGGTTCATGATCGCACTCGTCATCCCCGCCCCGATCGCCATCGGCAGGAAGGCCGCGTTGACGCCATGCCGGTTCGGCAGCCCGAACGAGACATTGGAGGCCCCGCAGGTGGTGTTCACGCCCAGCTCCTCGCGCAGGCGGCGCACGAGGGCGAACACCTGCCGCCCGGCGCTGGCCATTGCGCCCACCGGCATCACCAGCGGGTCGACGACGATGTCATGGGCGGGGATGCCGTGGTCCGCCGCGCGCTGCACGATCCGGCGGGCGACGGCGAAGCGCACGTCCGGGTCCTCGCTGATGCCTGTGTCGTCGTTGGAGATCGCGACCACGGGCACGTTGTATTTCCGTGCCAGCGGCAGGATCGCCTCCATCCGGTCCTCCTCGCCGGTGACGGAGTTCAGCAGCGGGCGGCCGCGCGCCACCGCCAGTCCCGCCTCCAGCGCGCCGGGGACCGAGCTGTCGATGCACAGGGGCACGTCCACCAGCGCCTGCACGCGCTCGATCATGGCGCGCATCAGCGGTGGCTCGGTGCGGTTGGGATCGGGGTCGGAGTTGTAGACGACGCCCGCGTTCACATCGAGCACCATCGCGCCGCAGGCGACCTGCTCCAGCGCGTCGCGCTCGACGGTGGCGAAGTCCCCGGCCTCCAGCTGGGCGGCCAGCGCCCTGCGGCCGGTGGGGTTGATCCGCTCGCCAATGACGCAGAACGGCGCGTCAAAGCCGATGACGACGGTGCGGGTCTGGGACTCGAGGACCGCGCGCGCCATCACCCGGCCTCCCGTGCCCAGGCGGCCGTGGCCTCCAGCCCGCCGAGGGGAAAGAGGTGGAGCCCGCGAAACAGGCTGCCGGGATGGGCCGCGGCATGCTCGGCCAGCCGCTGCGCCACCCCGGTCGGGGCCACCGGGCGCAGCAGATGCGTCACGTCGCGGGCGCGCCGCTGTAACACCTGCAAGGATGGCCCCACCCCACAGGCGACGGCATAGCGGATCAGCGTCTGCAACCGCGCGGGACCCGCCAGCCCGACATGCACCGGCAGCGCGATACCGGCGGCGCGCAAGCGCCCCTCCCAGGCGATCACGGGGTCGGCGTCAAAGGCGAACTGGGTAACGATCGCCATTTCGGTGCCGCTGCGCGCGGCCCAGGCGGCCTTGGCGCGCAATGCGGCCATGGCCGTTTCCTCGCCGCCGCCGGGGTCGATGTCGCGGCTGCCCTCGGGGTGACCGGCGACATGGACCCGCGCGAACCCGTCCAGCAGGCCGGTCTCCAGCAGCTGCATCGCACAGTGGAACGGCCCCGCAGGACGCCCCGGCGACCCGCCCAGCACCAGCACACCGCGCACCCCCGCATCGACGTAGCCCGCCACCAGATCGCACAGCGTGCGGCGGTCAGGCAGCACCCGCGCCGGCAGATGCGGCATTGGCGCGAACCCCTCGGCCCGCAGCCGCGCGGCGGTGCGCACCATGTCGGCCACCGGGGTGCCGGCGATATGGGCGACATGGACCCGGGTCCCCGGGCTGAACATGGCGCGGAAATCGGCCACCCGGTCGGCGGTCCGCGGCAGCACCTCCACCGAATGGCCACGCAGCAGGGCCGCCAGCGGCGTGCCCCCCCGGTGACGGACAGGAACGACGAGGGACATGCGCGGCCTCGCAGGCTGGGGGTGGACGGGCGGGCGGGGCACGGGCTCAGCCCCGCCCGCCGGTGGCGATCAGCGCCCGCAGGCGCGCGTCGTCATGGGCGGCCTCCAGGCGGGCGGCCTCGGCGGCGGCGGCGACGGCGGGGTCGCCTGCGACCTCCACCGGGGCGGCGCGGCGCCACGCGGCCAGATAGGCGTCGCTGTCGCGGGCCCCGGCGTGCATGGCGGCCCGGTCGATGGCCTGTGCGAACCGCTCGGGCAGGGCCACGCGGACCACCTCCCTGCCCCGGCCCACGATCACCTGGGCGGGGATGTCGCGCCAGTAGACGACGGTCATCTGCGGCATTCCGGGCCCTCCGCTGCGCCCTTTCGGCATACGCCGGGACACACCGTCGCGGCGGCCGGATTTCGACGCTCGGCCCCCCGGCAGCGACCTCGCGGGGGCGTGTGCCATGTGCGGCGCGACCTTGCGCGCACCGCCCCGCCCCACTACCGTTGCCGCAACTTGAAGTTGGAGGGCGACAATGACGCCCGAGCGTCCCCGGGGGGTGGGCGCGTTCCCGTTGCCGGTCGAGCCTGCCGCACCCCCCCCGTCCGAGCGGGCGCCGCTGTATGCGGCGCTCGACCTCGGCACGAACAGCTGCCGGATGCTGGTGGCCCGCCCGGCTGGCGCGGGCTTCGAGGTCGTGGACAGCTTCTCCAAGACGGTGCAGCTGGGCGCAGGGCTGGAGGCGACGGGGCGGCTGGGATCGGGCGCCATCGCGCGCACGCTGGCCGCGCTGCGGATCTGCCAGCGCAAGCTGGACCGCCACCGGGTCGGCCGGATGCGGCTGGTCGCGACGGAGGCCTGCCGACGCGCGCGCAATTCGCGTGATTTCATCCGGCTGGTGCGGCGGGAAACCGGCCTGCGCCTCGATGTCATCGCCCCGGAGGAGGAGGCGCGCCTCGCCGTCGTCTCCTGCGCGTCGCTGGTGTCGCCGCGCACCGAGCAGCTGCTGGTGGTCGACATCGGCGGCGGCTCCACCGAGCTTGTGTGGATCGACCTGTCGCCGGTCCCGCCCGAGGCGCGCATGGCCGCCCTCATGCGCCTGCACGCGGGGTTCGAGCCGCACCCCGACACCGTCAGCCCCGCGCGCGTGGTGGACTGGATCAGCGTGCCGCTGGGGGTGGCCACCCTGCGCGACCAGTTCCGCGACGTGGACGACGACGCCGCCCGATTCGCGCTGATGAGCTGGCACTTCGAGGAACAGCTCGCGGATTTCTCGCCCTATGCCCGCGAACAGGCGCGCGAGGGGTTCCAGATCATCGGCACCTCGGGCACCATAACGACGGTGGCGGCGACGTTTCTGGGGCTGAAGCGCTATGACCGCAGCCGGGTGGACGGGCTGCGCATGACCTCGGACCAGATCGACCGGGTGATTCGCGAATACCTCGTGCTGGGCCCCGAGGGGCGGCGCAGCGACCCGCGCATCGGGCGCGACCGCCACACGCTGATCATGTCCGGCGCGGCGATCCTGCAGGCGCTCTTGCGGGTGTGGCCGACCGATCGCATGTCGGTGGCCGATCGCGGCCTGCGCGAGGGGCTGCTCTATGCACAGATGTCGCGCGACGGGCTGATCCGCCCCGCGCCGGGCTGAGAGGGAACGGAACCATGGCAGAGAACACCTCCGGCCGGGGCCAGCGCGAGCTGAAGGTCAAGGTCAAGACCGCGCGCGGCCGCAAGCTGTCGTCGACCCGCTGGCTGGAGCGGCAGCTCAACGATCCCTACGTGCACCGCGCGCGGGCCGACGGCTATCGCGGCCGCGCGGCCTACAAGCTGATCGAGCTGGACGACCGGTTCCGCTTCCTGCGCCCGGGCGTTCGGGTGGTCGATCTGGGCTGTGCGCCGGGCGGCTGGCTGCAGGTGGCGGTGGCGCGGGTGAACGCCGACGGGGCGAAGGCCGGCAAGCCGGTGGGCCGCGTGCTGGGCGTCGACCTGCAGGAGGTCGCGGCGCTTGCGGGTGCCGAGGCGCATGTGCTGGACTTCATGGCCGATGGGGCCGACGACGCGGTGCGCGACTGGCTGAACGGGCGGGCGGATGTGGTGCTGTCGGACATGGCCGCCGCCTCCTCGGGCCACCGCAACACCGACCACCTGCGTATCGTCGCGCTGTGCGAGGCCGCCGCCGATTTCGCCTTCGACGTGCTGGAGGAGGGCGGCACCTTCGTGGCCAAGGTCCTGCAGGGCGGCGCCGAGGCCACGCTTCAGGCCCGGCTGAAAAAGGCGTTCGACCGGGTGATCAACGTCAAGCCCCCCGCCAGCCGCTCCGACAGCGCCGAGAAATACGTCGTCGCCACCGGGTTTCGCGGGCGCGCCGACACCGCCGACTGATCCCGCGCCCCCTGCATGCAGATCGGCGGCAGGGCTGCGCGCGCGGCCCGCGGCCGAGACCCAAAGCCACGCTGCGGCCCTGACGCCGATCCCCCGGCGTGTCGTCTTCGGACGGGCCGCCCCCGACCCCGAACCCGGACCCCGATACCGGGCCCGACACGGGGCCCGACACGGGGCCCGACACGGGGCCTGACAGGGGCGTGAACGGATGCGCAGGGGGGCCGCCAAGTCTCTTTTCTTTCGCGGAACCGCTGATTAGTGTCACATCCCAGAAAAGCAGACCAGGGAGACGGACATGAAGAAGTTGCTGCTGGCGAGTGCCGCATCGGGGATCGTTGCGGGCGGCGCCTGGGCGCAGGAGGTGAACATGGGCGTTCTGCTCGGCTTCACCGGCCCCATCGAATCGATCACCCCGCACATGGCGGAATCCGCCGAACTGGCCTGGGCCGAGATCAACGCCTCGGGGCTGTGGCTGGGCGGGCAGACCATCAACGCGGTGCGCGCCGATTCCACCTGCATCGACAGCTCGGCCGGCAACGCCGCGGCGGAGCGGCTGATCACCTCGGACAACGTGGTGGCGATCATGGGCGCCGACTGCTCGGGGGTGACGCGCTCGATCCTGGAAAACGTGGCGATGCCGAACGGCGTGCCGATGATCTCGCCCTCGGCCACCTCGCCCGCGTTCACGACCTTCGACAGCCAGGGGACGTTCTTCCGCACCGCGCCGTCGGACGCGCGCCAGGGCGCGGTGATCGCGGACATGCTGATCGACCGGGGCATCTCGTCGGTGGCCATCAGCTACACCAACAACGACTACGGCCTCGGCCTCGCCGACAGCTTCGAGGCGGCGTTCACCGAACTGGGCGGCTCGGTCACCATCTCGGACAGCCACATGGACGGGCGCGGTGACTACTCCGCCGAGGTGGGCGCGCTGGCCGCCGCGGGCGGCGAGGTGCTGGTGGTCTTCGGCTATGCCGACCAAGGCGGCGCCGGCATCATCCAGAGCGCGATCGAGCTGGGCGCCTTCGACACCTTCGTGCTGGGCGACGGCATGCGGGGCCAGAGCCTGATCGACACCATCGGCCCGGACCTGGACGGCAGCATCGGCGTCAGCCCCTCGGCCGACGGTCCGGGGATGCAGATGTTCGTGGACCTGGCCACCGCGGCCGGGGTCGACGGCACCGGCTCGTTCGCGGGTCAGTCGTACGACGCGGCGGCGCTGCTGGCACTGGCCGCGCAGGCGGCGGGCGAAGCCACCCCCGAAGCCATCGCGGCCAACATCCTGGCCGTCGCCAACGCCCCGGGCGAGGAGATCATGCCCGGTGAGCTGGCACGCGCCCTGGAGATCCTGGCCGAGGGCGGCGAGGTCAACTACGTCGGCGCCACCGACGTGGAGCTGATCCCGCCGGGCGAGGCCGCCGGCACCTACGAGGAGTATGTCATCGAGGGCGGCGCCTTCACGCGCGTCCAGATGCGCTGATCCCGGGATCGTCACCGACCCGAGGGCCCGGGGGCGCCAGGTGCGCTCCCGGTCCCTTGGTTTTGGTGTGACGACAGCTCGGGCACCTCAAAAAGGGGCACTTCGCAAAGGGGCACGGGATGATCCGGGTCGAAAACCTGCACAAGCATTTCGGCGGTTTCCACGCCGTGGACGGCGCCTCGCTGGAGGTCGCGCGCGGATCGATCACCGGGCTGATCGGCCCCAACGGCGCGGGCAAGACCACGCTGTTCAACGTGATCGCCGGGGTGCTGCCGCCGACCTCGGGGCGGGTCACGATGGACGGCGAGGACATCACCGGCCTGCCGCCGCACGCGCTGTTTCACAAGGGGCTGCTGCGCACCTTCCAGATCGCGCACGAGTTCCACACCATGACCGTACGCGAGAACCTGATGATGGTCCCGCCGGGCCAGTCCGGCGAAAACCTGTGGTCGGCGTGGTTCCACCGCCGCGCCGTGGCCGAGGAAGAGGCCCGCATCCGCGCCCGCGCCGACGAGGTGATGGAGTTCCTGACCATTGCCCATCTGGCGGAGGAGCGCGCGGGCAACCTGTCGGGCGGCCAGAAGAAGCTGCTGGAGTTGGGCCGCACCATGATGACCGATGCCCGGATCGTGTTCCTGGACGAGGTCGGCGCCGGCGTGAACCGCACCCTTCTGAACACCATCGCCGACGCGATTGTCCGGCTGAACCGGGAACGCGGCTATACCTTTGTGGTGATCGAGCACGACATGGATTTCATTGCCCGCATCTGCGGCCCGGTCATCTGCATGGCCGAGGGCCGCGTCCTGGCCGAAGGTTCCATCGCCGAGATCAAGTCGAACGAGGCGGTCATCGAGGCGTATCTGGGAACCGGGCTGAAGAACAAGCCCAAGGCCGAGGCCGGCGCATGAGCGGCCCCGTCCTGATCGGCGACGCGATGACGGGCGGCTATGGCGCCGCCGACATCCTGCACGACTGCACCATCGCGGTCGAAAAGGGCCAGATCGCGGTGATCGTCGGCCCCAACGGCGCGGGCAAATCCACCGCCATGAAGGCCGTGTTCGGGATGCTGAACATCCGCGAGGGGCAGGTGCGCCTGAACGGCCGCGACATCACGAAGCTCACGCCGCAGGCGCGGGTGGCGCAAGGCATGGCCTTCGTGCCGCAGACCTCCAACATCTTCCCCTCGCTGACGGTGGAGGAGAACCTGGAGATGGGCGCCTTCCTGCGCCGCGACGATTTCCGCACCACCATGGAGCAGGTGTTCGACCTGTTCCCCATCCTGCGCGACAAGCGCCGGCAGGCCGCCGGAGAGCTTTCGGGCGGGCAGCGCCAGCAGGTCGCGGTGGGCCGCGCGCTGATGACCCAGCCCAGCGTGCTGATGCTGGATGAACCCACCGCCGGCGTCAGCCCGATCGTCATGGACGAGCTGTTCGATCGCATCATCGAGGTCGCGCGCACCGGCATCTCCATCCTGATGGTGGAACAGAACGCCCGCCAGGCGCTGGAGATCGCCGACAAGGGCTATGTCCTCGTGCAGGGCCGCAACCGCTTCACCGACACCGGGCAGGCCCTGCTGGCCGACCCGGAGGTGCGCCGATCCTTCCTGGGGGGCTGAGACATGGACCCGATCAATGCATTCGTGCTGTTGGCCAACTTCGTGCTGGTCCCCGCGCTGGCCTATGGCAGCCAGCTTGCGCTGGGCGCGCTGGGGGTGACGCTGGTCTATGGCATCCTGCGGTTTTCCAACTTCGCGCATGGCGACTTCATGGCCTTCGGGACCATGGTGGTGATCCTGACGACCTGGGTGTTGCAGGCGGCGGGCATCGGGCTGGGGGTGCTGCCGACCGCGCTGCTGGCGCTGCCGGTGGGGATCGTGGCGCTGGCGCTCTATGCGCTGGCGGCGGAAAAGCTGGTGTTCGGGTTCTACCGCCGCCAGCGGGTCAAGCCGGTGGTGCTGGTGATGGCCTCCATCGGGGTGATGTTCGTCACCAACGGCATCGTGCGGCTGATCATCGGCCCCGGCGACCAGCGGTTCGAGGACGGCGGCCGCTTCATCTTCTCGGTGCGCGAGTTCCGCGAATGGTCGGGCCTGGCCGAGGGGCTGGCGCTGCGCACCGCGCAGGGGATCACCATCGTGGTGGCGCTGGTGGTGATGGTGGCGCTGTTCTGGTTTCTCAACCGCACGCGGACGGGCAAATCCATGCGGGCGTTTTCCGACAACGAGGATCTGGCGCTGCTGTCGGGGATCAACCCCGACCGGGTGGTGCGGGTGACGTGGATCCTGGCGGCGGCGCTGGCGGTGGTGGCGGGCACGCTTTACGGCCTGGACAAGGGGTTCCGGCCCTTCACCTATTTCCAGCTTCTGCTGCCGATCTTTGCGGCCGCCATCGTCGGCGGCCTGGGCAACCCGATGGGGGCCATCGCCGGCGGCTATCTGGTCGCGTTCTCCGAGATGACCATCACCTATGCCTGGCGGCGGTTCCTGGGCCATCTGCTGCCCGAGGGCTGGACGCCCGAGGGCCTCGCGCAGATCCTGTCGGTGGACTACAAGTTCGCGGTCTCCTTTGCGATCCTCGTGCTGGTGCTGATCTTCCGGCCGACGGGGCTGTTCCGGGGGAAAGCGGTATGAGCGTGAACTGGCGCAACATCTCGCTGTTTGCCGCGCTGTTCGTGGCGCTTGGCATGGTGTGGACCTTCCAGTCGCCGACGCTGGCGCTCACCATCGTCAACATGGGGCTGATCTCGGCCATCATGGCGCTGGGTGTGAACATGCAGTGGGGCTATGCCGGGATCTTCAACGTCGGCATCATGGGCTTCACCGCGGTGGGGGGGCTTGCGGCGGTGCTGATCTCCATGCCGCCGGTGGGCGCGGCGTGGTCGGCGGGGGCGTTCGGCGCGATCCTCGGGCTGATGATCGGGGCGGCGACGATCTTTGCCGCGGTGCTGGTGACCCGCCGGATGGTGCCGGGCTGGCCGCGGATGCTGACGCTGATCGCGGTTCTGGGCGTGGGCTGGACGCTGAACCGCGCGGTGTTCGTCCCGGCGATCAACGCGATCGAGGCGGTCAACCCCGCCTCCGAGGGGTATCTGGGCGGCCTCGGCCTGCCGGTGCTGCTGGCGTGGCCGGTGGGCGCGCTGCTGGCCGCCGGGGCCGCGTGGATGGTGGGCAAGATCGCGCTGGGGCTGCGGTCCGATTACCTCGCCATCGCCACGCTGGGGATCTCCGAAATCCTGATCTCGGTGCTGCGCAACGAGACGTGGCTGGCCCGTGGCGTCAAGAACGTCACCGGCATCCCGCGCCCCCTGCCCGGCCCGGCCGAGGTCCGCCAGCAGGACTGGCTGCCGGGGCTGGCCGACACGCTGGGCTGGTCGGTCAACCAGACCGCGCAGGTGGTGGTGCAGCTGGGCTATGCCACGCTGTTCCTGATCGTGCTGGGCCTGCTGATCTGGCTGGCGGAAAAGGCGTTGAATTCGCCCTGGGGGCGGATGATGCGCGCCATTCGCGACAACGAGACCGCGGCGCGCGCGATGGGCAAGGACGTCACCAAGCGCCACCTGGGGATCTTCGTTCTGGGCTCGGCCACCTGCGGGCTGGCCGGCGCGATGATGGTGACGCTGGATGGCCAGCTGGTGCCCACGGCGTACGAGCCGCTGCGCTTCACCTTCCTGATCTGGGTGATGGTGATCGTGGGCGGGTCGGGCAACAACTGGGGCTCGGTGCTGGGCGGGATCCTGATCTGGTTCCTGTGGGTGCAGGTGGAGCCGGCGGGCCGCTGGCTGATCGACGTGGCCACGATCTGGCTGGGCGAGGACAGCGCGCTGCGGGCGCATCTGCTGGGCAATGCAGCCCAC
This sequence comes from Rhodobaculum claviforme, assembly GCF_016653255.1. GTDB lineage: Bacteria > Pseudomonadota > Alphaproteobacteria > Rhodobacterales > Rhodobacteraceae > Rhodobaculum > Rhodobaculum claviforme. The sequence continues at coordinate 14,857 of NZ_NHSD01000280.1, forward strand.
ATGCGGCTGCTGACGATGGGTCTGGCGATGCTGCTGGTGCTGCGGTTCAGCCCGCGCGGCCTGATCCCGGAGCGCTGAGGCCGCAGCCGGCCGCCGTGACAGTGGTGTCACGGCGGTGCCACGCATGGGCCGCTATGGCGCGATGTGCGTGGCGGGCCGCGCAGGGGACGCTCAGCCCGGGCGCCTGAGCACCAGCGTCGCCCACTCGCCCAGGTCCTCGCGCGTCTCCAGCGTCAGGCCCTGCGCGGTGTGAGCGGCGAGAACCGCGTCGGCCTGCGCCACCAGCAGGCCAGACAGGATCGCCCGGCCGCCCGGCGCCAGATGCGCGGCCATGCCCGGGGCCAGCTCCACCAGCGGCCCCATCAGGATGTTGGCAAGGATCAGGTCGAACGGCCCGGCCAGCGCGGGGGCATCGAAGCCGGGCGCGACGACGGTCTCCACCTGCCCGACCATGCCGTTGACCTCGAGGTTGGCGCGGGCCACGTCCACCGCAACGGGATCGATGTCGGACGCCACCACCCGCGCCTCCGGCCACACCCGCGCCGCCGCCATCGCCAGCACCGCCGTGCCCGCGCCGATGTCGGCCACCGAGGCCGGGGTCCACCCGTCGGCCAGCCGGTCGAGCGCCCGCAGACAGCCCAGCGTGGTGCCGTGGTGCCCGGTGCCAAAGGCCATCGCCGCCTCGATCAGCAGCGCGATGCGCCCCTCGGGGACGCGGTCGGCGTCGTGGCTGCCGTGGACGAAGAAGCGCCCCGCCTCCACCGGCGAGAGTTCGCGGCGCACATGCGCCACCCAGTCGATCTCGGGGACCTCGGATACGGCAAAGTCGCGCGCCCCGTGCAGCGCAGCCAGCAAGGCCAGCGCGACCCCGTCAGGGGGGGCGTCGAAATAGCCGCCGACCTCCCACAGGCCGCTGCCGTCCTCGATCTCGAAGACGCCGATGCCGAGGGGGGCGAGATCCTCCAGCGCCTCGGCCAGCCGCTGGGCGGCGGGCTCTCCGGGAAGGGTGGTCAGGGCGGTGAAGGTGGGCATGGCAAACCTCGGGGCTGGGGACGTCGCCCTGATGCGCCGTGCGCGGGCGGCGGGTCAAGCACCCAGCGCGCCGGGAGGGGCGCAAGAGCCGCCTCGGGGGGCATCGAGCCCCCTCTCGGCGGCGGCCGCCCGTGGGGCGGCGGGGCGCAGTCATCTGCGGGCGCGGCAGCGGCCTGGTCCGAGGCGATCGGGCCGGCTCGCCGGGGTGATCCGCCGGGGTGGGTCGCCGCGATGGGCTGTCGGGATGGCCGCTTGGGAGGACCTGTCGGGATGGCTGGGCAGGATGGGCCCGACGGGGTGCGGATCAGAACCGTTCCAGCAGGCGACGCAGGTAGTCGCGCTCGGCCTCGGGGCGGTCCTGCTCACCGGAGCGGCGGCGGATCTCGTCCAGCAGGGCCCGGGCGCGCGCCTGGACGTCGCCGTCGGGCAGCATGCTGTCCTCGGTGCCGAAACGACCGCCATTGCCACTGTCGCGCCCCAGCGGATCGCGCTGCCCGCCGGTGCCGTCCTGACCGAGGGCGGCTGTGTCGCGCTCTCCGCCGCCCTCCTCGCGGGCCATCTCCTCGGCGAGGGCCTGCATGCTCTCGCGCAGGGCGTCGATGGCCTCGGCCTGCCGGTCGAGCGCGCCGGGGCCGTCCCCTTCGCGCAGGGCGCGCTCGGCCTCCTCCATCGCACGGGCGGCCTCGTCGAGGGAGTCGCGCGCGGCCTCGCCGGACTCGGTGCCGTCGCCGGGAAGGTCCAGCGCGTCGAGGTCGCGCAGCATGTCGCGCAGGGCCCGTTGCCGATCGGCCAGGTCGGTGCCGGACCCGCCGCCCTCACCGTCGCCCGGACCCGGACGCGCGCCGCCCTGCCGGTCGCCGGGACGGCTGCCGTCGGCCTGGCCCTCACCACCCTCGCCGTCGCCATCCTCGCCGGGGGTGGGGGCCGTGCCGTCCGGTCCCGGTTGCTGACCGGGCTGCTGGCCTTGTTGCGGTCCCTGCCGGGGGCCGCGCCCCTCGCCGAAGCGGTCCTGGAGGTCGCGGAAGGTGTCGTCGGACAGCCCCTGCTGATCGCGCAGCGCCTCGCCCAGCCCGTCGAGCGCCTGCTGGCCGGGTCCGCCCTCGCCGCCCTCGCCCTGGGTGACCTGCATGTTCTCCATCATCTGCTGGAGCTGCTCGAGCAACTCCATCGCCTCGGCCATGCGGCCTTCTTCCATCAGCTCCTGGATGCGGTCCATCAGCGCCTGAAGCTGGTCGCCGCTCATCTCCATCCGGTCGCCGTCGGGGGTGTCGGTGTCCTCGGGCTGCTGGCGGGCCAGCTCGTTGATGTAGTCGCGCATGGCCTCGCGCAGCTCGGCCATCAGCTCCTCGATCTCGGAGGGGTCGGCGCCCCGGCGCATCGCCTCGGCCAGACGCTCCTGGGCACGGCGCAGCCGCTCGGCGGCACCGGCAAGCTCACCATCCTCGATCAGGGTGGCGACATCCCACAAAAGGACGGCGACAGCATCGCGGGCCTGATCCGAGAGGCCATCGGCCAGACCCGCGTCGAGCATGTCGATGGCCGCGCGCAGATCTGCGCGCGCACGCGCGCTCCGGAGGCCGCCCTCGTGATAGCCGCCAGCATCGTCGTCATGGGCGATGGCGCGCAGCACCTGTGCCACGCGCGGCGCCCCCGCGCGCGCCCACAGCAGGTCGCGCCGCATCTCGATCACCGCTGCCGCCGTCGGATCGAAAAAGCGCCGCCCGGGCAGCACGACCTCGCGGGTTTCGCTGTGGCCGGTCTGGCCCAGCGCGTCCTGCACCTCCAGCCGGACGGTGACCGGCAGGTTGGCCCACGGATGCTGCGACAGATCGTCGATCAGCGCCTCGGTGAAGCGGCTGCGGTCGCCGGCGATGGGCATCGGCAGGTCCAGCCGGATCGGGGCGCGCGGGTCGGGGGGGACGGCCAGCCCGTAGCGCCGTTCCACCCGGTCCAGATCCAGCGCGACGCGCGCGGTCCCGCCGACGACGCCGTAATCGTCCTGCGCCTCGAAGGGCTGGCGCAGGGCACCGCCGGCTTCGCGGGTCATCGTCTCGCGCAGCTGCACCGAGGGGGGGGCGTCGACAAGCACCGTCACCTCCCAGGTGCGGCCACCGGGACCCTGCACCGCGATGCGGCCGGGGCGTTCCACCGTGAAGTCATGCGCCGGGGCGGCGCCGTCGTCGGGATCGGTCGTGCGCCCCGAAACCGATTCGGCCAGCGTCATCACCCCGGTCTGGCCATAGAGGCGCACGGTCACGCGGCTGCCCTGCGGCACCTGGAGGTTGGGGCGATCGACCTCGTTGAGGTACAGGCTGGGGCGGCCGGTATAGGCAGGCGGCTGCACCCACGCCTCCCAGGCCGAGGTCGCGGCCTGGGCCTCGAAGCGCAGTGGCGCGGGCGCCAGTTCGGCGAAATCACCGGTGCGGGTGAACGCCCCGAACACCAGCGCCAGCGCCAGCGCCGTCAGCGCCACATACCGCAGCGCATAAGGGTCGCGCGCGGCGAGCCGCAGATCCGGCGGCGCGGCCTGCGCCGCGGCGGCGCGTTCGGCCATCGCCAGGACGTGCGCGCGCCAGACCGCGGCCGCTGCGGGGTCCCCGGCCCCGGTCGCCTGCCGGTCGGCCAGCGCCGTCAGCGGACGGCCCGGCAGCGTCGCGTCCAGCCGCGCCAGCGCATCGGACCGGCGCGGCCAGCGGAACCGCAGCACACCATGCACCACCGCCCAGCCCAGCGCCGCGCCCCACACCCCGGCCACCGCCCAGAACGCCCAGGCCGACAGCGCCGCGGCGCCGCCAAGACCGATCACCGCCAGCGCCGCGACCACCAGCGTCCACGCCGGCCAGAACGCCCGCGCCAGCCGTTCGGCCAGCAGCCCGGCCCATGTCAGCCGCAGCGGCCGGCGCAACCGCTCATAGGCGAGATCGAGGGGGGTGCGCGCCACGCTCAGACCCGCCCCCCGGCGGGCGCGGGCATCGAAGCGACGGGAACCAGGGTCAAAGCCATGCAGGGAGGGTATCGCGCGCGAGCATTTCGTCAAATGACGGGCGCGCGCGAATGACGGCGAAGTGATCCCCCGACACCAGCACCTCGGGCACCAGCGGGCGGGCGTTGTATTCCGACGCCATCACCGCGCCATAGGCCCCGGCCGAACGGAACGCCACCAGATCGCCCGCCGTCATCGGCGGCAGCGGCCGGCCCCGCGCGAAGGTATCACCCGATTCGCACACCGGCCCCACCACGTCATAGACATGATCCGGCGCGCCACCTTCGACCACCGGCACGATGTCGTGCCAGGCGCCGTACATCGCCGGGCGGATCAGGTCGTTCATCGCGGCATCGAGGATCAGGAAATCCCGCCCCTCGCCGTGCTTGAGATACACCACCGAGGCCAGCAGCACCCCCGCGTTGCCCGCGATCAGGCGGCCCGGCTCGATCTCGATCTCGCAGCCCAGATCACCCACCGTGCGCCGCACCATCGCGCCATAGTCCAGCGGCAGCGGCGGCACCTCGTTGGAGCGCGCATAGGGAATGCCGAGGCCCCCGCCCAGGTCCAGCCGGTCGATGCGGTGACCGTCCGCGCGCAGCGCCCGCGTCAGGTCGGCGACCTTGGCATACGCCGCCTCGAACGGGGCCAGATCGGTGAGCTGGCTGCCGATGTGCACGTCGATGCCCACGACCGCGATCCCCGGCAGGGCGGCGGCCTGGGCATAGATGTCGCGGGCGCGCGCGATGGGGACGCCGAACTTGTCCTCCTTGCGCCCCGTCGCGATCTTTTCGTGCGTTTTCGCGTCCACGTCGGGGTTCACGCGCAGGGTGACCGGGGCGGTGGTGCCCATCGCGGCCGCGACCTCGGACAGGGCCAGCAGCTCCGGCTCGCTCTCGACGTTGAACTGGCGGATGCCGCCCTCCAGCGCGGTGCGCATCTCTCGCTTCGTCTTGCCGACGCCGGAGAACACGATGCGGTCGCCCGGCACACCGGCGGCACGGGCGCGGCGGTACTCGCCTTCCGACACCACATCCATCCCGGCGCCCAGATCGCCCAGGAGCTTCAGCACCGCCAGATTGCCGTTGGCCTTGACCGCAAAGCACACCAGATGCGGCAACGGCGACAACGCCTCGGTGAACAGGTGGTAATGGCGCGCCAGGGTGGCCGCGGAATAGACATAGACCGGCGTGCCCACCGCCGCCGCGATCTCGGGCAGGGGGACAGCTTCGGCATGCAGGATGCCGTCGCGGTACAGGAAATGATCCATCGTCAGGCCACGGGCCGGGTGCGCAGGAACAGATACAGCGGCAGCCCGCAGCTGACGCCGATGCCGAAGGTCGCGGGAATCGCGATCAGCGCCAGCCAGTTGCGGCGGGTGAACACCTCGGCCAGGATGAACACCGTCAGCGCGATGGCCGCGATCGTCAGGTCCCACACCAGCCCCGATGTCGCGGCGTTGGCGTGCCAGGCGGTGGCCATGGCCGTCAGGCTCCACTCGTTCTCCACGAACCAGGTGATGAACCAGTACATCGGGTGAATCGCGCCCCAGATGGCAAGGGCAAGGTAGATCAGGCGCAGCGGGCTCATGCTCGGGCTCCGGTTCGGGGGTTTGGCCAAGCATAGCGCCCCGTGCCGCGGGCGCCAGACACCTGACCGCTTGAGGGCGGCGGTGCGGAGCGATAGAGCGGGCGACAGGCAGCCGGGGGCCAGCGATGAGTTTCAACACGTTCGGGCAGATGTTCCGCGTCACCACCTGGGGCGAGAGCCACGGCCCCGCGCTGGGCGCCACGGTCGACGGCTGCCCGCCGGGTGTGCCGCTGTCGGAGGCCGACATCCAGCCCTGGATGGAGCGCCGCCGCCCGGGCCAGAGCCGCTACACCACCCAGCGCCAGGAAGCCGACGCGGTGGAGATCCTGTCGGGGGTCTATGAGGGCCAGACCACCGGCACGCCGATCCAGCTTCTGATCCGCAACACCGACCAGCGCTCCAAGGATTATTCCGACATCGCCGCCAGCTTCCGGCCCGGCCATGCCGACATCACCTATTTCCAGAAATACGGCCTGCGCGATCCGCGCGGCGGCGGGCGTTCCAGCGCGCGGGAAACGGCCGCGCGGGTGGCGGCGGGGGCGGTGGCGCGCGCGGCGCTGGCCGCACTCGTGCCGGGGCTGCGGGTGCGCGGATATCTGGTGCAGGTCGGCCCGCACGGCATCGACCGCGCCGCGTTCGATGACGCGCAGATCGACGCCAACCCGTTCTTCTGCCCCGATGCGGCGGCGGCGGCGGCGTGGGCTGCGTACCTCGACGGGCTGCGCAAGTCCGGCGATTCGGTCGGCGCGGTGATCGAGGTGGTGGCGACCGGGGTGCCCACGGGCCTCGGCGCGCCGATCTACGGCAAGCTCGACGGCGATCTGGCCGCCGCGATGATGTCGATCAACGCGGTGAAGGGCGTGGAGATCGGCGCGGGCATGGCCGCCGCCGCCCTGACCGGCACGGAAAACGCCGACGAGATCACGATGGGGGCCGAAGGGCCGGAATACGCCTCCAACCACGCGGGCGGTGTGCTCGGCGGGATCTCCACCGGGCAGCCGGTGGTGGTGCGGTTCGCGGTGAAGCCCACCTCGTCGATCCTGCGGCCCCGCCGCACCGTCACCCTGGCGGGCACGGACGCCGAGATCATCACCAAGGGCCGCCACGACCCCTGTGTGGGCATCCGCGCGGTGCCGGTGGGCGAGGCGATGATGGCCTGCGTGCTGCTGGACGCGGCGCTGCGCCACCGGGGCCAGGTCGGTGACGGCCCGCGCGGGCACATCCCCGTGTCCACCCCCGGACCCGCCCCCACGCAGGAGTGACCGGTCGGGCGGGCCGCCTCTCAGCCCGCGAAGGACACCCGCCCGACCGGGGGCCGCGTCAACGCCCCCTCAAGTGCAAATGGCCCCTCAGTGCACATGCCCCCTCAGTGAACATGCACGGGCGCAAGGTCGTTCTGACGCGCCAGCAGGAAGGCCATGTCGCGGTTGCGCACCAGCGCCAGCCGCTCGCCGTCGGTGTCGTGGACGGCATAGAGGGTGGTTGCCCCCTCGGCCTCGCGGCGGATGTCCTCGGGCAGGTCGGCCACGGCGACGGGGCGGACATAGACGACCTGAAGGCCCAGCGTCTCGGCGATGTCGGTCTTGTGGTCCATGGTGCTGTCTCCCCCTGGTTGTCAGCTGTTGAAGGGCCTGCGGTGCAGGCCGACGCACCGTCGGGCCCGCGCGTCCCGGACCCGCATGGCCCGCGCGATCGTTCAGGCCCGCGCGATGTCGATGGCGCGCACGACGGGTTCGGGCGCGGCGCGGCGCAGGTCGATGTGCAGCAGCCCGTCGGCATGGGTCGCGCCCGCGACCTCCACCCCGTCCGCCAGCACGAAGGCACGCTGGAACGCGCGCCCGGCGATGCCCCGGTGCAGAAAGACGCGCGCGCCGCTGTCCTCGGGCTGCCGCCCGCGCACCATGAGTTGCCGGTCCTCCAGCGTGATGTCCAGATCCCCGGTCCCGAAGCCGGCCACCGCCAGCGTGATGCGCCAGGCGTTCTCGGCCACCAGTTCGATGTTGTAGGGCGGAAATCCGTCCGATCCGGTCCGGGCGCTGCGTTCCACCATCCGGTCCAGACGGTCGAAGCCCAGCAGGAAGGGGTGCGCCCCAAAGGTCATCTTTGTCATTCGGCAAGCCCTTGCAGGAAGCGACATTGCAATATCGGCCCCGTTTTCGGCAGCCGGTGCCTGATATGGGGACGCCCGCCCCCCCGGGCAAGGCCATGCGCCCCCGCGACGCCTTGCCCGCCGGGCCCAACCGCGTAAGGTGGCGCCGAAGTCCATGCGAAGGCAGCCCGACCGATGAACGCCCCGACCGAGCTTGACCACATGGAGGTGCTGCGCATCCAGCTTGCGGTGCTGCGCCGCCAGCACCGCGACCTCGATGATGCCATCGCCGCGTTGCAGGGCGCGCCCGCGCCCGACCAGCTGGGCCTGCGCCGCCTGAAGAAGCAGAAACTGCGCCTCAAGGACGAGATCGCCCGGATCGAGGACATCCTGACCCCCGACATCATCGCCTGAGGCCGCTTGTCGCCCCCGCGCCGGGGCGCTAGGGCGGGGGTGGTCCAATCAGCAGGGGGGCGCGCGATGGATACGCCGCAGGTCGGCATCGTCATGGGCAGCCAGTCCGACTGGCCCACGCTGCGCAATGCCGCCGCGGTGCTGGAGGAGTTGGGCGTCGCGCATGAGGTGCGCATCGTATCCGCCCACCGCACCCCGGACCGGCTGTGGGATTACGGGCGCGGCGCCGCCGGGCGGGGGCTGCGGGTGATCGTGGC